>NZ_MOWM01000155.1 GCF_016082275.1 Variovorax sp. E3
CCGAGGGCGCATCGGCCGCGTCGGCCTGCAGGCGCGGCGTGTCGAAGCCGTCCACGCGCACTTCGAGCATCTGCTCGGCGCGGTCGCGCCACACGCGCAGGCGGATGCTGTCGCCCGGCGTCTGCTCGGCAATGAAGCCCAGCGCGTCGGCCGCCTGCACCACCTCGCGCCCCTGCACCGACACGATCACGTCGCCCGGCTTGAGCCCGCCCTTGTCGGCCGCGCCGCGCGGCTCCACGTAGTTGACCAGCGCGCCGGCCGGACGCGGCAACCGGAAGGTGTCGGCCAGCGCCTGCCCCACCTCCTGCACCGACACGCCGATGCGCCCGCGCGTGACGGTGCCGGTCGACAGCAGCTGGTCCTTGATGCGCATGGCCGCGTCGATGGGAATCGCGAACGACAGGCCCTGGTAGCCGCCGCTCTTGCTGTAGATGCGCGAGTTGATGCCGATGACTTCGCCGCGCAGGTTGAACAGCGGGCCGCCCGAGTTGCCGGGGTTGATCGGCACGTCGGTCTGCAGGAACTGCATGTACTCGCGCCCGGCAGCAACCGCCCCTTGGCGCTGACGATGCCGGCGGTGACGGAATTGCCGAAGCCGTAGGGCGAGCCGATGGCCACCACGCCGTCGCCGGGCTCCACGCTCGACGGCTCGCCGATGCGGACCGTGGGCAGGCCGGTGGCGTCGATCTTGAGCAGCGCCACGTCGGCCACGGCGTCGAGGCCGATGAGGCGGGCCTTGAATTCGCGGCGGTCGGGCAGCTTGACGTTGATCTGGGTGCCGCGCGCGACGACGTGCGCGTTGGTGAGGATGAGCCCGTCGTCGCTCACGAGGAAGCCGGTGCCCAGGCTGCTCTCGTCGGCCTCCGCCTGCTGCGGCGGCGTGCCGGGCACGCGCAGCAGCCAGCGGTCGCTGAAGCGGCGCGCCGGGGCCGAGGGGCGCTCCACGCCGATGTGGACCACGGCGGGGCCGTAGGCTTTCACGAGCTGCGACAGGCCCGAGGCCGGCCAGGGCATGGCGGCCTGCAGCGGCAGGGCTTGTGCGAGGCCTGCGATGACCACCGCCGTTACCAGCAAGGAGCGCGCGCTTCTTTTCATCTCAGTTCTGTTGCCTTCAGGGCGGGTGCACAGGACACCGGGTACTCCCCTCCGCGAATGTCCCCCGCTTCGCCCTCCTCCTTTATTTCGCTGCGGGGAGCACCCGATGCCCTGTGCACGGTGGGCGCGGTCGTCGCATCCTTGGATCGACGGGCGCGCGGATTGGTCACGCCTTGAAAAAGGTTTGAGCCGTGGCCTCATCTCAGGTGTTGGTGACGAAGCTCAAGGTCAGCTGCAGCACCATCGGCTGGCGCATGTCGCGCGGCGGCGCTTCGGCCAGCGGCTGCGCGGTCAGCAGCGAGCGCAAGTCGGCATCGGCCTGTGCATTGCCCAGCGAGTCAAAGGCCACGCGCTCGACTTTGCCGTTGGGCGCGACCCACACGCGCACGACCACCGGTGCCGGCGGCGCCGTCTGGCCTTCCTTGAGCATGCGCTCCTGCATCCATGCGTGCAGGCGTACCACGGTTTCGTTGGCGGGGTCGCTCAGCGACGACTGCAGCTGGTTGCCGGCCAGGTTGGCATAGCTGATCCAGTGCTGCGGCACCTGCTGCTGCGTCTGCGCCGGGGCGGCGATGGGCACGGTGGCGCTGGCGATGCCCAGGCCGAGCCAGCCGAGCGCCAGGCGCAGGCGAGCCCAGCGGGGTTTGTTTTTCGAGGCGGAAGCGTTCATGGGTGTTCGTGAAAGGAAGAAGGCTCAGCCGCACAGCACGCCGACCGACAGGGTCGACGCGCGGTGCGGCGGGCGATTGCATCGGGCTCAACTGGGGACTGTCGCTGGCTGCGAAGGCGATGCCGTGACGGTCCAGGAACTGCCGCACCCGCGACGCCGGCACCGCGCGCACCTGCGTGGCGCCCGTCACGCCGCTGGCCGAGGCCGCGCGGCTCAGCACCATGCCGCTCGCATGCGGCGCCGCGGCCACGCGCTCCACCACCACGCCCAGCAGCAGGCCGTCGCTCCGAGCACCGCGCTGCCACTGGCGCCGGGCTTCACGCCCGAGAGCAGCTGCAGGCCCTCGGCGCCGGGCACGGTCATGGCGTTGCTGAGCAAGGCGGAGCGGTTGGGCAGGTTCTGCAGCACCGCATAGGCCTCGGTGAACACGCCGACGCTTTGCGCGGGCGCGGCGTCGCCGAGCGCGAGCGTGGCGCTGAGGTAAGGCTTGAGGGTGGTGCGCAGCACCGCGAGATCGAGCTCCGGGCTCTCGGCGATCACGCTGGCCTGCGAGACGTGGCCGCCCTTGAGGGCGAAGAGCGAATGGCAGCCCGACACGGCATGCCGCGCGGTGAGCACGTCGCCGGCTTCGTTGAGGAAGACGCCGCTGGCGTTGGCTTCGGGCGGCTGGATGTTGTTGATGCTGCTGCTGGTGTCCGCGAAGGCGGTGGTGGATGCCAGGAGCCATGCTGCAAGCAGCGGCAGGCAAAGGCGGACGAAGAAGTTGGCGGGGGGCATGAAGGCAATCGCGGAGGCTCTGCGTCTAAGACGGAATGCGGCCCGCCGGACTGCCGTTTGTCATAAAAACTTCATGTAAAGCACGCGGCCAGAAGCGCCTCACGCATGTTGTGGCTTGGCGAGCGCGCGTTCCGAAGCAGACAAGTGCTTGCACAGGTGATCGACGAAAACGCGGACCTTGGGTGACAGGTGCCGGCTCGACGGCCAGAGCGCCCGGAACTGGCCGCTGGTACTGAGCGGCTCTTCGAGCACGGTAAGAAGCCGGCCATCCGCGAGCATGTCGCGCGCCAGGAAGTCCGGCATGCAGGCGATACCCAACCCGCGCAACGTGGCGCCCAGCACCGCTTCCATGTTGTTGCATGCGAGGACCGTGCGAAGCCGGGTCTCGGCATCGGCGGTGGATTGCAGCATCGGCCACGCCAGCAACTTGCCGGAATTGGGGTGGCGAAAACGGACCGTGGCGTGTTGCGCCAGATCGCTTGCCACGCGCGGTGTGCCGCGGCGCGCCAGGTAATCCGGGGATGCCCAAAGCAGCAGCCGAAAGGAATTCAGAGGCCTCGATACAAGGCGTGAATCGGGCGGGTCGCCGCTGCGGATCGCAACGTCGACGCCCTCGTCGATCAGGTCCACGGTGCGGTCGGTGAAATTGATGTCGAGTTCGACCTCCGGGTAGCGCGCGACGAAATCCGGAATCACGGGCAGGAGGAAGTGATAGCCGACGATCGGCGCGCTGACGCGCAGCCGGCCGCGCGGCACCTCTTTCGCGTGCGACAGCATCGCCTGCGCGTCATCGAGGTCATCGAGTATGCGACGGCAGCGCTCATGGAACAGCCGACCCTCTTCGGTCAGCTGGATGCGGCGCGTGCTTCGCTGCAGAAGGCGCACGCCCATTTCCTGTTCGAGGCGGGCAACGCCTTTGCCGATGGCCGACGCCGACAGCTCCAGCGCGCGGCCTGCCGCGACGAAGCTGCCGAGTTCGGCGGCCTTCACGAAGGCCAGCAGACCGCTGAGTTTGTCCATCCGGAAATACCTGCGCTATTGCGGCGTTCCATTCCGTTTCGAACGGACATGTCGCCTCTTTCCTGGCTATTCGCGCCAGTCTACCGTTGCCTTCCCACAGGCGATGGTCGAAAAAGGAATTCGCGGCAATGGAGACCTCAGGCTTGCTGATCGCGCACCAGGACACGGATCGATACCGCATCGACCGCAAGGGCAAGATCCTGAAATATGCGCTGCTCGTTGCGCTCCTGGTGCTGCCGCTGCTGCTGCAACAGGCCGGCACGCACTGGGTCCGAATTGCCGACACCTGCCTGCTGTATGTGATGCTGGCCCTGGGCGCGAACGTCGTGGTGGGCCATGCGGGCCTGCTGGACCTTGGCTATGTGGCGTTCTATGCCATTGGCGCCTACATGTTCGCGCTGCTGACCTCGCCCCACCTGGTCGACCACTTTGCGTGGATTGCCGCGATGTTCCCGCTGGGCCTGCATGCGCCCTGGTGGATCACGATACCGCTCGGCGCCATGCTCGCCGCGTTGCTGGGAACGCTCTTCGGCGCGCCCACGCTGAAACTGCGGGGCGACTACCTGGCCATCGTGACGCTGGGCTTCGGCGAGATCGTCCGGCTGCTCATCAGCAACCTCAGCCATCCGGTCAACATCACCAACGGCGCCAAGGGTATGGGGCCCAATGACTCGATCAGCATCTTCGGCCTCGACCTGGGCAAGCCCCTCGTGTTGGGCACCTATCAGGTCGCCTCGGTCACGCTGTACTACTACCTGTTCCTGGCGCTTGTGTGGGTCACGGTGACGATCTGCCATCGCCTGCAGCACTCGCGAATCGGCAGGGCCTGGATGGCCATCCGCGACGACGAGGTCGTGGCCCAGGCGATGGGCATCAACGCCCGGAACATGAAGCTGCTGGCCTTCGGAATCGGCGCCAGCTTCGGCGGTGTTTCCGGGGCGATGTTCGGTGCCTTTCAGGGCTTCATTTCGCCTGAAGCTTTCGGCCTGCAGGAGTCGGTGATCATCGTCGCGATGGTGGTCTTCGGCGGCATCGGGCACCTCCCCGGCGTGATTCTCGGCGCGCTGCTGCTCACCGCCTTGCCGGAAGCGCTTCGCTACGTCGCGGGTCCGTTGCAGACCATGACGGACGGCCGGCTCGACGCAGGCATCCTTCGCCCCTTGCTGATCTCGCTGGCCATGATCCTCACCATGCTCGTGCGGCCGCACGGGCTGTGGCCCGCGCCGGAGCATGGCAAGCCACGCTGGGGACGGTGACACCTGCCCTCGGGCCCTCTTGCGTTCGCAGTGGGCTCGATGGACCTCGGCCGGATGCTGTCGAAACTTCAAGGCATACCCCACCGTTAGGATGCCGCATGGACCATCCCCTCACCCATCGGATCGCGAGGATCCGCTCGGAACTCGACCGCCTCAAGGCGGCCGACTTGAAGACAACCATCGTCGATCTCGGTGACCGCGAAGTCGTCGGGTATCGCTGCAGGATCCACGGGGCCGCCGTGCATCGCTACGAACTCGTGGCCCCGGTGAACCCCGATGCCCTCGCCACCTTCGAGAACCATCTGGGAACCCGGCTGCCACCCGAGTACCGCGAATGGATCACCCAGGTGAGCGACGGCGGCGCCGGACCGATGCTCGGCGTGTTCCCCCTGGCCAAGGAAGCCGAGGACGCGGCCGTCGACCATGCCGCCGATTTCCCGTTCACCGCGGCGCACCCCTGCGCGCCGGCGCCCGAGGACTCCGACGAGGAATGGTCGAGCGACATCGGCAAGATCCACCGCGGCGTGACCTTCCTCGCCAACGAGGGAGACGGCATGTACAACCTTCTGGTGCTGCGCGGCCCTGCCGCGGGGCAGGTCTGGTGGCACAGCTACGAGCACGCATCCGCAACGCCAATTCTTCATCCCGGGACTCGCGCGCCGCTCACCTTCCTCGACTGGTACGAGCTATGGCTGGAGCGCGCGCTGGACCCGAACCTCGAACAGGTCGCAAGCTTCGGCGAGTTCGTCTAACCGCTCGCGGCGCGAAGCCGTGGACGGCCGGCTTCTCGACCGTCCACGGGCCGCCCGCCCTCACTGCCCCAGCAACTGCCGCTCCCGCGCCGTGAGCTTCGCCTTCTGCGCCTCGGGCAGCGCCCCGCGCCCCAGCACCTGCACCGGGCTGTTCACGTCGTAGCCGACCTTGGTGGCCACGGCGCGCGGCTCGGCCGGTGCCGAGGCGCCGGCTTCTTCGTTGCCGAAGCCCAGCACGCGCACCGTGAACACCGAGGGCAGGCTCTGCCGCGTCGCCGCGCGTTCGCGCTGCAGCACGTCCTGCGCGGCAACCGCAGCCTGCGATGCGGCGGCGCTGGCGTTGGTGAGCGCGCCCACGTTCACCGCCGCGATCGTCGGGATGCCCACCGACTCGCCCTTGACCGCGATGTTGGCCGCATTGACCACCTGCAGCGCCGCCAGGTTCACATTGCCCGACACGCGGATGCCGGCCTCGCCCGCGTCGATGGTGCCCAGCGGCGCGATCAGGTCGATGTCGCCGGCCGGCACTTCCGGAATCGGCGCCAGCGTGGCAATGCCCGCGCCGGTGCTCGGCACGTTCGACGACAGGGTCACGTTGCCCCACTGGTCGTATTCGCGCTTGGGCGGCGTGTAGACCACCGTGGTCTTGGAGCCGCGCCCGGCGTGATGTCGCCTTCGGCCGACCATCCGAGGATGTGCCCGCCGAAGGTGGTCATGATGCGGCTCTGGCCCAGCAGGATGCTGCCCAGCGAGTACAGCGAGATGTCGCCCTTGCCTTGCGTGATGACCCCGGGCGTGATGCCGCCCTTGGCCACCGGCGCATTGCCCTCGATGCCGAACAGCTGCATTCCGCCCGGCGTCAGCATCTGGATATTGCCGCCGAACAGCGTGTTGACGCCGGACGGGCCGTACATCGTGATGCCGCCGCGGTAGCTGACGGCATGACCGGCGGCGTCGGCCTCGGGGAACAGCGCCGCGATGGCGTTGCGCCCACGCAGGTAGCTGCCGTAGCGCGCGCCGTCCGCGTCGTTGTACTCGCGCCCGCCGGCCTTCAGCTCGGCGAAGTACACCTGCCGCGCGAACACGCGCTGCTGCTCGGCGGGCAATGCGTCGAAGAAGGCCTGCGCCTCGTCCGCCGTGCCGCTGAAGCCCAGGCCGTTGTTCCTGTCGGCGAGCCATTCACGCAATTCGGCTTCGTAGGTCTTCACGACCTTGCCCGGCTGGTCGGCCAGCGGCGTGCCGGCCTGGGCGCGGTTGGCCGCATCGAGGTAGCGCGCGAGGAAGCCCGCGTAGTCGGCGCCCTGCGCGCCGGTGCCGGCCATCATGGCGATGCTCGCGCCCGGGCGCTTGTCGCCCGGCGTCACCGGGCCCAGGCTGGCGACGGAAGCGCGGTCTTCCATGACGATGTTGCGGCCCGCCGTGACCTCCAATGTGCCGGGGCCCGCCACGTTGAAGCTGCTGTACAGGATGTCGCGGCCCGCGACCATGCGCGAGACGTCCTGCGCATGGCCGTGGACGGCCAGGTTGCCGCTGGAGTTCGCGTCGTTCTTCGCGCCTGTGCCCAGGCTCACGGGGGTGGGCCGTCCGAGCTCGTGCCCGCGCTCACGATGTCGCGCCCCGCGATCACCCAGGCCGGCGCGGCGGCCTCGTACCAGGTCGCGCCGTCCCTGCGCTGCAGGATCTCGCCGCTTCGCAGGCCGACGATGTCGCCGTTCAGCGCATAGAAGCGCGCCGGCGTGGTCGGCGTACTCGGCGCGCCGGCCGCCCCGAGCGCATAGGTCTCGGGGACGAAGGCGAACAGCCGGAACGGGTCGGTGCGCGCGTTCACCTCCAGGCCGCCGGCGCCCAGGTTGTCGGCCACGCGCTGGTTGCCGTTGAAGCCGGCGAACGCGGGCTTCAGCGGACCGGGCATCTGCGCCGGGTCCGCGCCCGACTGGTTGATGGCGTAGTTGCCCATGTACATCGAGTCGCCGGCCAGCAGCTCGAGCTGGCCGCTGCGCGACGGCGCGAGCAGCAGCGAGTACCGCGAGGTGGACTCGTTGGTGCCCACATCCGCCGCATTGGCCGAGGAGCCGCTGTAGATGCTGCCGCCCGCGGCCACCGCGCGCAGGATCGCCGGGTAGACGAAGCGGAAGTCGGTGGGCGCGACGTTGGTGCCGGTGACGATGCTGGTGGCCGTGCCCTCGCTCATCTGCGTGCTGGGCGTGAGGCTGCCGCCGGCCGAGAACAGGTCGATGGCGGTGCGCTCGGTCCACAGCGAGAACCAGCTCAGGCCGCCGCCGCCGTACGACGCGAAGGGCGAGCTGTTCATCAGGCGCACGCGGCCGGGGTCGCCCGCACCGCCCACCACCAGGTCGCCCAGGGTGTCGATGCGCATGGCCGAGTCGCCGGGCATCAGCACGAGGCCGCCGGTCGACTCGGCGCGGTTCGAGGTGAAGGGGTCGAAGGCGCGCGGGTCCTTCATGTCGCGCCCGCCCAGGATCATGCCGCCGACCGAGGCCGCGCTCAGCTGCGTGGCGCCGCGCAGGTTGACCAGCGCGCCCTGCAGGTCGTGGTTCGGCTTGTCGGTGCCGTTGGCATTGCCGCGCGCCAGCTGCGAGCTGTTGACGCCGCCGCCGATGCGCACGTCGATGTCGCCGCCGCCGGTGAGCACGAGGCTGCCGTCGTCGGCCACGCGGCCGGTGCTGCCGACCGCCACCACCAGGCCCTGGCTGCGCGCCGTGCCCTTGCGCTCGAGCATGCCGGCGTTGCCGCCGGCCTGCACCTGCACGTTGCCGCCGCCGAGCGTGCCGAAGCCGGTGAAGCCCACCAGCGAGGGCTTGGCGTCGACGCCCAGGTTGCCGCTCGGGTCGACGGCGTAGCTGCCGAAGTTGATCCACCACGCGGTCGGCAGCTGCGCGCTGCCGTCGCCCTGGCGCCAGAGCCAGTTGCCCACCGCCACGCTCGACTTCTGCACCACGTCGTTGTTGAGCGGGGTGAGCATGTCGCTCGTGATGTCGCCACCCGCGCGCACCAGCAGGTTGCCGCCGGCCTCGGGGACCAGCCGCTGGTAGGCGCGGGCGTCGCCCGCCACCAGCGATTCGTAGTCGGCGCCACCGGTGCCCAGCACGCTGGTGGCGCCCGGCGCGGTGCCGCGCGCCTGGTTGTAGCGGGGCGCGACACCCGCGGACTGCGTGCCCGCGGTGTAGATGCCGTAGAGCGAGCGCACGTCCACGTCGCCCGAGGCGACCAGGTCGAGGTCGCCGGTGCCGGTGCGCACCACGCTGATGCCCTGTCCGTGGGCGGCGAGGGCTTTCACCGCGCTGCCGTAGTCGATGCAGTTCTCGGGCGTGGACACGCAGACCGGCAGGAACTCCTCGGGAACCGGTGTGCCTCCCGTGAAGCCGAAGCCATTGTCGGGCGACCATGCGATGCCGCTCTTGCTGACGCAGTTGCCCGGGTCGATCATCGGGCACAGCCCCTCTTCTTCCGGCGTCACCGGCCGCCCCGGGGGCATGCCCCAGTTGTTGAATTCCGACCAGACCAGCGTGCCGCCGCCCTGGGTGACGGTGGCGCGGTAGTGCGTGTCGGCCAGGCGCAGGCTGCCGGCGCCGGCCAGCGCGATGCGCGTGTCGGCGGCGCCCAGGTCGGCGCCGGCCACCAGCCGCACCGACCACGACTCGCTGCCGGCCGCGAGCATCGGTGCCAGCGCCCAGTTGCGCCCGCGCGTGCCGTCGCTGTCGGGGCGCAGTTCGATGTAGCCCACGCCGCTCTCGAGCACGACCCGGGTGGTCGACGGAATGAGCGCGCCGCGCTGCAGCTCGAGCGTGCCGCCGAGCAGCACGTTGCGGCGCGCGACGTCGTTCTCGAACGCGACCGGCAGCGGCACGCCCTTGGGCCAGCGCATGGCGGCCAGCGCGGTGCCCTTGGGCAGCGCCATGCCGGCGCCCAGCTGCGTGCCCGCGGGCAGCACCATGGCCTCTTTCAGCAAGGTGCCGCGCGCATGCAGCAGGTTGCCCGAGGCGTCGCGCACGTCGCCGGACAGCACGGTGCCCGCGGGCACCGTGAACGGTTGTGCCAGTGCCCCGGCGGCGGGCAGCCGCACGGCCTCGCCCAGCGTGAGCGCCTGCATCGGCAGGTCGTAGTTCAGCGTGGCACCCGACGGAAACGCCGTGCCCTCGGCCAGGCGCACGCCGCCGATCGGCAGCACCAGGTCGCCGTTGTAGGGCTGCACGCCCGGCACCAGCGCCCAGCCGTTCTCCTCGGGCGCAGCGGCGGCGGCGCGAAGCCGTCGTTGATGCTGCCGTAGATGTCCATGTTGCCCGCGGCGCGCAGCACCAGGCTGCCCGCCTCGCCCGAACCGTACACGCCGGTCTTCTGCGTGCGCGGGTTGAGGCTGGCGTAGCGATAGCTCGACAGGTCGAGGTCGCCCTGCACCACCAGGTCTTTGTCGGTGACGATCTGCACGCCGGGGCGCAGGTGCAGCGCGTCGGCATAGGTGGGGTTGTTCAGGCCGGCGAGCTTGCCGTGCAGCAGCGCGCCGTTGGCGAGCGCGGCGTCCATGAACTTCGTGCTCTGTTCGTGCTTGTGGTCCAGGTAGGCCTGCGTGATCTCGCGGTACGGACGCCCGCTCACGGAATCCAGCCCGTCCTTGATGACGGCCAAGGGATCGGTGTCGTCGTAGCGCCAGACGGCGTTGACCGCGATGGAGCGTGCGCCGTCGATGGCCAGGCCGCCGCTGGCGTCGATGCGGATGTCGCCGCTGGTCTCGCCGGTGCGCGCCGCGTACAGCTCCAGCGTGCCGCGCTTCTGGCCGTCGTGCTGGCCAGGCTGGCTGCCGACGGCGGCGCTGGTGCCGTGGCGCAGGTCGATGCGCGCGCCGCCGGCCAGCGTGAGCACGCCGTCGCCGCCGTCGAGCTCGACCATGGCGCGGTTGGGCGCGTCGATGATCTTGCCGCGGCTGTCCACGCGCAGCACCGTGCCGTGCGCGTCGAGCAAGGCACTGGCGCCGATCGTCAGGCCGTTCTTGCCCGCCAGGCGGATGCTGCCCACGCGTTCGCCGCTGGCGTCGATGGTGCCCAGCACCGCGAGGCTGCCGTTGTCGACGGACACGCTCACCTCGCCGGCCTTCAGGCCGTCGCCGATGACGAGGTCGCCCTGCTTCAGCTGGAAGCTGCGGCTGCCGGACACCGCGCCGTCGTTCAGGCGCTGGTTGAGCGCCGCGAACTGGTCGCTCAGCGTGCCGCTGTCGCCCAGGCGCTGCGCGCGGATGTCCACGCCGCCCGCCTTGAACGGCACCATCGTGCCGCCCGCGTCGTAGTGGCCGCTGCTCGCGCCGAGGATGCGGCCCCGCAGGTCCACCACGCCGGCCGACGCGCCGAGCGCCACGGCCTTGAGCGTGCCGGCGCGGTTGCCCTGCGCCGACAGGTCGATGGTGGCGCCCGCCGCCTGGCGGATGCCGCCGGCCTGGCTCTCCAGGCCGACGTCGCCGCCCCAGCTGAACTTGTCGACGTCGTTGAAGGACAGCTTGCGGCCCGAGACATCGATGAGCGCGCCGTCGGCCAGCGTGAGGTCGTCCTGCGCCGTCATCGCGAGCTTGCCGCTGGGTAGCACGATGGCCGAGTCCAGCACGATGCTGCGCGCGTTGAACGCGAGGTCCGCGCCCAATGCCTGGATGCGTTTGGCCGCGTCGGCGTCGAGCCGGCCGCCCTCGGGCGCGCCGATGCGCAAGGTGCCGCCGGCGGTGATGCGGCCGACCGAGCCCGCGTCGCCCGTGACCAGCGGCGTCGTGATCTCCAGGTTGCCGCCGCTGTAGGCGTAGCCCTTGCCTTCTTCATAGGCGCCCTGGCTCTGGTAGACCGACAGGCTGCCCTTGCGGTTGGTGCTCAGGCGCTCGCTGGCGCCCAGCTTCACGGTGGCGAAGCCGAGCGCAAGGCGCGCATCGTCGTCCTGGCCGTTGCTCACGGTGTGGGGCGCGCCGCCAAGGTCGATGCGCGCCGCCTGGATGTCGAGCGTGCCGCTGCCGGTGCCCGCGCCGCCGCTGATCACCGTGCCGGGAAGCTGGGTCGCGCCGCTCCAGATCAGGTTCTGCGTGCGGATGGTCGCCACGTCGCCCGCGCCGCCCGCGCCGTAGATCGCGGGCGTGCTGAGCACCAGCGAGTCGACCCGCGACTTGCCGGTGGCCGGGTCGATGGTGTCGAGCGTGACGTTGCCGTAGAAGTTGATGGCGTCGCGCACGGTGAGCGTGAGCGATTCGAGCGCCGGCGCGCCGGTGCTGGTGTCGCCGTTCAGCAGGCGCTGCAGCAGGTCCTGCGTCAGCGTGAGGCCGCCGGCGAGCACGCCGCGCGCCTGCGCGTCGGCCAGCGACTGCCTGGTGCCCGCGTTCACGCCGCTCACCGCCAGCGCGAGGTGGCGCGTGCCGTAGCGCGCGGCCTCGTCGAGTTCGAAGGCGCCGTTGGTGGCCGCCGTGATCGTGCCCTCCGAATAGAAGGTGCTGCTTCTGTCGCAAGACGGCAGCGCGCACACGCCCAGGCGGATCGAGCCCGTGCTGCCGATGGCGGGCGCCTGCGGCGCCAGCACGTCGAGCCGGCCGTTCGACACGGCCAGCAGGCTCGTGGTGCCGGGCTGGTAGACGAAGCCCGAGGATGCGTCGTAGATCGCGTCGCCCCGGCCCAGCGTGGAGATGCCGGCACCGGCCTCGACGACCAGGTCGCGGCCCGCCAGGAAAACCTCCGGCGCCTGCAGCGAGGCACCCGCGCGCAGCACCACGTCACTGGCCGGCGAGGAGAAGTTGACATAGCGCCCCTGCTGGCCGTAGACCACCAGCGGCGTCGCGCCGACCACCAGCCGGCCGGCGCCGAGCACGTTGAGCGTGTCCGCACGGACCGAGGCGCCGTCGAAGCCCGGCGTATGGCGCTGGCCCGCACCCAGCACCTCGATGCTCCCGCCGAGCACCAGGGCCGTGCCGCCGCGGCCGCCCTGCGCCGCCTGGAAGCGGGCCAGGCCCTCGAAGTTCAGGGATACGTCGTCGTTGCCTCTGCTCAGCACGAAAGCCAGCGATCCGGCATCGGCCGGCAGCACCGCGCGCGGCACGCCCAGGCGCGCGGCGTCGGCGCGCACGAAATCGGCATAGCTCGTTTCGTTGTACTGCGCATAGGTGCGCAGCACGGCGGCCGGCGTCAGGATCACCTGGCTGGACAGGCTGTCGCGCAGGCCCGTGCCGGCCACCGACAGCTGGCCGCTGCTCGACCAGGAACCGTTGCGCATCGCCAGCGGCTGCGCGCCGGCGCCCTTGCTTCCGGGGGCGCCGTTGAGCTCCACGCGGAAGGCGCCCGGCAGCAGCGCATAGGTCGACGGCATCAGCGTGTAGGTGCCCGCGGGCAGGCCCGGCACCCCGGCGCCGATGGTGATCTGCCGCCCGATGCCCGCCTTCGACGCGCCCGCCGGGCCGCCGGCCGGCGCGGCCAGCGGCTGCACGCCGGGAACGATGGCATACACCGCATTGGTGGACAGCGACGGCAGCGAGAAGCGGCCGTCGGCGCCTATCTGCATGAGCGGATGGAAGCGCGCGTCGGTCGAGCCGCCGCGGCCCGCCACGAAGCCCGCGCCGGTGAGCTCGCCGCCGCCCGAAAGATCGAGCAGCGCGCCCGCCTGCACGTCCACCAGTTCGGCGCCCAGGCGGATGCCCGCGCCGCTGTCGGCGCCCTTGAGCGCCGCCGGGCGGCCGTCGTATTGGTAGGCGATGCCGTCGGTGGTGCCGCCATAAGGCATGACCAGCCCCGCGCCGCTGACCGACGTGATGCTGCCCGGCAGCAGCGCCACGCGCTTCGTGCCCTGCGAGTTGTCGGTGCCCAGGGTGATGTTGCCGAGCGGCGCGCGGATCACGCCGCCCTGCTCGATCACCGCGGCGGCGAATTCGAGCGACCCGAAGGCCGAATACGGAACGCCGGCCGGCACCTCGCCGCGGCGCTCGATGCGCAGCACGCTGCCAGGGTCATAGACAGGCCTGAGCACCACCGGGTCCATGCGGTAGCCCGCGTTCACCTGCGCGATGGCCCCGGTCTCCGGATAGAGCTGCGCCGCGGCGAGCGTGAGGCTGCCGCGCGTCCACAGGCGCGAGCGCGCATCGGCGTTGTTGGGCGCGAGGAAGCGGATGTCGCCGTCGCTTGCCAGCTCGACGTTCTCGAAGCCACGCCGCTCGACGCGCACCGGCGTGAGTTCGGTGTGTTCGGCATAGCTGCCCGAGGTGCCGAAGGAAATGCCGTTGCCCAGGTCGAGCATCCGGCCCGCCTGCACCGAGAACGCCGCCTTGGAGTCCAGCGGCGTCATGCCGTGCTGGATGCCGGGACGCACCGCGCCACTGCCCGCCGCGTAGTACAAGCCGGTGCCCGACAGCTTGACGTAGGGCGCCGCCAGCTGCACGCGCGCATTGGCAATGGACGACTCGGCCAGCGAGAGCGAGCTCGAGAAAAGCGACAGGCTCTGGCCCATGCGCAGGCTCACGTCGCCGTCGAAGGACAACTGGCCGTTGGCCAGCAGCGCGAGGTTGTCGAAACCGCCGGCGCTCAACCGGTCGGCCGAGAGCCGGGTCTTGCCATAGCGCAGCGCCGCGTCCGCCTGGCCGGGCGCCAGGTCCTGCGCCAGCAGCGGCGCCTGCGATTGCACCAGCGTCAGCTCGCGCGGGACGATGGTCGCCTGCTGCGCCCGGTCCAGGCCGGTGCTGCGGTACAGCGGCGATTCGAGCGCGATGTCCAGCGAGCCGCCCGCCGCGCCCGCGCCGCCGGCCGCCGCGCGCAGCGAGCCGTCGATGTACAGGCCGAGGTACGAGCTCAGCGAGATGCGCCCGCCGTCGGTGGCGATGTTGGTGCGCCCCTGGCCCGGCACATCGAGCGTCGCCTGCGCGCCGGAGGCGTCGAGCCTGGCGCCCGGCCGCACGATCACGTGGGCGTCGGCCGAACTGGCGATGGCGCGGTCGCGGTCGATCACGCCGCCGATCACGATGTTGCCGCCGGCATCCACATCGCCGTAGCGACGGCCGTGCGCATCGACGGCCGTGCGCGCGCGGCCCGACACGTCGAGCACGGCGTTGTCGCCGATCCAGATCGAGCGCGTGTGCACCTTGCCGTCGGCCTGCGGCGTTTCCTGGGCCGGATCGACCAGGCCGTATTGCTGCTGGCGCACGTCGATGCTGCCGCCGTGCGCGACGAGCGTCGCGTCGACGGTGATCTGGCCCGCGCCGCGCAGCGCGATGGTCTGCCCGGGATCGACCTCGATGCGCGCACCGCGCCCGATGAGCAGCGAGCCGGTCAGGGGATCGATCTCGCCGAGCAGGCTGCGGCCCGCCTGCAGGGTCAGGCTCGCGCCCTTGCGCTGCAGCAGCACGCCCTTGGCCGCGTCTTCCTGGTAGAGCGGCTGGGCCCACAGCGCCAGCGCTTGCGCGGAACCGCCGGCGGTCGGCACGCTGCGCGCGTCGTCCCTGAAGCGGTACACGGGCATCGTCACGTCGACCTGCGTACCCTCGGCCACGCTCAGGCCGTCGCCGCCGACGACCTCGTAGGCGGAGAAGCCCTTGTCGAAGAAGTTGCCGCCCAGCACCAGCGTGCCGGCGTCGGTGCCGCCTGCCTGGTCGGAGATCAGCACCTTGGCCGCCTCCAGCGACAACGTGCCGCCGCCCGCCACGCCGTAGCCGCGCAACCGCGCTTCGGGGTCCAGGCGAAGGCTGCCCGTGCGCGTGGTGGTCGCCAGCCGCACGCTGCCGCCCTTGCCGCCCTGTGTCTTGCCGCCCATGCGCATGACCGCGCCCGAGGTCACGTCGATCGCGCTGCCGCGTTGCAGCGCCACGTCGCCGCTGGCGCGAATCGCCACGCTGCCGCCGTTCGCATAGGCGACGTCCTGCGCGAACGGGTCGAGCTCCAGGTTGCTCCACAGGCCGCTGGCGTCCAGCGTCACGCCGTCGGCCAGCATGACATTGCCCAAGGGCTTCGCCGGGTTGACGAGCATGTCGACCCGGCCGCTGACGCCCACCTGGGAGAGCACGTTGCCCAGCGCCATGCTGCCGCCGTGGGCCGTCAGGTTCGCCTGAACCGCGACGTCGTTGCCGTACAGCGTGATGTTGCCGCCCGAGGCCACCCGCAGGTCGGCGTTGACCTCGATCTTCTCGCGCGCGGCGATGCGCACGGCGCCCAGCGCCATGCCGTTGAGTTGCGCGGTGTCGAGCACCAGCTTGTCCTTGCGCTCGGCGGGCAGGGCCGTGTCGAGGTCCAGCGCGGCGGCGATGCGCTCGGCGGTCTCCTTGAGCTCCACCCGGTCCAGCGCGGCGGTCAGCACGTGGTTCAGCGCACCGTTGCGCCGGTCGAACATCGGCATGTAGTCGCCGATGACGAGCTGACCCCGCTGCGAGGCCGCGTTGTGCGACTGGTTGTAGCCGTCCACGTCCGCCTGCGGCGCCTGGGTCTGCCGCGCGCCCTGGAAGGCTTCGCTGGTGATGTCTCCCTCGAGCACCGCCGCGCCGGTGGCAACGACCAGCTTGCCGGCGTCGCGCCCGACGGTGTAGCCGTTCTCCAGCCGCTTCTGCGGGCCGATCAGCGGGTTGTAGAAGTAGCCCGTGTTCTTGTCGCCCCAGCGCTTGTGCTCGTCCTCGAAGCCGCGGTAGAGCCCTTCGTAGCGCTGGTCGCCCGGCGCCTTCGACACCTCGTAGAGGCGCCCGTCCGCGCCCTTGAGCCAGGTCTGGCGGATGAAGCCCGTCTGCACATTGAGCGTGCCGCCCGAGAGGTTGATGTTCGACCCCGCCTGGGTCACCACCTCCGCGCCGCCGAAGCTGACGGTGCCGCCCTGCGCCATCCACTCGCCGACGGTGTGGCCCTCGGTGCCGAGATAGCCGCCCACTTCCAGCAGGCCGCCCGCCGTGTACCAGCGGTCGCTGGCGTAGCCGTTGGTGCCCTTGGGCACCAGCACCAGGCTGCGCCGGTCGATCCACACGTCGAGGTTGTTCAGGCTCTTGCCGTCGCGGTTGAGCGGCGCGTCGCGCTGCTCGTTGCCCTGCACGTTGACCTTGACGTTGTTGCTCTCCATCGCCAGGTTCACGCCCACCGCGCCCGAGACGTCGATCTTCGCGCGGTCGCGCACCAGGCTGCGCGCGGCCGCCGTGACCGCGATCTGGCCGCCCGTGGCCAGCGTCAGCGAGTCGGCCTGGAAGTCGACCGTGCCGCTGCTGGCGATCTCGATGCGCGACTGGTCGCGCCGGTCGCGCACCGCCGTCACGTCCTGGTTGGAGTCAGGCAACGCGGGCCCGCGCAGGCCGTCGCGCTGGCTGTTCAGCGCAGTGGTCTGCCCGTCGTCCTCGATCGCCACGACGGTGGCGGCGCCCGGGCCGAGCGTGACCTTGCCGTCCGCACCCAGCGCATTGAGGTGGACCGTGCCGCGCGTGTTGACCGTGGTGGTGGCAACGGCCACGCCGTTTTGCCGCACGTCGCGCCCGGCCATCGTCACGTCGCCTTCGCGCGCGACGATCAGCCCGGTGTTGGTGACCTTGCCCGCGAGGCTGTCGGTGTTGAACTGCGGCGTGACCTCGTTGCCGCGGGTGCTGGAGGCCTGGTTGCCGCCGGTGCCCGCGCCCTTCTTGATGAGGAAGCTGTCGCCCGCGGCAAGCGCCGCCTGGCCCCTCGGCGTGGCGATGTCGCCGGCGTTGTGCACTTCCTGGCCGACCAGCAGCACGTAGCCGCCGCCGTCCGTCGAAATCGTCGGGGCGCGCGTGGCGATGCGGGCGCCCGCCTGCACTTCCACCTTGCCTTGCGCGCTGCTGAAGGTGGGCGTGGTGCCGTTCGAGTAGATGCCGTTGGCACCGAACTGCGCGTCGGAGATGTGCGCGGCGGCCGCCACGAGGTTGCGCGTGTCGACCTGGCTGGTGCCGCTGAACACGATGCCGTTGCGGTTGGCGATGAGCACCGTGCCGTCGCCCTTGACCTGCCCCTGGATGCGCGAGGGCCGCGCGGCCGGATCGTTCACGCGGTTGAGCACGGCCCAGTCGGCCTGCTGCTTGAATTCGACCGTCGTGTTCTTGCCGACGTTGAAGGTCTCCCAGTTCAGGATGGCCTTGTCGCCGGTCTGCTGCACCGTCACCGTGGTGCGGCCGGCGGCGCTGTCGGCCTTGGGCGCCAGCGCGTTGTGCCAGCCGGCCGTGAGGCTGTTGCTGTCGACCTTCAGGCCGCCGTCTGCCAGGCCGTCGGGCACGTCGCCGCCGGCGTTCTGTGCAGCCAGACGCGCCGCTGCCTGCGCCGCCTGCTGCGCGGCAATCGCTTGCGCCGCAAGGTTGAGGTTGCCGAGCGAACGCTGCAGCTGTTCGTTGGCCTTTTGCTGCTGCGCGAGCGGGTTCGTCAGCAGCGACGCGGGCGTGCCGTTGGGCAGGTAGCCCGTGGCCGCGGCGGTGCCCTGCGCCACGTTCTTCTGCGCCATCCACGCGGCGCTGAATGCGCGCTGCGCGTGTGCGTTGCCGGCCAGTCCCGCCATGGCCAGTGCGATGGCGGCCGCGTGCGCGACCGGTGCGCGGCGGAATGTCTGTTTGCTCATTTCATACCCCAGAGGAAAACCCGTTCGCGTGATTGCGTGGCGCGGCGGCATTGCGGCGCCGTGCTCTGGTTAAGAGACCGGGCTCGCCGGATGCGACCGACACGGTCATTGCAAAAGACAGGAAAAATTTCCGGAGTGACGGGAGCGGCTTTGTTTTTCACGGCCGTGTCACGAAGCGCGTGCAGGCGTGCACACGCACTGCCGGCGCGCTGATTCAGCCGAGCAGCACGATGCCGGCCGGCAGCGTCGTGACCTTGGCGCCGTAGCTCGCGCCGATCAGCGTCTCGACGCGCGCGAGCTGCTCCAGCCGCAGCCGCGCCTGCACCTTGCGCCGGCCCAGCTCGGCGTTGGTGACGATCAGCCGGCCGGGGCGGTAGCGGTTGATCTCGTCGACCACGGCCGCCAGCGGCGTGTCGTTGAACACCAGCACGCGGTCGCGCCATGCGTTCACCGCCGAGAGGTCGGGCGTGCGCGCCACCTCGGCGCGGCGCTCGCCGTAGTTGAGCTGCTGCGCCTCGCGCGCGACCAGCACGCGGCCGCCGTAGTCCAGCTCGACCGAGCCGGCCAGGCAGGTCACGCACACCTCGGGGCCGGTGGCGCGCACGTTGAAGCGGCTGCCCGCTGCGGCCACCAGCTTGCCGCCGCCGACCGTCAGCGTGAACGGCGCGGCGCGCGCGCTATCGAGCAGCACCTGCGCCTCGCCCGCCAGCAGGTCGAGCGCGGCGGGTTCGCCTTCGGCGGTGCGCGCGAGGTTGAAGCTGGTCTGCGTGTTCATCTCGACCACCACCGAATCGGCCAGCACCACCTGGCGCTGCTCGCCGGTGGCGGTGCTGTAGTCGGCCGTCATGTCGGACAGCGCGGGCCACAGCCGGGCCGGTGGGCGCACCACCACGAAAGCCGTCACGCCGGCCGCCAGCGCGGCGCCCAGGAAGTAGCGGCGCCCGGGGTGCG
>NZ_MOWM01000156.1 GCF_016082275.1 Variovorax sp. E3
CTCGCAGCTTGCGCACCATCTCCCACATGCCGCGGCGCAACTCCACGTCGACGCCGGCGGTGGGTTCGTCGAGAAAAAGAATCCGGGGTTCATGCGACAGCGCCTTGGCGATCATCACGCGGCGCTTCATGCCGCCCGAAAGCGCCATGATCTTGCTGTCTTTCTTGTCCCACAGGGACAGGTCGCGCAGCACCTTCTCGATATGGGCCGGGCTCGGCGGCAGGCCGAACAGGCCGCGGCTGAAGCTCACCGTGCCCCATACAGTTTCGAAGGCGTCGGTGGCCAGTTCCTGGGGCACCAGGCCGATCTTCGTGCGGGCGGCCCGGAAGTCGGTGACGATGTCGTGTCCATCGGCCAGCACCGTGCCTTCGCTGGGGTTGACGATGCCGCAGATGATGCTGATCAGCGTCGTCTTGCCCGCCCCATTGGGCCCGAGTAACGCGAATATCTCCCCCCGGTGGATGTCCAGGTCGATGCGCTTGAGCGCTTGAAATCCGGACGCGTAGGTCTTGGAAAGCTGATTGACCGAGACGATAGGCGGCACGGGACCTCTTTGCTGTCTGGATGGGAAAGCCTGAAATCTTAACTGCGGGTCGTTGGATCGTGGCTCTCGGTGCAGCCGCCGGCGCGGAGGCTGGCTGCACATGGTCGAGTCTTGCGATCCGCAAGTTCATCGGGACTTCCTTCGCGTCGACATCTGGTGACGCCAGCCCATGAACGCGCCTCCAAGTCCGATGTGCGAACAGGCGCAGATCCTTGCCCGATCCTCCGCGGCGACTGATCGGCTCCCCCAAGGAGCACATCGGTCTCGGCCGTCGGGCGCGCGCAGGCGTGCCGGCCGGTGATCTCACCTCGCGAGCCGGGGATCACCTTGTTTGTGCAGCAGCGAGGCTTGTTGCCAGGTCGAACGTCGTCGCAGGCTTCTTCAGGATCTCGTCCGCGCGCGGTTCCCATTGCGTAGTCGCTGTGGATGTGACCGCTCAGCAGCAGGATAGGAGGGTCTTTCGAATCGCGCGAATCCCCTCGATCAGCGCGGTGCCTGAAAGTCCTGGCATGCGTTCGTCGGTGATCACGGCGTCGAAGCAATTCGGATGAGCGCGAAATGCCGCCAATTGCAACTGGCGGATGTGCGTGCCAGCAAGGTAAGTCGAACTAGCCTCGACCATCGGTTGCCTTGGGAGGCACGGCGAATCGCCCATCTTCAAGGTCGGGGCCCAGCGACGGGTTATCCGCTGAGTCTTGCAGCATGAGACGTCCCTTCTGAGTGACTGCCAGAACAGTCGCCGCTTTTTTGTATGTCTCGCCGTCCTGAACAGCGCCTGGTGGCGGAATGAAGGCCATGATCAAACCAGCCGCTCTTAGAACGCTGAGTTTGTTGATCTCCGAGACTTCGTAAACCTCATAGGGCAGGCACTTTTCGGCGATCTTCCGCAAACATTCCATCGTCATTTCGATTCCTCATCTTTTCACCTCTTGTGGTGCGACAAAGCCGTACGCGCGGGCGAGCATGTCCAGTCGTCAAAGCTGCCCGGGCAGCGAACCCCCATTTGTGCCGTGCATACGCGAGGAAGCAAGAGCCCCAGGTAATTGAAGCTACGAACCGTGAATGGGACATGGAGGTTCTCTCAATGTGAGGTGCCGCGATGCAGACGCGTGCCGTACTGATCCGTCGTGGCAGCAGCAAGATTGGTCGACATCTGCCTTCGGCTTTCGTGCGATCAGCGCTCAACGGGCAGGAGGTCGAGTTGGCGGACCAAGATGACAGGCATTGGGGGATATCGGCCGCTGAGACGCAAGCCGTATAGCGCAGCTCGGTCCTTGGTTTTTTCGCGGCACCGCCGACGCGGGCGTGACCGAGCATGTCATGCGAGACACGGCCGCCTGCCTGGCGATGCCGGCTACAGGGGAAAACACCTGAATTCGAGCAACACTTGGCGGCGATCTAAGCTCCTTCACCATGACCACCACCGTTGTTGATTTCGATTTTCCACAAGGCTGGAGCTGCTGGCTTGAACTTCAGCAGACCGTGGATGGAACTTATGCGGGCAAGGGCGGGCAAGGCCGAACTGCTCGAGGAAACCTGCAACGCTGTGTGCTGACCATTTCGCAGCAACCGAGCTGTGACTCAGCGCGCGAACGCATCTGTAGCGCCATATGCTCGCGAATCGACCGGCTGGCCATCGCCCCGTCTTCGCTGGCCGCCTGCGCGATCCGGCCGAAGGAGACGGGCCATTCGCTGGGCACGGCATCCCTGTCTCGGCGGGGCGCGGCGAGATCACCCTCGCGCCGACCCGCCAACCCGCCGCCCCGCCGACCGGTGGGTCGAGCAAGGCATCGCGCCGCCCGATTAGGTCACGCTGACCACACCCGCCACCACGCCCGCGGCCAGCGGCCTGATGTGCGCCTACCCGCGCATGCCGGCCTACCACAGCGGCAGCATCACCAGCGCGGCCAGCTTCTCATGCCGGTAGGAGTGCCAACGCAGCAAGCCCTGGCGGCCGACGCTACGGCTTGGGCGCTCTTTTCTGCGGCGCGACTTCCAGTCCGATATTGCCGCTGAGAAACAGCTGCGTCGCGATTGGCGCCATCTGCGCGCGGGTGAACCGGTTGTCAGTGCCCAACCACGTGAACATCCAGTTGAGCAGGTTTGCAGAACGCCGTTTCTTGCGATTCACATTCCGAAAGCGCCACTGTGCGGTCGCCCGGTGAGCGCTATCGCCGTCTGGATCGTCAGGACGAACATCGGGTTGGTGCCTGATCGCCATGGCAAGGCGAAGCGACCTCGACGTACGGGCTCGTGGCGCAAAGTCCGGCGGCCGCGGCCTGAAAGACAAAACACATCAGGAACTCGCAGTTGTGGTGCTGCGCTTCGACGCCGAAGTCGATCCCCACAAGTCGCCACTCGCCATCGGACTTGCAGAGGGGCGACAGGAGCTGGCGACCTCTCGCCTCGAGATGGCTTCGGTTTCGAACGATCGAGATCGCTTTTTCGATCCCGAGGGCGCTCGGGCGCCCCTTCTCATCGGCGATGACGACTTCCGTGCCGTCCGGAAGCACCGCCATCCACTCATCCTGGGGAAGAGCGAGCCGGCGGATGGGCAGGAACTCATCGGGAATGGCGAGCATTGCTTCGTCGCGCAGATCCGAGGCCAACGGAAACCTCGCGCGTTGCTCAATGCGTGACGATGAGTGCGGCAGCCTGCGAGAAGTGATCTTCCAGGTGCGCACAGTGCTCCACGGCTTCGATCGTCGCTCGACGAATACGATCCTCGACTGAGGTTTTCTTCGCGGCAGGCATCGCATTCGCTCTCGCCGCTCTTGCAGCGCAGGCCAACCGGCTCAGCAGCGCGTTGGCATCGAATCGATAGTGCCCACCGAACTGCAAATGCCTTTGCATGAGGCGGGCCGACTGGTCGCGAAGCCAGATCTCGCCGAGATCTTCGCAAGCTGCTTGCTGGGTCAAGTGATGAGACATGACGGGCTCCTTGCATGGGTCGGAGCTGGCGGGATGCGAGCTCATGAAAGTGAGGCGGGCAACGTCTCGCCGGGATTGAAGCGTAGTCATCCGATTTCGATGGCGCTCTCCGTTTCTTGCGCTCGAAATATCCCGTCGTGGCGAAGCGGTTTCGGCTTCAACAGGAGCGCGGAGACCGCTTGAGCGACCAGCGCCTCGGGCAAGTCGGAGCGTGGCTCTCGTCGTGGCTTGTACCGGAAGGTGCATCTGACGGGCACCTCTTGCCAAGACATCAATTTGACTCGCGCCGCAAGAATCGGAGTTTTGAATGGCGGCCGGATTTCTATTCTCGTGCTCAGGTCATCGAGTGACTTCGATGGTCCTTCCGAAACTACTTTGAGGATTTCCAAATGAGCAAACAAGACGACAACAAGGCCGTCGTCGGCCGCTGGTTCACCGAGTTCTGGGGCAAGAATCCCAACCTGGCGGTCATCGATGAAATCGCCGCGCCCGACATGCTGCTGCACTACTCGCTGCACGAGCCCCGCCGTGGCCGCGCCGACATCAAGGACTTCATGACCGGCTTTCGCAAGGCGTTCCCCGATCTCAATTTCTGGGGCACGGCCGACCTGATCGCCGAAGGCGACTACGTGGTCGGCCAATGGGAAGGCGGCGGCACCCACACCGGCACCGCCCACGACGACTTCCTGATCGGCGCTCTGCCTGCCGCGACCGGCCGCAAGATGCACTTCACCGGCACCACGGTGCTGAAGGTGGTCGACGGCAAGATCGTGGAGGAGCGTGGCCTGGACGATGGCGTCGCCGCGCTGACCCAGCTCGGCCTGATCAAGCCGGCCGCCGTGAACGGCGACGCTTGATGCCACCGAGGTAGGAACGCGTGCTCCTCGTTCCATTGGCGTGGAGCACGCCGGACCTGTGCAAGAAGGCCCGCATCCTGCGGGCCTTCTTCGTTTCTTTGGGGAGCCGTGACGACGACGCGCGCCCCTTCTACAGGACATCACGCCCATGATCCGCATCGGCTACGCACCTGGCGCCTACGATCTCTTCCACGTCGGACACCTCAACCTTCTGCGACAGGCAAAAGCGCATTGCGATTTCCTCATCGCCGGGGTGGTGGCGACGATGTCCTGATTGAACACAAGGGCGTGAAGCCGGTGATCCCGCTGGCCGAGCGGCTGGAGATCGTGCGCAATGTGCGCTGCGTCGATGCGGCTCATCCTGCCTTCACGAACGACAAGGTGGCCATGTGGAAAGATCTTCGCTTCCACGTGGTGTTCAAAGGTGATGACTGGAAGGGCACCGAAAAGGGCAACCAGCTCGAACGCAGCTTCCGCGAGCTTGGCGTGGAGATTGTCTATTTCCCCTACGGAACGATCACCTCGAGCAGCGCGCTGCGCCGCACGTTGCGGTACATCGACGAGTTCTCATGATGACTGAAATAGCATATCGTGCCCCTGTTGCGCAATCGTTGATCGCGTGGGTCGCCGCGACAAGCCGCAGCGCGTGCGCGCAGCACATTGCCACGTCACGCCTCGATCAAATGCGGCTCGAAGACCTCGTACTGAATCTCCTGGATCTGGACGTCGAAGAGGCCGCGCAGATCGACGCGCTGGCCGGCTTTGATGCGCCATTCGAGCGCTCCCCGAAGCGCTTCAACGAGGCGCTGCCACACGCCATTCGCCAACTCGGTCTGTCCCGGCTGTTCGCAAGAACGCATGACGGCGAACACCATCGCAGCGTTTGCCCCGCGGCCTACAACGAGCGCACCGGCGAGCATCATCCGCAGGAGATGGCTCGTTGGCGCGCCGACTTCAGGGCGATGTCGCCAGAGCAGCAGATGGTGGCGGCAACCATGGTCTGGATGTACCGCGCGGGCCCCGATTCGATCTGGCTGCGCCGTGTTCCCTGCACGTGGAAGGCGTCGGAGGCCTTGCACTACATGCGCGATACGGGCTGTCTCGCCGTGTGGCTGCAGCTCGTCGCGCGATACCCGGGCTGGTGAGCGGCAAAAAGAAAATTCAACCGCAAGGAGTGGAGTTTCAGGACGAGACTGGATTCCTAGACTGGCCTCACCCTCCAATCTCAGTGAGCAAATGCCATGAAGACCCGTTCCTTCTCCGCGTTCAAATACAGCTTTCGTGCCCCGGGAAGCCGGGTGGAAGGCCCCATCCGCTTCGCCGTCGGCCAGGCGGTGCTCGGCATGGTCCTCGTCGGGCGAAGCCAGCGCGGTATCTGCGCCATCTTTCTCGGCAAGGACGCGCAAGGCTTGCGCGATCAGCTCGCCGAAGCATTTCCGGACATCGAACTGCTGGCCGATCAACCGGCGCTGGCGCGCGAACTCAACCAGGTCATCGCTTTCATCGACAAGGACCAGGCCGAGGGCGTGCTCGACCTCGACATCGGCGGAACCGCTTTCCAGCAGAAGGTCTGGCAGGCGCTGTGCGGCATCCCTTCGGGCCAGACGCGCAGCTACGGCGAGGTGGCGCGGGATCTCGGCGTGCCGGAGGCCGTTCGTGCCGTGGCGGGCGCTGTGCCGCCAACGTGCTGGCCGTCGCCATTCCTTGCCATCGCGTGGTGCGCAGTGATGGCGCCATGTCCGGCTATCGCTGGGGCGTCGAGCGCAAGCGTGCCCTGCTGGCCGAGGAGCTTGCGGCATGAGCCTCTCGCCGTGGTGCCGGATCTTTCACGACGCGAGGTAAGCATGGAAACACGCGCGCTTTTCGAGGTCACGGCGCGGGACCCGCGTCAGCGCCTGGGGCCTGCCGCGGTGGTGCTGCGCGGATTCGCACTGCCTTGCGTGCGCGAGTTGATGCCCGCCGTCGAGAACATCGAGGCCGTGTCGCCGTTCCGGCACATGGTGACGCCCGGCGGCTTCACCATGTCGGTCGCGCTCACGAATTGCGGCGCCCTGGGATGGACGACCGACCGGCGCGGCTACCGCTACACCGCCGTCGACCCCGAGACCGGCGAGCCCTGGCCGCGCATGCCGGATGTGTTCGCGCGGCTGGCGAACAAGGCCGCGGAGGCGGCGGGGTTCGAGCATTTCGAGCCCGATGCCTGCCTGGTCAACCGCTACGCGCCCGGCGCGCGGCTGTCGCTGCATCAGGACAAGAACGAGCGCGACTACGACGCGCCCATCGTCTCGGTGTCGCTCGGCATGCCGGCCACGTTCCTGTTCGGAGGTCACGCACGCACCGACGCCGCGGTCAAGGTGCCGCTGCACCACGGTGACGTGGTGGTGTGGGGCGGCGTCGATCGCCTGCGCTATCACGGCGTGATGCCGCTCAAGGATGCGCCCCACGCGCTGCTGGGCAGCCAGCGGATCAACTTCACTTTTCGCAAGGCGGGGTGAGGTCCGGAATTCAACCGCAAGAGACGGAGTTTTCGCCCGCGACGAAGCCCCTAGAGTGGGCGCCGTTGCCGAGGTTGCCCATGAACATGACTTCCACCCACCTGATGGACGCGCTGTCCGACGCGCGTCGCCAGGTCGAGTCCTATTGCCAGTCGCTGGTGGATGCCGGCGCGGCGCGGTGGTGGATCAACGACGACGGGGATACCGAACTGCACCTGGACAGCGGCGAGGCGTACCTGTTCGGCGAGCAGGGCGTGACCCGGCTGAAGTGAACAGACGGCCGACCTTCGACCGATTCGACAAGGAGTGCATCATGAATATGTTTTTGAGCCCACTGGATTCGCCGCTGGGCGCCATGCTGCTCGTCACCGATGCGCAGCAGGTGGTGCGTGCGCTCGATTTCGCCGACCACAGGGCGCGGCTGAATCGCGGCCTGCGCGAGCACTATGGCGAGGTGGCGCTGACCGACGCACAGGCCCCGGCCGAGATCGCCGAGGCCCTGGCCCGCTATTTCGAAGGTGAGCTGGACGCGCTGAACGTGTTGCGCACGGCGACGGCCGGCTCGGAACTGCAGCACCGGGTCTGGGCCGCGCTGCGCCGCATCCCGGCGGGCAGCACTTCGACCTACGGCAAGCTGGCCAGGGAGCTCGGGTTCGACGACCCGCGCGCGGCCATCGACATGGGCGCGGCCAACGGCGCCAACCCGATTGCCATCATCGTGCCGTGCCACCGCGTCATCGCCAGCAACGGCGACCTCAAGGGCTATGCCTGGGGCGTGCACCGCAAGCGCTGGCTGCTGGCGCACGAGAAGGCGATGGCGGTCAAGGAGAAAGCGCCCGAGCCGCAGACGGCCACGCTGCCGGGGTTCTGATCTTGAACGGAAGCATTGCAGCGGATCTGTCACCGGGCGCGTACCAGCGAGCCACCCGATTCCTGTCCGATCTGGATGAGGACTGGGCGCGCCACATCGCCGCAATCGGCCCCTGCCGGCATGAGGCCAAGCCCGCGCGCGAACCCTACGAAGCCCTGGTGCGTGCCATTGCCTACCAGCAGTTGCATGCCAAGGCGGGCGACGCCATCCTGGGGCGGTTGCTGGCGCTCTACCCGGGCGCATCCTTTCCGGCGCCCGGGCAGTTGCTGGCAAGCGATGCCGAGTTGCAGCGTGCCTGCGGCTTCTCGGCCACCAAGCTGGCGACCATTCGCGGCATCGCCCAGGCCACCGTCGACGGCGTTGTTCCAGGCCTGGAAGAAGCGCGGCGCCTGCCCGACGCCGCGCTGATCGAGCGGCTGGTCTCCCTGCGTGGCGTGGGGCGCTGGACCGTCGAGATGTTCCTGATCTACTCGCTGGAGCGATCGGACGTGCTGCCGGTGGACGACTTCGGTGTGCGGGAAGGCTACGGGCGCCTGAAGCACCTGGAGAAGGCGCCCACGCCGCGTCGGATGCGCGAGATCGGCGAAGCCTGGAGCCCCTTCAGGACGGTGGCCGCCTGGTATTTGTGGCGCCTTCCCGCCCGATGACTATCGGCCGCAAGAATCGGAGTGCTTGCGATGGAAGCCCTGCTTATTCTGGCCTTGTGATTGATGATGACAGGAATATCCGCCATGAGTACGACCCTTGCCTACGAAACCGAAGACGACCGCTGGACGGCCGTCCAGGCACGCGATGCCGCCGCCGACGGCCGCTTCGTCTACGCCGTGCGCACCACGGGCGTGTATTGCCAGCCGAGTTCGACGGCGCGGCTGCCCAAGCGCGAGAACGTGGAGTTCTTCGATTCGGCCGAGGCCGCGGAGGCGGCCGGCTACCGCGGCAGCCGCCGTGCCCATGGCGACCAGACCCGTGCGGCGGCCGAGCGCGCCGCGCTGGTGGCACGCGCCTGCCGAATGATCGAGGCCTCCGAGACGCCGCCCCCGCTGGACGATCTCGCGGTCGAGATGGGCATGAGCCCGTTCCATTTCCACCGCCTGTTCAAGGCCGAGACCGGCTTGACGCCCAAGGCGTACAGCTCGGCCTACCGGGCCCGCAAGCTGCGCGAGGAACTGAGCAGCCCGCGGGCCTCCATCACCGACGCCATCTACGGTGCGGGCTTCAACTCCAACAGCCGGTTCTACGAAGCCTCCGAGCAGTTGCTGGGCATGCGCGCGCGGGACTACCGGGCCGGCGGTGCCGGGGCGGTCATTCGCTTCGCGGTGGGGCAGTGCGCGTTGGGCGCCATCCTGGTGGCCCAGAGCCAGCGCGGCATCTGCGCCATCCTGCTGGGCGATGACCCCGACGGGCTGGTGCGAGAGCTGCAAGACCAATTCCCCAAGGCCGAGATCATCGGCTGCGACGGTGAGTTCGAGCAGTTGATCGCCCAGGTGGTGGGCTTCGTCGAAACGCCCTCGATCGGGTTGAACCTGCCACTGGACGTGCAGGGCACGGCTTTTCAGGAGCGCGTCTGGCGTGCGCTGCGCGAGATCCCTCCGGGCACGACCGCGAGCTACGCCGAGATCGCCGATCGCATCGGCTCGCCCAAGGCGGTGCGCGCCGTGGCGCAGGCCTGCGCGACGAACCACATTGCCGTGGCCATTCCCTGCCACCGCGTCGTACGGCGCGATGGCGAACTGGCCGGCTACCGCTGGGGCGTGGATCGCAAGCGCGAGCTGCTGCGCCGCGAGGCCCAGGGGTGATGGCGGCCATGGACGCGTTGGACTGGACGGCCATTGCCGCGCAACTGGACCGTGAAGGCTTTTGCCTGCTGCCCGGCTTGCTGGGCGCCGATGCCGCCCGCGGCCTGGCGCTGCAGGTGGCGGCCCCGGACGCCAGCCGCGTGACGCTGGAATCCGGTGACCTGGGGCGCGGCGAGTTGTTCTACTTCCGCGCCGGCCTGCCGCCTGCGCTGGCGCAATGGCGCTCGGCGCTCTACCGCCGCCTCGTCGTCATCGCCAACCGCTGGAACGAGACCCTCGGCGTCGCGCATCGCTATCCGGCGGAGCTGGACGATTTTCTTCGCCGCAACCAGGAGGCAGGCCAGACGCGGGCGCAGTCCTGTCTGAGCCGGCTCGGCGTGGAAGACCGTGTGTCGCTGCACCAGCGCAACGACGGCGAGCAGGTGTTTCCCTTGCAGATCGTCGCGCTGCTGTCCGAGCCGGGCACCGACTTCCAGGGCGGCGAATTCGTGATGACGGAGCAGCGCCCGCGCATGCAGTCGCGGCCGATGGTGTTGCCGCTCAAGCTGGGCGACGCGGCGATCATCGCGACGGCCGAGCGGCCGTTCAAGGGCTCGAAAGGCTACTACCGCGTCAACCTCAAGCACGCCGTCAGCCGCGTGCGCAAGGGCGTGCGCATCGGCCTCGAGTTGTCGTTCCACGACGCACCGTGATACGGAAACAGAACTGCACATGCTTGCCTTGAACAAAGCATTCACGCTGCTCGGGCCGGACGGAAAACCCTGCGCCAGCGCGACGCCCGGCACCCTGGGAGGCCATCGCGGCAACAGGCTCTACGGCCGCCTCGACTGCCGCGCCGCGCTGCAGGCGATTGCCCGCGGCGGCTATGTGAGGCACCGGGTGTTCTTTGCCGACGAGGCCGCGGCCGTCGCCGCCGGTTACCGGCCGTGCTCGGTGTGCCTGCCTGAGGAATACGCGGCCTGGAAGAAAGGCCACGCCTTCGAGGCCTCCGGCGCGGTCCGCAAGGAGCCGCGCCCATGAGCGCGCTGTTGCCCGTGTCGGTAGCCACCGCCCTCCTTGCGCGACACGACACCCTGGAATCCGGCATCGACACCGCGGATTGGCGCGCGGCCGAAGATGACCTGGGGCGTGACGCTTCGCCGTGTTGCCTTCGCTGCTGACACCGGCCCGGTGCGATGAACTCGCGGGCTACTTCTTCGAGGAAGCGCGCTTTCGCAGCCGCATCGTGATGGAGCGCTACGCGTTCGGCCGGGGCGAGTACAAGTACTTCAGCTACCCGCTGCCCGATGCGGTCCAGCGCCTGCGGCAATCGCTGTATCCCCATCTGGCGCCGATCGCCAATCGATGGCATGCCGCCATGCGGATCGACGCGCGCTTTCCGGCGACCCATGGCGAGTTTCGCGACGTCTGCCATGCCGCCGGGCAGCGTCGGCCAACGCCGCTGCTGCTGCGGTACCAGGCCGACGACTATTGCTGCCTGCACCAGGACCTGTACGGCGAGCACGTCTTCCCGTTCCAGGCCATCTTCCTGCTCGACGAGCCGGGCCGCGACTTCGAGGGCGGCGAATTGCTGCTGACGGAAAGCAACCCGAAGAAGCCCGGTCGCGCGGACGTGGTGCCGCTGCGCCAGGGCGATGCCGTGGTGCTCGCCGTCAACCATCGTCCCGTGCGTTCCGCGCGAGGCTTCTACAGGGCGAATCTGCGTCACGGGGTCAGCCGGCTGCATTGGGGGCAGCGGCACACGCTGGGCATCATTTTTCACGATGCAAAGTAGCCCGGCATGGGGTTTTCTTCCGGCGGACTGAGATGCCCCTGCTGAACGACAACATGGCCGTTGCCGAGGAGTGGTTGACGGCGTTCTGGGGCAAGCGCTTCGACCCCGACATCGTCGACAAGTTGGGGGCCAGTTGCATGACGTTGGTCTACTCACTGCATGAGCCGTGCCGCGGCATCGATCAGATCCGGAACTTCATGCTGGATTTCCGCAGGGCTTTCCCTGATCTCGAGTTCCGAAGAAGCAGCGCACTTGTCGCCAACGGGGATTGCGTCCTATGTCAATGGGAAGGGAGCGGCGTACATAGTGGTCCTCCATTTGGCAACTTCGTCATCGGCGCTCGGCCTGAATCGACCGGCCGCAGGATGTTTTTCAGCGGCACGACGATCCTGAGGCTTCACGAAGGAGAAATCACCGAGGAAATCCGGTTGGACGATGTCGATACTTTGCTGCGGAACCTGAGGCTGCGACCTGCGCCAGTTGATTCAAATTCGCACGTCTGCATTGCCTGGCGTGCGCTCCCTTGCCAGCAAGGCGCTCTGCACCCTTTCTCCCCATCGGCAAATGGACAGCGCACCATCCGCCGCGACGACACGGTGGCACGGAACAGCAATGGCAAGTTTGTTGCGACGGCACACCTGCGCCACGCTCGCGGCGGCCTCAGGTGCCGCACCGATCGATCGCGCGATGTCGGAAGGGGAAAGGGTCTTGCCGGGCGGGCACCGCCTGACGGCGGCCCAGATCATCTGCTCGAAATCTCCCCCACGAATGTCAAGCGGAAGCTCGCGATGTTCAAGCGGGTTCTGGATGCTTGCGAGGACGCATGCCACGATGTCCCGATGGACGTTCATGATCGGATCGAGGTCATCGTCCGGAAAGTCGAATTGAAGCTCGGCAACCAGCTTCGTCGGATCTTCGCCCAGATAGATGCCGCAGATTCCAAGCGCGTTGATGGCCACCAGGGCAACGCCGAACGAGGTTTCGCGGACGTCGAATCGAATGCCGTTGTTCATTGCAGTCTAGAAGTTGATGAAATCCAGTACCTGATCCAGCTCGGCCTTCAATGCGAGCGCATCCTCTAGGCACGCGTGATCCGGAAAAGCCAGGACCAGCTCTGCCCGCACGCATTGACGATCCGTGTCGGTGATCACGGCGCAAACACCATCCTTGCTGCGCGCAACCAATACGTGAAGGCCGAAGGATTCACGGGTGGCAAAGGCGATCTCGTCGGCCAACGGAATATCTGCCGCGCTGCGAACCGATTTGCTGAAGGTCTGGGGTGCACTTGGCATGTGGTGACGTCTCGATTCGGGGGAGGGCGACTGATTCGGGAAGCAATGCATTGGAACTCCATGAAGCAGAGAGAGAGCTCAACTCGCATGCTTCTCCGCGACACGACGATTCAAGCGGGCAAAGTGGCCTCACAAAACAGAGAGGCCTGTCTGGGTGAGACTGTAGTAATCGGCGCCGAGACACACGCTCCGTTTCTTGCGTTCGAAGTCAGATCCCTCCTTGAGCCCCAACGAGGAAGATATCCAAACCGACAATCTGTTTTGAACCTCGATGGCAGTGCCATCAACACTGACGAAAGCGCTGCGTGAGGTGGTCGTTCGCCGACTCACATCCTCCCTGTCGCGGGCTCAGGCCATGAGTCCGGGTACGTTCTTTCGCAGTGGACTTTCTTCTCGCGTGACGAAAGCTTGGCGCCGGAGTCCGGCCGAGTAGAGAGATCGCATCTCTGTGTGGATCGGGCGGCTGGGCGACCTCAGGACCGTTTCGGGCAATCGGCGGATCGAGTGTCCGACGGAGCTTTGGCGCTGTGCCGCCGGACCCCCGCGATTGGTTTCTCGCGAGTGCACCTCTTTGTCTCGCTATGCAACCGGATAGGTGCAAAGGATCGCGTGAATTCAGAGTACGAATCCGACAGCCTGCCCTCTGGATTTGATCTGCAGACCGCTGTCTGGGGTTGATGCCTAGCTGACCAGCTGCGCGCGCGCCAGTTGGCCCAATCGGCGCACGCCGGAATCCATCCGCTCATCCCACGCATGGCCAGCGCTCAAGCGCAGGCAATTGCGATAGCGGCGGCTGGCCGAAAACACATCACCCGGCGCAAAGCAGATTCCGTTTTCCAGCGCCTCGTCGAACAATGCGCGCGAATCGAAGTGCTTCGGAAGCTCCAGCCAGAGCATGAACCCCCCGGTGGGACGGCTCACTCTGGTTCCAGGAGGAAAGCTGGCCTCGATGGCCCGGACCATCTTGCCCAGGTTCTCCTCGAGGACGCGACGCAGCCGGCGCAGATGCACGTCGTAGGCGTTGCCGTCGAGGAACTGCGCGATCGCAAGCTGCGGCAGGACCGGCGTGCTGAGGCTGAACGCCAACTTGCGCTCCATCACGCGCTGCGCGTAGGCGCCCGGTGCGATCCAGCCGACGCGGTATCCGGGCGCGAGGCTCTTCGAGAAAGAGCTGCAGTAGATGAGCTTGTTCTTGCCGTGGTCCAGCGCGATGAACGGCTTGGGGCGCTCGCGGCCGAAATGAACGTCGCCATACACGTCGTCCTCGATCAGCGGTATGGCGTGCTTTGCGAGCAGCGCGAGCAGCAATCGCTTGTCGCCCTCGGCCATCGCGCAGCCCAGCGGATTGCTGAAACCGGACGACAGTACACAAGCCGCGACGGTTTCCTTGTCGAGCACGCGCGCCAGCGCGGCGATGTCGACGCCGCGTATCGGGTCGGTGGAAAGCTCCAGCGCCTTCAACCCCAGGACTTCGAGGGTGTGCAGCAGGCCGAAGTAGGTGGGCGACTCCACCGCGATCGTGTCACCGGGCTTCGCCACCGCGCCCAGTGCCAGCATGAGGGCCTCCGTGCAGCCGCCGGTGATGAGGATGTCGTCGGGAGACAAGGCGTGGCCCGCGCGCATCGAACGCTTGGCGATCTCGCGGCGCAACGCGGCCTCGCCGCGTGGCGGGCTGTAGACGTTGTGGCCCGCGCCGTGCTGACGCGCCATGCGGGCCAGCGCGAGATCGAGCCGCTGTGATCGCAGCAGGCCCGGGTCGGGCACGGCACAGCCCAACGGAACGAGCGCGTTGTTCGATGCATGCTCCAGCAGCGCCGCGACGGCGCCGCTGATCGACACGGTCGACGCCTGGTGCGGGGGCGGGAGGTGGAGGGCAATGCAAAGCCGGTGTGGCGCGCGCCCGATACGTAGAAGCCCGACTGCGGCCTGGCCACGAGGACGCCACGATCCTCGAGCAGGCGATAGGCCTGCAGCACGGTCGCGATGCTGATGCGGTGCTGCTCGCTGACGCTGCGCACGGAGGGCACGCGCATGCCCGGTGACAGCGCGCCCTTGTCGATCATGCCGACGACGAGCTCGGCCAGCTGTTCATAGCGGTAGGGGGCGTGTGCTTCCATGAAGGGGCGGTCCTGTCGGGAGGGGCATTCTCGGCCACGCGGGCAGCTCTCGACAAGCCAACTGTGATGGTCGAAAAATGGAAAAACTGTGGCTGTTCCGGTTTCCATCCGCCCGCTACGATTCTTCGGATGCAAGCTGTCCAAACAAGAGGCGACGCCACTTTGTCGCAATGGCGCGGAAGATTTCCCTACAACGAAATCATTTCGCTGCTCGATGTCAACCGACCGTTCAACCTGGCAGAAAGCACGTCACAGGATCTGACGGTCGGCGAACTCCTGGCGCTTCCTGGCCTGGAAGATATCCGCGATCTGAAGCTCGGCTACGGCCGGTCCGCCGGTTTGCCCGCGCTGCGGCAGGCGATCGCGGATGGGTGCGATGTGCCGGCGGAATGGGTGCTGACGACGCAGGGCACGGCGCTGGGCCTCTTCCTGCTTGCATTCGAGACTTGCCGCGCCGGTGATGAAGCGGTGCTTGTGACGCCCTGTTTTCCGCCCAGCCGTGACAGCCTGCTGGGCGCCGGAGTAACGGTGCGCGAGGTGAAGCTCTCGTTCGAGAACAGCTACCGTCTGGATCTGGAGCGGATCGAGGCCTGCCTGACGCCGAAGACGAGGCTCGTCAGCATCGCCTCTCCTCAGAACCCGAGTGGCGTTCGTGCATCGCGGTTCGAGATCGAGGCGCTTCTTGCGCTGATCGAGCGCTCGTCACCTGATGCGCTGCTCTTCGTCGACGAGACCTACCGCGAAGCCAGCTATGGCGACGACCCGACGGTTCAGAGCGTTGCGGGACTCGATCCGCGCATCGTCACGGGTGCCTCTGTCTCCAAGGCCTTGGGCGCGCCGGGGCTGCGCACGGGCTGGCTCACGGTGCCCGACGCGGGCCTGCGAGCCCGGCTCACGGTCGCGAAGCTGAACACGGTGATCTCGGGCTCGGTGCTCGACGAAACCCTGGCCACGGCCTTGCTGCGCAACAGGGCGCGCGTGCTCGAGCCGCGGCAGCGTCTTCTTGGGGATGCGCTGGCCACCCTTTCAAGCTGGTGCCAGGCCGAACGCGGCCGCATCGAGTGGGTCAAGCCCGACGCGGGCGCGCTGTGCTGCCTGCGGCTGCGCGCCGAGGTCTTCGACGATGCCGCCGTCTCGCGCTTCTGGGCACTCTTGCCCGACCACGACCTGCAACTTGCATCGGGGCAGTGGTTCGGCGAAGCCCAGCGCGTGTTTAGGCTCGGCTTCGGCTATCTGCCGCCCGCGAAGCTCCAGCCGGCGTTGGCGGCGCTTTCGTCGAGCCTGGATGCGGCATTGCGCTGAGCAGGGAGTTCAGCGGTAAACATCAACGGTGCATTTCAGGCTGAGGAGCGGGAATTTTTCTTTTTTATTTCATTGGAGCCGAGGCATGAAAGTACGTATCGCCTACATCGAGGAGCCGCCTTTTTACTGGACGGGAACGGATGGACGTCCGACTGGCGCGGACATCGAACTCGCCGACGTCGTGCTACGGGCGATCGGCGTATCGGACATCGAGTACCACAAGACCACCTTCGGGGAATTGCTGCCCGGTGTGCAGCAAGGACGCTGGGACATGAACGTGCCGATCTTTGTGACACCTGAGCGCTCGAAACTGGTCACCTTCAGCGCGCCGGTCTGGACGCTCGGCGACGGGTTTCTCGTCGCGAGAGGTAACCCAAAGGCGCTGACGGGCTACGAAGCGGTCGCTGCGCACAACGGTGCGAAGCTGGGTCTTGTCGTGGACACGGTGCAGATCCAGACGGCCAAATCCTCGGGTGTGGCTGACGATCAGGTCGTGGTGTTCGACGATCAGCCTTCGGCGGTGGCCGCGCTGCTGTCGGGGAAGATCGATGCCTACGTGGCCACGGCTGTCGGCAACCGGGCCCTCGCCGCCATCTATCAAGAGCTCGAGGCCGTCGCGGACGGAAAGAAATCCGACGGCCGCCTTCCGGTCGGCGGCTTCTCCTTCAACAAGGAGAACCACGCGCTCATTGAAGCGGTGAACAAGCAGCTTCGCGCCTACCTCGGAACGCCCGACCATCGCGCCCGTATGGCGAAATATGGCATCGCGGCCAGTGAGATCGATGGCGTGGTGGCAGGCTGAAGAATCCTCACGAACTGAGAAAGAAAACCATGAGGCGGTCCTACAAGGTGGTCGATGTCTTCACCCCCCACCCCTTCAAGGGAAATCCGGTCGCGGTGATCCTCGATGCCGAAGGGCTCGACACCGAGGCGATGCAAGCCATTGCCGGCTGGACCAATCTCTCGGAAACGACCTTCGTGCTTGCGCCATCCTCGCGCGAGGCGGACTACCGCCTGCGAATCTTCACGCCGCGAAATGAGCTCCCGTTCGCGGGGCATCCAACACTGGGAAGCGCCCATGCCGTCCTCGAATCCGGGCGCGCGCGGCCGCGCGACAACGGCCGGCTTATCCAAGAATGCGGGATGGGGTGCATCGCGTTGACCATGTCGGATCTCGATGGCGATCGCCGCCTGAGCTTCGAACTGCCGCCGGCCACGATCGATATGCTGGAGCAGGCGGCGCTGAGCGAACTGGAGGCCGTCCTCGGATGCGGGCCGAAAGTCGCGCCCGCCACGGTGAACGTGGGGCCGACCTGGATGGTCGCGCAACTCGAGGATGCGGAGGCCGTGCTCGCATTGCGCCCCGATCTTGCAAAGCTGGCAGCGCTTGAGCGCTGCCTGGGCGTCATGGGCCTCACGGTGTTCGGCGCGCACTCCTCAGGTGATGCCGCGATTGAAGTACGCACCTTCGCTCCCTCCTCCGGCGTGAACGAGGATCCTGTCTGTGGCAGCGGCAATGGCAGCGTGGCCGCATTCCTGTGGGCGCGGGGTTTGCTGCCTTCAGGCGGCAGTGACTATGTCGCTGCGCAAGGACGCTGTGTGGGACGGGCCGGACGCATCGAGGTGAGTTTCGATGCGCACGGCGGCATTCGCATCGGAGGCGCCTGCGTCACCTGCATCGACGGGTTGATGCTCAGATAGCTCGAGGGTCCTCGGCTCCATCGACATGGCAATACTTGTCCCCGTCGCCCTGGCCTATGACCGAAGTCATTCAGGCCGAGTTGGCGCTTTGTATCGTCATATACAGAGCCAAGTGTTGGTCATCTCGTAGATTTCACAAGAATCCCGATGCCCGACGCGGCGAATCAGGTCCTTCTTTCAGGAGAAATCACACATGAGCAATATCCAGCGCCTGCGACTGCCCGAGAACGAGCCGACATTTAGCAGCAACAAGGTCTTCGACCTCTTTCAGTATTCGCCCGCCGTCAAGTGGCGGCTTGGTTTTCATCGCCGGCCAAGTCGGCATTCGCCCGGATGGCACCGTGCCGAACAGTGCCGAGGAACAGATCGACCTGGCATTCAAGCGCCTCGGCGCGATTCTGGCGCATCAAGGCCTCGGCTTCGAAGATCTAGTGGAACTGGTGTCGTACCACGTGCGCATCGACGAACAGCTGACCGCGTTTCGAGAGATCAAGGAGCGATACGTTACGCGCGAATTTCCCGCATGGACCATCCTGGGAGTTGCCGCGCTGGCCCGCTCGAATTTGCTCATCGAGATCAAAGCAATCGCGGCTGTCAGGTAGCGTTCCGCAAGTGATGGGCCTCGATCATGAAGAGGTCGCTCTCACGCAGACGTGGCACCTTGATGACGAGGCGATTGGTCCGCTGCTGCAGGTCATGCACCTCGGCAAGAGGAGAATCTGCAAGAGCAGCGATTGCCTCTATCGTGCGTGGCAACAAGTTCTTTCGGAATTCAACATCCAGCCCTTGCACGGCGGCGCCTGCACCGGCACCGAGGGCTGGAACATCCCTCAAGACCGTCCGGCCTTCGCCGCCGTCAACCCGGCCGAGGGCAGCGTGACGGCGTCTGCCGAGACACTGGCCGGCGGAGAGCCCCAAGTGGCCATGTTGGGCTCCCGTCGCTTCTGCAAAGTCGTGGCGATAGCCAAATTTGCGACATTACAACTTTGCTCCCACACATATT
>NZ_MOWM01000157.1 GCF_016082275.1 Variovorax sp. E3
GTCGAGCGCCTCGAGCACGCGCAGCGCATGCGCCAGCAACTGCTCGCCGGCGGCCGTGAGCCCCTGCACGCCGCGCCGGCCGGCCTTGCTGCGCTCGACCAGCCGCGTGCCGACGATGGCCTCCAGCTCCGACAGCGTCTTCGACACCGCCGGCTGGCTCAGCGCCAGCCGCTCGGCGGCCCGCGCGAGGTGGCGCTCCTGCGCCACGGCCACGAGGCAGCGCAGGTGCCGCAACTGCACGTTGCGCACGAAGTCCTGGCGAAGGTCGGCGGGGGTTTTCAAGGCGGGGCTTTCAATGCCTGCTGGTTATTGAGAACGGAGCAATCTTCAATTTACATCATCGAACGGCGATTCCAGAATCTGGGTTTCCGGATTCGTCCCACGACAGGAGACAACATTCATGTTGACCAAGACAAAGGGCCCGTCGCCCATCCTCACCCCGCGCGACTGGGAAGCCCACCCCAGCTACGTCTACCCCGGCTACAAGTCGACCGTGAAGCGCGGTCCGCAGAAGCCGCTGATTCCGCTGAAGGCCTCGCTCGGCGAGCTGCAGCAGCCGGTGTACGGCCACGACAGCATCGGCGAGTTCGACCACGACCTCACGCGCAACGCGCGCAAGAACGGCGAGCCGCTGGGCGAACGCATGATCCTCACCGGCCAGGTGCTCGACGAGCGCCGCCGCCCCGTGGCCAACACGCTGGTCGAGCTGTGGCAGGCCAACGCCTCGGGCCGCTACGTGCACAAGGTCGACCAGCACGACGCGCCGCTGGACCCCAACTTCCTGGGCGCGGGCCGCTGCCTGACCGACAGCGAAGGCCGCTACCGCTTCCTCACCATCAAGCCCGGCGCTACCCCTGGGGCAACCACCCGAACGCCTGGCGTCCGCAGCACATCCACCTGTCGCTGTTCGGCCAGAGCTTTGCGAGCCGCCTGGTCACGCAGATGTACTTCCCCGGCGACCCGCTGATGCAGTACGACCCGATGATCACCGGCACGCCCGAGCGCTACCGCAACCGGCTGATCGCCGACTTCAGCCTCGACATCACCGAAGAGGGCTACGCGCTGGGCTACCAGTTCGACATCGTGCTGCGCGGCGCCGACGAAACGCCGTTCGAGAACCGCTGAGCCAGGAGACACACGCCATGTCATTGATGACCGCACAGGAAGCCGACTTCGGCCAGACCCCCTCGCAGACCGTGGGCCCCTACTTCGCCTACGGCCTGACCGCCACGCAGTACGGCTACGACTTCGACCAGCCCTTCGACGCCGTGCTGGCGCTCGACAAGGCCGCCGGCCAGCGCATCCGCCTGGAAGGCCGCGTGATCGACGGCGACGGCAACCCGATCAACGACGCGCTGGTCGAGATCAGCCAGCCCGACGGCGAAGGCCGCTACCCGCAGACGCCCGACGAGGCGCGCGCCATCGGCTTTCGCGCCTTCGGCCGCGTGGGCACGGGCACCGGCGAGGGCAACCGCTTCGTATTCCACACCGTGAAGCCGGGCGCGCAGGCACCGGGCGAGGCACCGCACATCAACGTGATCGTGCTGATGCGCGGCCTGCTGCTGCATGCGTTCACGCGCGTGTACTTCAGCGACGAGGCCGAGGCCAACGCGAAAGACGCGGTGCTCGCCAGCGTGCCGGCCGAACGCCGCCACACGCTCATCGCCGAGCGCGTGGAGCACGGCGGCGCGGTGACCTACCGCTTCGACATCCGCATGCAGGGCGCCGACGAAACGGCCTTCTTCAACGTCTGAGATGTTGCGCGCCTTGCGCGCGCATTCATCAGCAACGCAAGGGAAAACCCCGCCCAACAAAAAGCCCGCGCGAAGCGGGCTTTCTTGTTTGCGGCAGCTTGTGCTGCGGAGCAAGCCTTGCGCGTTACTCCGCGCCGTGGTGAATGCGCGACTCCGGCACCGTCTTCAGCTCGCCGGGCAGCGAGCTGATGTAGGTGGCCAGCGTCTTGAGCTCGGCCGTGGTGAACTTCTTCTCTTCGACCTGCTGGCCCATGACCGCGTTCGAGCGGCCCAGGTGTGGGTTGTTCTTCACGCGGTATGACTTGAGCGCGACGAACAGGTAGTCGGCGTGCTGGCCGGCCAGCTTGGGCACGGTGCCGTCGTTGGGCGTGTTGAAGTTGGCGCCGTGGCACTTGGTGCAGCTGTTGTCGGCGTTGCGGGTGATGAGCGCCTCGACGTTGGCGGGCGTGGCCTTGGCCAGCGTGGCGGGCGGTGCGCCGCCGTCCTTCAGGCCGAGCTGGCTGTAGTAGGCGGCGAGGTCGGCAATGTCCTGCTCGGTGAGCGTGTCGGCAATGGCGCGCATGGTCGGGTGCTTGCGGTCGCCGCCCTTGTACGCGGTGAGCGCGGACGTGATGTACGTGGCGCTCTGGCCCGCGATCATGGGCACCTTGTGAATCTCCGGGAAGCTGGCCTGGTAGCCGATGATGCCGTGGCAACCCACGCACATGGCAACCTTCTTTGCGCCGTCCTGGGCCTTGCCAGTGACTTGCTGGGCTTCAGCCGAGACCGTCACGCAAGCGACAGCAAGGGCAAACATCGTGGTCAACAACTTGTTCATTTTGCGCGCACAATCTCGTGGAGAGTACAGTTTTTCGAATCAACATTCGATTATATGCAGGGGTCTCCAAGAACCCTGTGCAGGCCAACCCTAGGCTGCACAACGCGTGTCGAGTGTGTTCTTTTCTCCACCCCAGCCTCCTTCGTCTCACTCATGAAATTCCAGGGCTCAGACAATTACGTCGCCACGCAGGACCTGATGCTCGCGGTCAATGCGGCCATCACGCTCAAACGCCCGCTGCTCGTCAAGGGCGAGCCCGGCACCGGCAAGACCATGCTGGCCGAGGAAGTGGCCCAGTCGCTCGGCCTGCCGCTGCTGCAGTGGCACATCAAGTCGACCACCAAGGCCCAGCAGGGCCTGTATGAATACGACGCCGTGAGCCGCCTGCGCGACTCGCAACTCAAGGACGTCGACGGCGGCGAGCGCGTCAAGGACATCCAGAACTACATCGTCAAGGGCGTGCTGTGGCAGGCCTTCACGGCCGACGAGCCGGTGGCGCTCCTGATCGACGAGATCGACAAGGCCGACATCGAATTCCCGAACGACCTGCTGCGCGAAATCGACCGCATGGAGTTCTACTGCTACGAGACGCGCGAACTCATCCGCGCCAAGCACCGGCCGGTGGTGTTCATCACCTCCAACAACGAGAAGGAACTGCCCGACGCGTTCCTGCGCCGCTGCTTCTTCCACTACATCAAGTTCCCCGATGCCGAGACGATGAAGCACATCGTCGCCGTGCACTTCCCGGGCCTGAAGCAGGAGCTGCTCACGGCCGCCATGAAGACCTTCTACGACGTGCGCAACCTGCCCGGCCTGAAGAAGAAGCCCTCGACCTCCGAACTGCTCGACTGGCTCAAGCTGCTGGTGGCCGAAGACATTCCGCTCGAGGCGCTGCAGAGCAAGGACGACAAGGTGGCCGTGCCCCCGCTGGTGGGCGCGCTGCTCAAGAACGAACAAGACGTGACGCTCTTCGAGAAGCTCGTCTTCATGCAACGCAACAACCGCTGAACCCATGAGCGGACAACGTCACTCCACCCGGCAACTGATGAAGCTGGGCATTGCCCAGGCCGTGCTGTTCGTGGTGGGCGCCATGCTCGGCCGCGGGCTCGGGCTGCTGCTCGGGCTCGACGCCTTCGGCTCGGGCGAATACAGCAAGCGCGAGATCATCGGCATTGCGCTGGTGGGCCTGGGCGGCGGCGCCGGGGCGCAGGCGGCGCGCGTCTGGTACGTGCGCAAGTACGGCGACCCGCGCGGCTGAACAAGACAGAGTCGGAGAAAAGATGGCGTTCGTCGAACCAGTCACGCTGAAGGCCCGCGACTTGGCGCTGGTGCCGCTGTCGCTCGCGCATGAAGACGGCCTGCGCGCCGCGGCGGCCGACGGCGAGCTGTGGAAGCTGCGCGTCACCTCCGTGCCCGAGCCCCAGGACACGCGCGCCTACATCGAGACCGCGCTCAAGACCGCCGACCGCTTTGCCTTCGCGGTGACCGAGGCCGCCACCGGCACCGTGCTGGGCAGCACGAGCTTCCACGACATCCTGCCGGGCGTGAAGCGCGTGGAGATCGGCTACACGTGGTACGCCGCGCGCTGCCAGCGCACGCACGTCAACACCACCTGCAAGCTGCTGATGCTCACGCATGCGTTCGACACGCTGGGCTGCAACGTGGTGGGCTGGCGTACCGACAACTTCAACTTTGCGTCGCAGCGCGCCATCGAGCGGCTGGGCGCCAGAAAAGACGGCGTGATCCGCGGCCACGCGATGCGCCGCGACGGCACCATCCGCGACACCGTCATGTACAGCCTGCGCGCGGGCGAATGGCCCGAGGTGAAGGCGCAGCTGACGTACCTGCTGGACAAGCCGCGCGGCTGATCGAACACCCCGGAACACCCGGCCCCACAAGGAGCGCCCCATGCTCATCGACTTCTTCTACACCCTGCGCTCGGCCAAGCTGCCCGTGTCGGTCAAGGAATACCTCACGCTGCTCGAAGCCCTGCAGGCCGACGTGGTGGGGCCCAACTCCGACGGCGCCTACGGCATCGACGACTTCTACTACCTCTCGCGCACCGCATTGGTCAAGGACGAGAAGCACTACGACAAGTTCGACCGCGCCTTCGCCGCCTACTTCAAGGGCGTCGAAATGCTCACCGACTTCACCAAGGAAGTGCCGCTCGACTGGCTCAAGAAGACGCTGGAGCGCGAGTTCACGGCCGAGGAAAAAGCCAAGATCGAGAAGATGGGCTGGGACGAGCTCATGGAAACGCTCAAGAAGCGCTTCGAGGAGCAGAAGGAGCGCCACGAGGGCGGCAGCAAGTGGATCGGCACCGGCGGCACCTCGCCCTTCGGCAACGGCGGCTACAACCCGCAGGGCATTCGCATCGGCGGCGCGGGCAAGAACAAGAGCGCCGTGAAGGTGTGGGACCAGCGCGCCTACAAGGACTACGACGACACGCAGGAGCTGGGCACGCGCAACATCAAGGTCGCGCTGCGCCGGCTGCGCAAGTTCGCGCGCGAAGGCAACGTGGAAGAGCTGGACCTGGACGACACCATCCACTCGACCGCGGCCAACGCCGGCTACCTCGACATCAAGATGCGGCCCGAGCGCCACAACAACGTCAAGGTGCTGCTGCTGATGGACGTGGGCGGCACCATGGACGAGCACATCCAGCGCGTCGAAGAGCTGTTCTCGGCCGTGAAGACCGAGTTCAAGCACCTCGAATTCTTCTACTTCCACAACTGCGTGTACGACTTCATGTGGAAGAACAACAAGCGCCGCTTCTCCGAGAAGTTCGCGACCTGGGACATCCTGCGCAAGTACAACAAGGACTACAAGCTCATCTTCGTCGGCGACGCGACCATGAGCCCCTACGAGATCCTGCAGCCCGGCGGCAGCGTCGAGTACAACAACGAAGAGGCCGGCGCCGAGTGGATCCAGCGCCTCACGCACACCTTTCCCAAGTTCGCGTGGATCAACCCCGAGCCGCAGGGCGTGTGGCAGTACCGCCAGAGCATTGCGGTGATGCAGCAGCTCATGTCCAACCGCATGTACCCCCTGACCTTGCGGGGCCTTGAAGAGGCCATGCGCATGCTTTCCAAGTAATTTGCCGGCGTGGGCGGGTAGGACGAGGCCGCCTGTGGCCGGCCTCTTCAGTAACCGCCCGGCCTTGCTGTCAGAATCCGCCCATGGTCAGGGTGGTTTCAGTTTCCTTGCCGGCGTGGTGGCCGGCTTTGCTTTTTTCAGGCGTCCTGCTTCTGCAAGGCTGCAGCTTGCTGCCGAAGAAAGACGAGACCGAGGGCAAGCCCGTGGCCGGCCTCGTGCGCGGCAACAGCACCGCCGACACCGCCAAGGGTGACGACGACAAGAAGGAAAAAACCGACAAGCGCGACGCCTTCACCGTCGACGTGCGCGGCCCCGAGGCCGTGCGCGACTACCTCAAGCTGCACCTGGAAATCCAGCGCTACCGCGAGCTCGACGACCTGGGCGCCACCGAGATCTCCCGCCTCATGGTGGCCGCCGAGGCCAATGCCCGGGAGCTGCTCGGCACCCTCGCTACTTCACGCCCACGCTGACGCTCGAACTCAACGAAACGCCGAACAGCGACAAAGCCCCGCGCGAGATCGTCATCACCGTCGCGCCCGGCGAGCTCACCACGGTGAGCAACGTGCAGATCAGCTACGGCGGCGCCATTGCCGACGACGCCACCGCCGAAGCGCAGCGCGACTCCATCCGCACCGCCTGGGCCTTGCGCGCGGGCCAGCCCTTCACCCAGCAGGCCTGGGACGAGGCCAAGACCACCGCGCTGCGCAGCCTCACGGCCAAGCGCTTTCCCACGGGCAACATCGAGATCAGCCGCGCCGAGGTCGACGCCGACCGCCACGAGGCGCGCCTGAGCGTCACCTACCAGTCGGGGCCGGCCTACAAGTTCGGCCCGCTGGTGCTGAACGGCATAAAACGCTACGACCCCGACGGCGCGCGCCGCATCGCGCGCCTGCCCAGCGGCCAGGACTACGACCAGCAGAAGCTGCTCGACGCGCAACAGCGCCTGGCCAGCAGCGGCTACTACGACTCCGTGTTCCTCACGCTCGACACCGACAGCGGCAACCCGCTGGCCGCGCCCGTCATCGCGCAGCTGCGCGAGGCGCCGCTGCAGAAGGTGGTGCTGGGCGCCGGCTTCACCACCGACAACGGCCCGCGCCTGTCGGTCGACCACATCCACAACCAGGTGCCGCTGCTGGGCTGGCGCGCGGTGTCGCGGCTGTCGGTCGACAGCGACATCAAGTCGCTGGGCACCGAGCTCAACGCCATTCCCGACGACCACGCTGGCGCTGGTTCGCGGGCGCCGAGCTCAAGAGCGAGCAATCGGGCAGCTACGTGGTCGACAGCGGCCGGCTGCGCGGCGGGCGCAACAAGTCGAGCGACCACATCGACCGCAGCTACTTCCTGCAGTACGACTACGCGCAGAACCGCGGCATCAACGCGCCGCCCTCGGCCTCGGCCGTGACCGCCAACTGGGGCTGGACCGGGCGCTACTTCGACAACAACTCCGCGCCCTCGCGCGGCTTCGGCCTGGCGCTCGAAGTGGCCGCGGGCTACACGCTCACCGGCGAGCAGACGCCCTTCACCCGCACCTACGCGCGCTGGCTCGGCGTGGTGCCGCTGGGCGCGAGCGACGACAAGGAAACCAACGCGCGCCGCAGCCGCCTGCAACTGCGGGTGGAAGCCGGCGCCGTGTCGGCCAAGGACAGCGCGCAGATCCCGTCCACGCTGATGTTCCTGACCGGCGGCGACACCACCGTGCGCGGCTACAGCTACAAGCAGATCGGCACCGTGCGCGCCGACGGCCAGACTGTGGCCGGCCGCTACCTGGGCGTGCTGAGCGCCGAATGGCAGCGCCCCTTCGTCTACAACAACAAGCTCACCGACTGGGAGAGCGTGGTGTTCGTCGATGCCGGCGCCGTGGCCGACAAGCCCGCCGAGCTCAAGCCCAAGGTGGGCCTGGGTGTGGGCGCGCGCTGGCGCAGCCCGGTCGGGCCGGTGCAGGCCGACCTGGCCTACGGCGTGGACAGCAAGAGATTCCGCCTGCACTTTCGCCTCGGCTTCACCTTCTGATGGCCCGCTGATGCAGACCGACGCAGACACCACCACCCCGGCGAACACGCCAACGCCACCGCCTGCGGCCGTCAAGCGCTCACGCACGCGCCGCGCGCTGCGCGCATTCGCCTGGACCGTGCTCGGCCTGTTCGTGGCCGTGCTGCTGCTGGGCGCGGGCGCGTGGTGGTGGCTGGGCTCGAACAAGTCGCTGGCCTTTGCGCTCGCACAGGCCGCGCAGCGCCTGCCCGCCGGCCAGACGCTGGAAAGCCGCGACGTCACCGGCTCGCTGCGCACCGGCGGCCACATCGGCTGGCTCAAGTACCAGAGCGAGAGCATTGCGGTGGAGGTGAACGACGCCACCATCGGCTGGCAGCTCGCGCCGCTGTTCCAGCGCAAGGTGCAGCTTGGTGAAGTGCATGCCAGGCAGGTGCTGATAGAAAAGCGCGGCCCGCCGAGCGACAAGCCCACCGAGCCGCTGCAGCAGCTGGCGCTGCCGGTCGATGTCGACGTGCCCTTTCGCATCGACGAAGTGCGCTGGGCCGGCCCGCCCGCGCTGCAGGCGCTCAACCTGTCGGGCAGCTACAGCTACAAGGCCGCCGAGCACGCGCTCGAGGTCAAGGGCGTGGACATTGTCGACGGCCACTACAGCGCGCGCGTCAAGCTGCAGGGCCCCGCGCCCATGGCCATCGACGCCTCGCTCGACGGCCGCGTGAAAGCGCCGCTGGCCGAGGACCACGACATCGACGTGCTGGCCGAAGCCACCGTCAAAGGCACGCTCGCGGGCACCGAGGCGCGCCTGCAGGTGGCCGCCGAACTCAAGCCCGCCGAAGAAAACGCCGACGCCCCCATGGAGGCCAGGCTGCAGGCGCAGATCGCCCCGTGGCTGCCGCAGCCGGTGATCGACGCCAAGGCCGACCTGCGCAATGTCGATGCATCGAGCCTGTGGCCCGGCGCACCCGAAACGCGGCTCACCGGCACCGTCGAGCTCACGCCCGACGCCGACACCGGCCCGGCCGCATGGAAGGCCTCGGCCGACATCCGCAACAGCGTGGCCGGCCCGTGGGACCAGGAAAAGCTCCCGGTCGAACAGGTGCAGGCGCGCGTGGGCTTCGACGGTACCCACTGGACCATTCCCGAAGCCACCGTGCGCGCGGGCGGCGGGCGCATCGACGCGGCCGGCAAGTGGAGCCCCGCGCCCTCGCCCTGGCAGATCCAGGCCACCGTGCGCGGCGTGCGGCCCGGTGCGCTGTACACCGAACTGTCGGGCGCGCCCGTGAACGGCCAGCTCAAGGCCGAGCAGCGCGAAGACACCATCGCCTTCGACGCCGCATTGCGCGCCGAAGGCGGCGCCGGCAGCAAGGCGCTGCCGGGCTTTGCGCTGGACCGCGCGCTGGCCCAGGGCCAGTGGAAAAACCAGGTGCTCGACCTGCGCACGCTGCGCATCGAGGCCCAGCGCGCCAGCATCGACGGCAAGCTGCAGATTCGCGTGGCCGACCAGGCCGGCAGCGGCAAGCTCAACCTCGTGCTGCCGGGCGGCAGCGCGCAGGTCGAAGGCCGCATCGCGCCCACAACCGGCAGCGGCGACATCAAGGCCAGCATCGACGACGCCGACGCCATGCAGCGCTGGGTGCAAGGCCTGCCGGGCCTGTCGAAGGTGTTCGCGAGCGCCAGTGCCAAGGGCTCGGCCAAGCTCGACGCCAGCTGGCAAGGCGGCTGGCAGACCATCCAGCGCCGCCTGCAGAACGCAGGAGCGCCGGCACAGCGCGGCGTGGCCGAGCCCACGCTCAAGGCCATGCTCGGCGTGCCCCGCCTCGACCTGAACCTGCCCGCCGAGCAGCCCGGCGCGCCCGCCACCAGCGTGCAGCTGAACGGCCTGCGCGCCGAACTCGCGGGCAGCCTGGCGCAAGCCAGCCTCACGCTGCAGGGCGAAGCCACCACCGGCACCCAGAAGATCACCATCGACACCCGCGCCAGCGGCGGCCTGGCGGGCACCGACCAGTGGCGCGCCGCGCTCGCCAGCCTGCGCCTGCGGGCCCAGGACACCGCCCGCCCCGGCGACGCCCCCTGGGTGCTGGAGCTGAGCCGGGAGGTAACCGCCACCATCCGCAGCACCAGCGGCAACGCGGCCCGGCTGGACGTCGAAGCTTCCGCCGCCGCGGCCACCCTGCGCGGCCCCGTGCCCGGCACCGTGCGCATCGACTGGCAGCCGCTGCGCTTCAGCCAGAGCGGCGCGGCACCCAACCGCGTGTTCCGCGTGCAGTCGAAGGGCGAGCTCAAGGGCCTGCCCATGGCCTGGGCCGGCGCACTGGGCGCCAACACCACGCTGGGCGAATACGGCATCAGCGGCGACCTGATGTTCGACGGCGACTGGGACATCGACGCCGGCGACACGCTGCGCGCCAAGGCCCGCATCGCGCGCCAGAGCGGCGACATTCGCGTGCAGGCCGGCGAAGCCGCGCTGGTCACGCGCATCGTGAGCACCGGCACGGGCACCGCCAGCGAACGCACCATGAACTCCGCCACCGCGCCCAACGGCGTGGAAGCCCCCAGCACCCCCGCCGGCCTGCGCCAGGCCGAACTGCGGCTCGACGCGCAGGGCGATGCCGTGCGCGCCACCCTGGCGTGGGACAGCGAGCGCGCCGGCAAGATCAACGCCGACATCGACACCCGCGTGCAGCAGCGCGCCGGCGGCTGGCAGTGGGCGCCCGACGCGCCGCTGGGCGGCACCATCAAGGCCAGCCTGCCCAACCTGGGCGTGTGGTCGATGCTCGCGCCGCCGGGTTGGCGCATTGCCGGCACGCTGGACGCCAGCGCCACCCTGTCGGGCAACCGCGCCGTGCCGCGCTGGAACGGCACCCTGGGCGCCGACAAGCTCGCGCTGCGCGCGCCCGTCGAAGGGCTCGACCTGCGCGACGGGCGGCTGCGCGCCACCCTGAGCGGCGACAGCGTGCAGATCACCGAATTCACCCTCAAGGGCGGCGCCGGCAGCTCCGCGCGCATTGCCGGCCAGAGCGGCAACCGCAGCACCGCGGCCAGCGAGGCACGGTCCGACGGCGGCACCCTCTCGGCCAGAGGCGACCTCCGCTGGGGCCCCGCCAGCGGCACCGCATCAGGTATTCGCATGGCCATGCAGGGCCAGCTGCGCGCGCTGCGCGTGCTGGTGCGCACCGACCGGCAGGTCACGCTGTCGGGCGACCTGCAGGCCAAGCTCGACGACGGCCAGTTCAGCGTGCGTGGCAAGCTCAAGACCGACCGCGCCGTCATCATCCTGCCCGACGAAACCGCGCCCAGCCTGGGCAGCGACGTCGTCGTGCGTTCCGCCGCCAAGGACCGTGAGGCGGCCGAGGCGGCGCAGCGCGAATCGGCCCGCGCCGATGCGCAGGCGGCGGCCGCGCAGGCCTCGCCGTCGAAGCCGCAGACCGCCAAGCCGCCGGACATCGTCGTCAACTTCGACCTGGGCGACGACTTTGCCGTGCAGGGCCGCGGCATCACCACGCGGCTGGAAGGCGACCTGGAGATTCGCAGCACCCGGCTCAATGCCCCGCCGCGCATCACCGGCGAGGTGAAGACCGTGAAGGGCCAGTACCGCGCCTACGGCCAGCAGCTCGACGTGGAAACCGGCGTGGCGCGCTTCAACGGGCCGTTCGACAACCCGGCGCTGGACATCCTGGCCATTCGCCCGAACCTGTCGCAGCGCGCGGGCGTGCAGATCACCGGCACCGCGCAGTCGCCGCGCGTGAAGCTGTATTCGGAGCCCGCGCTGTCGGACGCCGAAACGCTGTCATGGGTCATCCTGGGCCGCGCCTCGGCCACGAGCGGCGGCGAATCGGCGCTGCTGCAGCAGGCCGCGCTGTCGCTGCTCGGCAAGATCGGCGGCAGCGGCACCGGCGGCAGCCTGGCCAGCCGCTTCGGGCTGGACGAGCTGGGCTTCAAGGGCCCGGGCAGCGGCGGCGACCTGCGCGAGTCGGCGGTGACGCTGGGCAAGCGGCTGTCGAAGGACTTCTACATCACGTACGAACGCAGCATCGGTGGCACCTTTGGCACGCTGTTCATCTTCTACGACCTGACGACGAAGCTGACGCTGCGGGGGCAGGCGGGGCAGACGAGCGGGTTGGACTTGATCTATACGGTGAAGTACGACTGAGCCATACAAGCTGGTAAAGTGCGGGCCGCTATCCGTCTTCGTAGTTCAATGGATAGAACGGGGTCCTCCTAAGACTCAGATACAGGTTCGATTCCTGTCGAAGGCACCAGAAACCTGTTGATTTTCAGCAGGTTTTTTTCTTCCCGAACAAGTTCGAGGGCCGAGGGAGAGCATGGAAACGGCCTCATCCCATCCTCTGCGCAAACAGGCTCGATAACTCAGTCTCTTAGGGACTTGTCGAGCAGCCGTCTCACTATGAAGTGAATGCTGCTGGCGCCAACAATGGTCAGCCCTTTGTGGCCTGCACCGCGCAAGCGCACTTGCTCAAGCAAACCGAGAACTACTGGGCATTTCCATTTCCCATGGCGCCCCGTTCCTCTCTAAAGTGAATGCCCTCATCCCCCAACGCCCCGCTACGTGGGCAAGGAGCGCATCACCCCTCGATCCCCTGAACGCATGAACCGCCCGCCTCGCAGCGAGGTCATCGGCGCACAGCCGCATCGATGCAAATGCGAGGTATCAAAAGGCGACGGCCAGGGTGTTAGAGCACCCCAGCCGTCTAACCAAGTGAAGTGCCCAACCTCGAAAAGGAAGCACCCCAAATGGCTACCGAGACTATAGCCCGCGCCTGCGCGCCCTCCCCTCACGGCGAGGCCGTCCCCGACCCCGCAACGCTCCTGGAAGAAAAGAGCACACAGCTCTACTCGCTGCTTTGCTATTGCCACGGCAACGGCCCTCCGCAGCAGGAAGACGCGGGCCCCGTCCATCGAGGCAACGTGTTCTGGCTGACCTCCGTGCTGGCAAGAGACGTGATGGACCTGATTCAGGTCTGCATGCCGCGAGAGCGCTGAGCGAGCAAGGGCAGAGCGCTCACCGGCGCACATAGCTCTTCGCGCCGCTATCGCTCAGGCAGTACTGCGCACCGCACCACCCCCGCCGCCCTGCGGCCCCGTGCAGACCTTCTTCGATCCGCTGATCGAACCGTCATTGCAGACGAACAACTCGCCCGAGCAATGCGACACGCTGCCCTTGCTTCCCGAGCATGGGTAGTTCGCGGCCGCGGCGTTGAAAATCAACGCCAAGATACCGAGCACAAGTAACAACGCGGCGCGAAGCAACAGACAGGCTCTCATGATGATTTCCCCATGGCGCGGCGGACGCCACTCAGAGTGCAGAACCTGGGTCGAACATGTCCTCCCGCAAGACGAAACTAGCGCCCGTTGAAGCGTTCCGTTTCCAGCACCAGCGCCGTGGCCTGCTCGGCCGCGCTCGCCGCCAGGCAATCCGCGTTCAGCGCGGCGGCGACCTTTTCCGGCGTCAGCTGCAGTTCGGCGATGTCGCGCTCGCCGACGCAATAGCCTTCGAGGCGAACGTAGATGCGGTTGAAGTCGCCCCCCATCGCCCGCGCCACGTCGCGCAGGGCGTCGGCCAGGGTCACGAAGCCGCTGCTGCTGTACGAACTGGGCGGAATCACGCCCTTGGAGCGGGGGGCGCGAACGGAGTAAGCGTACGAGGCGCCCTCCTTGCGGAGTTCCACCACGGGCTGGAGGCGGCGCGGAGCTTCCTTCGTTCTTTGCATGGCCGCAGTGTAGTGCGGCGCGTGCGCTCACTGCGCGGAGTGCAGCCTCCCGGCAACAAGGTCGGTCAGCAGGGCCAGCACGATCGCGCCACAGCCCAGGGCAAAGAGCAGCGCGTAGTCGCCGCCCGAATGCCCGAGCAGCCAAGACATGCCGTAGGCCGCGCTGGCCTGCAGCACCGCGAAGCCGGTGGTCGCCCGGCTCCAGGCGGCCTTCTGCATCGACGGGTGATGGGCCAGCAGCTCCTGCACGCGGCCCAGCACCAGCGGCACGATGCCCGGCGTGAACGCGCCGACGATCACGCTCGAGACGATGAGCCCACCGTGTCCGATGACCCCTGCGGCGGGCAGCACCAGCGCAACGGCCTGCACGGCGAACGCGATGCGCAGCGCGGGGCCGAAGCCGGCGCGGTCTGCCAGGTGGCCGCTGAGCACCGGCCCGACGATGGCGCCCAGGCCGAACACCACCCAGTACTGCGCCCCGGCCGCCAAGCCCTGCCCGAGCCCGCGCGCGACGAAGTCGACAAGAAAGATCATGTGCGGCACCAGACCCACCGCATTCAGCGCATACGAAATGGTCAGCGCCCACAGTGCCCCGGTTGCAACGCGCGGCCGCACGGCAGCGGCATGCGTGGTGCTCGCGACATGCACCGGCGCGGCCGCCGGCCAGCCGCGCCATGCCACGGCCGTGAGCAGCAGCGCGAGCAGGGCCAGCCCGATCCATGTCGCCGCCAACCCCTGGTGCAGCAGCAGCGGCACGAGCGTGCCTGAAGCCGCAATGCCCAGGCCGACGCCCGCGAACACCAGCCCGCTCGCCAAGCCGCGCTGCTTGGGGGGCACGTGCGCGAGCACGGTGGGCGCGGCCAGCACCATCAGCGCACCACCCGCAATGCCCGAGACGATGCGCCAGCCGAAGAACCAGGCAAAGTCGATCGGCCATGCGCAGGCGAGCAGCGACACGGCGGTTGCCAGCATCATCGCGCGCAGCACGCCGCGCACCGGCCAGCGCGCCGACATCGGCCCGCCGAGCAACGCGCCCGCCAGGTAGCCCATGAGGTTGGCCGCGCCGAGGTACGTGGCGGCGGAGGCGCTGAACCAGTGCGCGTCGATGATGGCCGGCAGCAGCGGCGTGTAGGCAAAGCGCGCCAGCCCCAGGCCGACCAGCGTGGCGCAGAAGCCCGCGAGGATGGCCCGCCACATCGGCGTGGCGGGAGCAGCGGAAGAAGAAGCAGCTGCCGCGTTGGCAACTGCGGCGGTGCGAGAGGTCGCGGACATCCAGGAAAGCCTCCGGCGAATCGAGGTTTCCATCCTATGAATTGCCGGTGCGCGAGTGAATCCCTATGCTCGGGCATTCAGTATTTCGCAGCAAGGAAGAATCGTGGACCGCATCGATGCCATGAAGGTCTTCGTCGCCGCGCTGGACGAGGGCAGCCTTGCCGGCGCGGGGCGCAAGCTGGGCAGGTCGCCCGCCGCGGTGAGCCGCGCCATCGCGTTCCTCGAAACGCATGTGGGCGCCGAGCTGCTGCACCGCACGACGCGCTCCATTCGCCTGAGCGAAGCGGGCGAGCGCTATGCGGTGGCGTGCCGCCGCATCCTCACCGACCTCGAAGAAGCCGACATTGCCGCCGCCGGCGAACGCTCCGCGCCGCGCGGGCGGCTCACCGTCACGGCGGCCGTGGCCGTCGGCGAGAGCCTGCTGAGGCCCATCCTCGACGAGTTCATGAACGCGCACCCCACGGTGTCGGTACGCCTGCACCTGCTCGACCGGCCGGCCAACCTGATCGACGAGGGCATCGACGTCGCGCTGCGCATCGCGCACCTGGCCGACTCCACTCTGGTGGCGCTGCCCGTGGGCGAGGTGCGCCGGGTGACCACCGCGTCGCCGCGCTACCTGGCCAAGCACCCGCGCATCACGCAGCCGGGCGACCTTGCGGAGCACCAGGTGGTGGCCATGACGCACTTCGGCATCGACTCGTGGAGCTTTCCGCCGCAGGCCGGCTCGGCGATGCCGCGCACGGTGCAGTTCGCGCCGCGCTTCATCGTCAACAGCCTGCGCGCGGCGGTGGCGTCGGCGGTCGAGGGGCGCGGCGTGCTGCGCTCGTTCTCCTACCACGTGGCCGACGAGGTGGCGCAAGGGCGCCTGCGCATCATCCTCGCGGAAGACGAGGTGCCGCCGCTGCCGGTGCACCTGGTGGTGCCGCACGGGCGGCTGTCGGTGCCCAAGGTGCGGGCCTTCGTCGACTTTGCGCTGCCCAAGCTGCGCGCGGGTTTCGACGAATGGTGCAAGGCGTGCACGCCCAAGGCCGAGGCGCCGACGCAGCGCAAAGCCAGGCCGAAGCGGGGCTGATTCTTGCGATTCAGGGAAGAGTGTTCGCCGAACATCGGCTATTCACTCTTCAGGCGGTCGAATCCACACTTCCCCTCACGACGGCGCCGCATACCGCGGCGCCTCTGAACCGGAAGGAAATTCATCATGACCGTGAAGAGCAACACCGGCGGCAAGACCGCCATCGTCACCGGCGCCAGCAGCGGCATCGGTTTTGCCATTGCCCGCCGCCTGCTGGGCGAAGGCTGGAACGTGGTCGGCAATGCGCGCACCGACGCGCGGCTGGTCGAGGCCGCCAACCGCTTCGGCGCGGGAGACCGGTTCACCGGCGTCGCGGGCGACGTGGCCGACCCGCGCACCGCGCAGGCGCTGGTCGACCAGGCCGTGGCGCGCTTCGGCACCGTGGACGCGCTGGTCAACAACGCGGGCATCTTCCTGCCCAAGCCCTTCATCGACTTCACGCCCGAAGAGATCGAGCAGCAGATCGCGACCAACGTGAAGGGCACGATCTTCGCGTCGCAGGCCGCGTCGCGCCACATGATCGGGCGGGGCGCGGGTGCCATCGTGAACATCACGGCATCGATCGCGCTGCAGCCGCGCAGCAATGTGCCGGCGTTCATGGCGGTGCTGCTCAAGGGCGGGCTCAATGCGGCAACGCGCGCGCTGGCGCTCGAACTCGCGCCGCACGGCGTGCGCGTGAACGCCGTGGCGCCGGGGATCATCGACAGCGAGATGCACTCGCCCGAGTCGCACGGCTTCTTGAAGACGCTGCAGCCGACCGGCCGCCTCGGCACTGTCGACGAGATTGCCGACGCGGTGCTCTACCTCGTGGGCGCGGGCTTCACCAGCGGCGTGGTGCTGCCGGTCGACGGCGCGGCAAGCGCGGGCAACTTCAGCTGAGCGCCGACTGGCACAGACTGGCACAGGAACGAAGGAGAACACCATGCCTTATGTCAACGTTCGCATCACGCGCGACGGGGTCACGCGCGAGCAGAAAGCCACCGTGATCGCGGAGATCACCGACACGCTGCAGCGCGTGCTCGGCAAGAAGCCCGAGCTCACGCATGTGGTGATCGACGAGATCAACACCGACGACTGGGGGTTCGCGGGAGAGACGACGACGGTGATTCGCGCGCGGGAAGCCGCGCGCTGAAGCGGCGGCGCAACCGCCTCAGGCGGCGCGGCGGGGCGCGGCCCAGTCGGCCAGGATGCGCACCGCCTCCTCGTCCATCTTCTGCTCCGCCGGCAGGCGCCGCAGCTCGAGCGGCGCGCCCGCCTCGGCGCGCAGCGCATCCACGTCGATCGGATGCCGCGCCTGCACCGTCACGCCCTTGAACGCCTCGCCCGACTGCGCAAGCGATGCCGCGTAGTACAGCCTGGCGATGCCCGCGATGTGCATTGCCGCCGCGCACATGGCGCAGGGCTCGCACGAGGTGTAGAGCTCGCAGCCCGACAGGTCGACGGTGCCCAGCCTGCGGCATGCATCGCGAATGGCCTCCACCTCGCCGTGCGAGGTCGGGTCGGAGTGCGCGACCGAATGGTTGAAGCCTTCGCCGACGATCGCGCCGTCTTTCACGACGACGGCGCCGAAGGGCTCGGTGCCGGGTTCCGTCAACGCCAGCGCCGACAGGGCCAGCGCCCGTTGCATGAATTCGTGGTGGTACATGGGGTGTTCAGACCTTTCCTGTTCTTGCGCCGTCGAGCGCGGGGAGTGCGCCGGGCCGCTGCGCCGCCCGGGCGTCGAACAGCCCGGACATGGCCGCCGCGTAGCGACGCGGATCGAAGCGCAGCATGAGCGGCAGCAGCACCGCGACGACGGCGGCCAGATACGCCCACGCCATCGTGAAGCCCCCGGTGTGCTCGCGCACCCAGCCGGTGACGAAAGGCGCGAGCGCCGCGATCATGAAGCCCACGCCCTGCATGAAGCCCGCGAGCGCGCCGGCCTGCGCCGGGTCGGGCAGATGGTCGAGCGCCAGCACCATGCACAGCGCGAACGCGCCGCCCAGGCCGAAGCCCAGCACGACCGCGACGGCCACGGCCGGCACGGGCAGCTCGAACAGCAACGCGCAAAAGCCCGCGAGCTGCGCCACCAGCGTCAGCACCAGCCAGGGCCGCAGGTCGCGGCCACGGCTGCGCGCCAACGCGGGCATGGCGAGCGCGGCAACCACCTGCGCGGCGGTCATCAGCGCGAGCACCGATCCGCCCTCTTGCGCGGTCCATCCGCGTTGCGCGTAGAAATGCGGCAGCCACGCGACAAGGCTGGTGTAGCCGCCGTTGATGAGGCCGAAGCACACGGCCAGCAGCCATGCACGCCGGTTGCCGAAGCAGCGCAGCCACGACAGGTCCTGGCGCGGGGCGGCCACTGCGGCGGGTTTTTCTTGCCGCTGCCGCATCGACAGCCACGACAGCAACGCGACGGTCGCGAGCACGGCCCACATCGCCAGGCCCGCGTGCCAGTCGACATGCGCGTCGCCGCCCAGCGTGCGCGCCACCCACGGGCTGGCCATGGCGCCGAGCCCGCCGCCGCCCATGATGGCGGCCGAATACAACCCCGTCATCACGCCGATGCGCGCCGGGTAGTTCTGCTTGACCACGCCCGGCATCAGCGCCTGTACCAGCCCGACACCGCGCCCGCGAGCGCGGCGCTGCACAGCAACGCGCCCGCGCCGCCCGCCACATAGCGGCTGGC
>NZ_MOWM01000158.1 GCF_016082275.1 Variovorax sp. E3
CGGCGTGGTGGCCGCGCTGGTCGGCGGCTGGTGGCCCGCGCGCGCGGCGCAGGCGCTGCCGGAGGCGCAGACGCTCAAGGGCCTGGGCGCGGCGCCCACGCAGGGCAACAGCCACTGGCTCGCGTTGGGGCTGATCGCGCTCGGCGCCGTGCTGGCCAACGTGCCGGCCATCGGCGGCATTCCGGTGGCGGCGTACCTGTCGGTGGCCTGCCTGCTGGTGGGCGGCATCACCGCCCTGCCCTGGCTCATCGCGCTGCTGTACGACCGCATCGCGCCCCTGTTCGCGCAGCGCGTGCTGCCGATGCTGGCCATCGAGCGCGCGCGCCGCATGCGCGGCACGGCGGCCGTGGCGGTGAGCGGCGTGGTCGCGAGCCTGAGCCTCGCGGTCGCGCTCACGGTGATGGTCGCGAGCTTCCGCGACTCGGTCACGCACTGGCTCGACGTGGTGCTGCCGGCCGACCTGTACGTGCGCGCCACCTCGGGCGGGCGCGGCAGCAACGCCGGCAACAGCAGCAGCACCGACACCGCGACCTTCGCGCCCGCCTTCGTGCAGGCGCTGGCGCAACTGCCCGGCGTGGCGCGCACCGGCACGCTGCGCACGCAGACGCTGCAGCTCGACGCCACGCGGCCCGCCGTGACGCTGATCGCGCGCAGCCTCGAGGGCGGCGCCACGCAGTCGCTGCCGCTGGTGGGCGCCGCGCTGCCCGTGCCCCAGGGGCAGGTCGGCATCTACGTGAGCGAACCGATGGTGGAGCTGTACGGCGCGAAGCCGGGTGCCGCGTTCGCGCCGCTGTCGTCCGCGATGGGCGTGGCGGCGAAGACCAGGCAGGCGCAGACGTTCTTCGTGGCGGGCGTGTGGCGCGACTATGCGCGGCAGTTCGGCACCATCACCATGGACGCGCGCGACTTCGAGCGCATCACCGGCGAGCGCAACGTGAGCGACGTGGCGCTGTGGCTTGCGCCCGGCGCGTCGGAGGGTGCGGTGCAGACGCAGGTGCGCGAACTGGCGGCGCGGCAAGGCGGCGGCTCCGCGGAGTCGGTCGAGATCGCCTCGGTCGGGCAGATCCGCGCGACCTCGCTGCGCATCTTCGACCGCAGCTTTGCCGTCACCTACTGGCTGCAGGCGGTGGCCATCGCCATCGGCCTGTTCGGCATTGCCGCGAGCTTCAGCGCGCAGGTGCTGGCACGGCGCAAGGAGTTCGGGCTGCTCGCGCACCTGGGGTTCACCAGGCGGCAGGTGCTGGCGGTGGTCGCGGGCGAAGGCGCGGCGTGGACGGCCATCGGTGCCGTTGCCGGGCTGGGCCTCGGGCTCGCGGTGTCGGTGGTGCTGGTGAAGGTGGTGAACCCGCAGAGCTTCCACTGGAGCATGGACCTGCTGGTGCCCTGGCTGCGGCTGCTGGGGCTGTGTGGTGCCGTGGTGGTGGCGGGAACGGTGACCGCATGGCTCGCGGGGCGGGCCGCGGCCGGCAAGGATGTGGTGTTGGCGGTGAAGGAAGACTGGTAGACGTGGCAAGCCGGCCTCTCAAGGCTGCCCGCACACAAAGCCCCGGTACCAGCTCGCGACCTTGCTCCACGGAATCTCGACGTTGGCGGGAATTTCCTTGCCCCAGGTGACGAGGCCGAACTTCGCGCCGTCGTGGCTTACATCGACGGAGAGCGCCAGCATGAAATGGCCGCCGAGAACGCGCATCAGCGCGGACTGACTGTAGTCCTTGCCACGCGCCATGTCGGCCAGGCTGTCGGCCGCCACCAGCATGACGGTGTAGCCGTTGTCCAGCCGCTGCTGCAGCTTCTGCAAGTGCGGCCGCATGACGTTCCTGCCCACATTGGTACGGTCGGCCTTCATTCGCAAGCCGTTCAGGCGCCACTCGTGGTGGGCGTGGTCTTCCACGTTCCGGTAGCCGGCGTCACGCATCCATTGCTTCATGGCCGCGGTCGAGGACATCCCCTCGAGCGTCCTGTTGGTCAAGTCGCTGCGATAGGCGAACAGGTTGCGGCCTTCGCGCAGGCTGGCCAGCGCAATGTAGTCGGCCTCGCGGATCTGATTCTCGCCCTGGCTCCGGGGCATGCCCAGCAGGTTCGAGTTCGACTTGACCTTCACGGTATGGGGGCCGAGGTCGCCCTTGCGGTTCTCGGCCAGCCCCGTCACGTACAGCACGTATTCCTCGATGTTGCGCCTTGCAATGCTGTGCATGAACGTGACCGGCCCGCACAGCGGATGGTTCTTCTGCTCGATGTGCTTGTAGTCGGCGATCCTGACGACCAGTTGAAGCGCGATCGATTCGCGGGAGAAGTGACGCCACGGCAGCGCGGACTGCCCTTGCAGAAAGCCGCCGTCGTAGGGACCCGGCACAGACCTGCGGCTACCGACCACCCGATCCAGCGCTTGCTGCTCCTGGAGGCTCGGCCTCCAGTAGTTTTCCAGCAGATCGACGAAGGCGCAAACCTCGTCGATCGAAGGAGGAGCGTCCACGTTGCTGGCCAGGTCCAGAAGCACCTCCAGCTTTTCCTGGGAGGTGTTACACGCCCACAAGGCAGTGAGATCCGGATTCAGAACATTGGCAAGCGCAGGCATGGCGGCGTGTTCCCCAAGGGGTCATCGACAACCGAGCCGACTCTAGCCTTGGCGCCATGAATGAAAAATCCCCAGGATTGGGGATTTCTCATCGTCACGCTCCCGGAAGACTCACCTCCCCGGCGTCAGCTGGATGCGCTCCACCGTTTCCTTCTCGACCGCCGCGCGCGTGTAGACCAGCGGCACGTACTTGCCTTCGAGCCACAGCGGCGCCAGGTCGCGGTAGTTCGGGCTGTCGGGGTTGCCCGACTGGCCCGGCGTGTTGATGACGCGCGAGGCGTCCCAGTTGCCCACGTCGAGCACCATGCGGAACGACGCGCCCGAGGTCAGCTTGTAGTCGGCGGCGCGGTAGGTCGCGGCCATCGGCGTGAAGGCCGAGCCGGACATCGGCCAGTCGCCCACGTCGAGCTTCTTGCGCGTGGCCGCGTCGACCACGCCGCCCAGCGGATGGCGGAACTCGGCGCGGTGCAGCGTGCCCCATTTCCACGCGGCCGCGTCGGGTCCGAGCTTGGTGGTGAGCTCCTGCATGGCCGCCGGCAGGGTCTTGAGCAGCAGCGCGTCGCGTTGCTCGTTCGTGACCCAGCCCGACGGGTTCTCGAGCAGCAGCACCATGCGCGTGTTGTCGCCCGGCGCGGCCAGCACGGCGGCGGCATCGCCCGCGCCGGCCTTGAGCACGGCCGCGCGCAGCGGCTTGCTGCTCCAGACCTCGTACAGCGCGGCGGCGCCGCTGTCGCGGTCCATGGTGCCGTCCCAGCCCTGCAGCATGCGCAGCGCGGCGGCGGTCTGCGCGTCGTCGCTGCGCAGACCGGCCAGCAGCTTGAGCAGCCGCTGCGCGGGCGTGGCGACGATGTCGTTCTGCATGCGCTGCGAGTCCTCGACGGTGAAGCGCGTGCCCGCCGCCGCCTTGGCCGCGAACAGTTCCTTCAGCCGGCGCGCGCGGGCCGCGTCGCTCCACTCGTAGCCCACGCCCTTCTTGGCGGCGGGGTGGTCGGGCGGAATGTTGTTCTCGTTGGCCGTGACGACATAGCCGCGCGCGGGGTTGAACTCCGAAGGCAGCTCGTCGCCGTTGCGAAAGCCCGACCACTCGTAGCGACCGTCGCCGGGCACGGGCATCAGGCCGTCCCAGTTGGGGCGGATGGGCGTCAGGCCGCCGGGGATCCAGCCGACGTTGCCGCTGGTGTCGGCATAGACCTGGTTCTCGCCCGGCGCGCCCCAGCGGTTCATGGCCGCGCGGAACTGGTCCCAGTTGCGCGCGCGCATGTAGTCCATCGAACCGAAGTACGGCGCCATGCCGGGCTCCAACCACGCGGCGCGCAATGCATAGGCGCGCTGCTTGCCGGGCTCGGCCAGCAGCACGGGGCCGTGGCGCGTGAAGGTGTTGACCACCTCGCGCGGCGTGCCCTCGCCCTTCACCGCGATGCGCTCGACCACGCGCGTCATCGGCTCCCAGCGGCCCTGGTAGCGGTACTCGTCGGGGTTGCGCGGGTTGAGCTGGTACACGTACAGGTCTTCCTGGTCCATGTAGAAGCGCGTGAGGCCGAAGGCGATGGTGCCGTTGTGGCCGATCGACAGGCCCGGCAGGAAGGGCTCGCCCGCGCCGATGGCGTCCATGCCCGGCGCGCTCAGGTGCGTCATGTAGCGCAGGCTCGGCGCGCCGTGCGAGCGGTGCGGGTCGTTCGCAAGAATCGGCCGCCCGGTGGCGGTGAGCTTGGGCGAGATCACCCAGTTGTTGCTGCCGTAGGCGCCGGTCGGGTCGCCTTGCGACGCTTGCTGCTGCCGTTGTTGCGCTTCTTCCAGCTGCGCCCCGGCTTCCGCGCTGCCAGGCAGCAGGGCCACGGGCACGACGGTCGCGCCCGCGTTCACGCCCAGCCGCGTGTTGGCCTTGGTGAACTGCGGCGACTCGGTGGCGCGCAGGTAGGCCGCGCGCAATTCGGTGGCCGGAATGCCGCAGGGGTCCAGCCCCGGCGGCACGCGCGGCGTGACCGGCGGGTCGAGCTCGCGGCGCAGCCAGTCGGCCTTGACGCCGGCGGCGCCTGCGCAGAACGCGCGGGCGCGCTCGATCTCGGAGGTGAAGTTGAGCGTGAGCCCGTGGTGGCGGATGCGCACCACGTCTTCGGGCGACCACGTCGCCGGCTGGTAGCCGAGCAGCGCGAACTCGGTGGGCAGCATCGAGGGCTGCGCGCGCACTTGCGCCACGTAGGCGTTGACGCCGGCGGTGAAGGCCTCGGCCACGCGCTTGGCGTCGGAGCCGTAGGCCAGCCACTCGCGGTACATGTCGCCGCGGTAGAGCACGGCGCGCGCGGCGCGGTCGCTCTCGACCCATGCGGGGCCGAAGTCCTTGGCCATTTCGCCGAGGCCGCGCTTGCGCCACAGGTCCATCTGCCAGAGCCGGTCGCGCGCGGCGATGAAGCCCTGCGCCACGAAGGCGTCGTAGAGCGTGCCCGCGTAGAGATGCGGCACGCCCCAGCGGTCGACCAGCACCTCGGCGGGCTTCTCGAGCCCGGGCACCGCGAACGATGAGGAAGGCCGCGTCGGCGTGCTGTCGCCGGGAGGGCTGCTGGCGCAGCCGGCCAATGCAAGGACCGCGAGCGCAACGGCGCCCAGGTGCGTTCTTTTCATGTGTCTCTGTCTCCTCTGCCTTATGGATGGCAACGCACAGTATCCCGATTTATGGCCGCGCCGGGTTACAAACCATGACTTGTAGACTGGGGCCGATATGCAGCAAATACTTTCTTCTTCACCTTGCAGCACGTGGCTCGACACCGCCGTCCGCCGCATCGAAGCCGACTACCAGCGCAGCGCCGACACGCACCTGATTCCGCTCCCCCTGCCCGCGCTCGCGGCACAGGGCATCGACCTGTACCTGAAGGACGAATCGACCCACCCGACCGGCAGCCTCAAGCACCGCCTCGCGCGCTCGCTGTTCCTCTACGCGCTGTGCAACGGCTGGGTCCGCGAAGGCACCACCATCGTCGAAGCATCGAGCGGCTCCACCGCCGTGAGCGAGGCCTACTTCGCGCGGCTGCTGGGCCTGCCCTTCATCGCGGTGATGCCGCGCAGCACCTCGCCCGAGAAGGTCGCGCAGATCGCGTTCTACGGCGCGAGCTGCCACTTCGTCGACCACGCGTCGCAGGTGTACGAGGAAGCCCGCGCGCTGGCCGAACGCACCGGCGGCCACTACATGGACCAGTTCACGTATGCCGAGCGCGCGACCGACTGGCGCGGCAACAACAACATTGCCGAGAGCATGTTCCAGCAGATGGCAAGCGAGCGGCATCCGGTGCCCCAATGGATCGTGGTGGGCGCGGGCACGGGCGGCACCAGCGCGACCATCGGGCGCTACCTGCGCTTTCGCCGCCACGACACGCAGGTGTGCGTGGCCGACCCCGAAGGCTCGGTGTTCTCGGCCTACCACCGCACGGGCGACGCCACGCTGACGGCGCCGGGCTCGCGCATCGAAGGCATCGGCCGCCCGCGCGTGGAGCCGAGCTTCATCCGCACGCTGGTCGACCGGATGATCGAAGTGCCCAACCTCGATTCGGTCGCGGCGATGCATGCGCTGTCGGCGCTGCTGGGGCGCAAGGTGGGCCCGTCGACCGGCACCAACTTCATCGGCATGCTCGCGGTGGCGCAGGAGATGCGCGCGACCGGACAGCAAGGCTCGATTCTTTCGCTGCTGTGCGACGCGGGCGAGCGGTACCTGCCGAGCTATCACGATGCGGCGTGGGTGCGCGGCGCGTTCGGCGACATCGGCCCGGCGCAGCAACGCGTCGACGCGCTCGTGGCGGCGTGATGGCACTTTCGTCTTTTTCCCTGTCGCGCCGCAGCCTGTTGCTGCTGGCGGCGTTGGGTGCGGCACCGGCGGCGTGGGCACTGCCCGCGCGCGCGCTGCAGTTCCCGCGCGACTTCGGCAGCCACCCCGACCTGCACACCGAGTGGTGGTACATCACCGGCCACGCGAAGGCGGCCGGTGGCCGGGAGTTCGGCTTCCAGGTCACGTTCTTCCGCTCGCGCGTCGAGGCCACGCAAGGCATGCGCTCGGCCTTCGCGGCAAAGAACCTCGTGTTCGCGCACGCGGCCGTCACCGACCTCGAAGGCCGCGTGCTGCTGCACGACCAGCGCATCGCGCGCGCCGGCTTCGGCGTGGCCGAGGCCAGCGAGACCGACACGGCCGTGCGCATTCGCGACTGGTCGCTGGTGCGTGAAGGCGGCGTCTATGTCGCGCGCATTCCGGCCGGCGAGTTCATGCTCGAGCTGCGCTTCACGCCCACGCAACCGGTGCTGCTGCAGGGCAACGCCGGCCTCTCGCGCAAGGGGCCTGATGAATCGCAGGCGAGCTACTACTACAGCGAGCCGCAGCTGAAGGCGCAAGGCAAGCTCACGCTCAAGGGCCAGCCCTTCGAGGTCGACGGCGCCGCATGGCTCGACCACGAATGGAGCCAGGCGCTGATGCATCCCGAGGCCGTGGGCTGGGACTGGATCGGCATGAACCTGGACGACGGCAGCGCGCTCACCGCCTTCCATCTGCGGCGCGCCGACGGCAGCGCGTTGTGGGGCGGCGGCTCGTTCCGTCCGCGCGACGGCGTGGCGCGCATCTTCAGGAACGACGAAGTGCGCTTCGAAAGCCTCAAGACCTGGGACAGCCCGCGCACGCAGGCCAGGTACCCGACGCAGTGGCGCGTGCAGACACCCGCCGGCAACTTCGAAGTGCGCGCGCTGCTCGACGACCAGGAACTGGACAGCCGCGGCTCGACCGGCGGCGTGTACTGGGAAGGCGTCAGCGACCTGCTCGATGCGCAAGGCCGGCGCGTGGGACGCGGCTACCTGGAGATGACGGGTTACGCTGCGCCACTGAGGTTGTAGTTGCGCGGCGCCGGCGGAATGCCGTGAACCACGCCAGAGGTACCCGAACCCGCGTTTCCCCGAATAATCAATCCAAGAACCAAAAGGACCCCCATGAACATTCGACTTTCCTTGCTGGCCGTGGCCGGCGCCCTTTCCCTCCTCGCGAGCCCGATGGCGGCCAACGCGCAGGTCTCGGTCAACATCAACGTGCCCGGCCTCGTGATGGCGCCCCCGCCGCCGCCGCGCTACGAACCGCTGCCGCCGCCGCGCGGCGGCTTCGTCTGGGTGCCGGGCCGCTGGGCCTGGGACGGCCGTGCCTACGCATGGCGCCAGGGCGGCTGGCAGCGCGAGCGCGCGGGCTACGTGTACGCGCCGGGCCGCTGGACCGAGGACCATGGCGGCTGGCGCTGGGCGGAAGGCGACTGGCGCCAGCGCGAGGCCTACCGTGAAGCCCGCCGCGAACGTGAACGCGACCGCGAATGGAACGACCGCGACGACCACCGCGGCCATGACCGCGACCACAGGCACGGCCATGACCGCGATCGCGATTTCTGCCCACCGGGGCAGGCGAAGAAAGGCAACTGCTGAACGAACGAACAGCAGGGCCAGCAGGGCCACAAAGACAAAGGGAGCCGGCGGCTCCCTTTTCCTTTCATGCAGGCATGGCGCTACTTCGCGCGCCGCCGCTCGATGAACGCAATGATCTCGCCCATGATCCCCTTGCGGAACGCGAGCACGCAAATCACGAAGATCAGGCCCGTGACCATGGTCACCGACTCGCCCAGCGTGTTGAACCAGTCGACGGTGGTGATGCGCGCCAGGAAGCTGCCGAGCTCGCCGATCTTGTTCTCCAGCAGCACCACCACGGCCGAGCCCACGAGCGGGCCCGACAGCGTGCCCAGGCCGCCCACCAGCGTCATCAGGATGACCTGGCCCGAGGCGGTCCAGTGCACGTCCGACAGCGTGGCAAAGCCCAGCACCAGCGTCTTGAGCGAGCCGGCCAGGCCCGAGAGCGCCGCCGAGATCACGAAGGCCAGCAGCTTGAAGCGGCTCACGTCGTAGCCCAGCGACAGCGCGCGCGGCTCGTTCTCCTTGATGCCCTTGAGCACCTGGCCGAACGGCGAGTGGATGGTGCGCACGATCAGCAGGAACGCGGCCACCACGATCACCAGCGCGACGTAGTACATGGTGAGGTCGCTCGACAGGTCGATCAGGCCGAAGAGCTTGCCGCGCGGCACGCCCTGCAGGCCGTCTTCGCCGCCCGTGAACTTGGCCTGCAGCGCGACGAAGAACATCATCTGCGCGAGCGCCAGCGTGATCATCGCGAAGTAGATGCCCTGCCGCCGGATGGCCAGGATGCCGAAGACCCAGCCCAGGAAGGCGCCGGTGAGCGTGCCCGCGATCAGGCCCAGCTCGGGCGTGAGGCCCCAGACCTTCATGGCATGGCCCGCCACGTACGCCGAGCCGCCCAGGAAGGCCGCATGCCCGAACGACAGCAGCCCGGTATAGCCCAGCAGCAGGTTGAAGGCCGCGGCAAACAGTGCGAAGCACATGAGCTTCATCACGAACACCGGGTAGGCGCCGAAGAACGGCGCCAGGATGAGCGCGACCAGCAGCAGGCCGTAGACGACAGTGGATATTTTTTTCATGTTCATGGAGCCGCTCGCCTTACTTCTCTTTGCCGAACAGGCCGGCGGGGCGAATCAGCAGCACGATGACCATGATGACGAACACGACCGTGGACGATGCTTCCGGGTAGAACACCTTGGTGAAGCCCTCGATCACGCCCAGGCCCAGGCCGGTGAGGATGGCGCCCATGATCGAGCCCATGCCGCCGATCACGACCACGGCGAACACCACGATGATGAGGTTCTGCCCCATCAGCGGCGACACCTGGATGACGGGCGCTGCCAGCACGCCGGCAAAGGCCGCGAGCGCGCAGCCGAAGGCGTAGGTCAGCGTGATCATCAGCGGCACGTTGACGCCGAAGGCTTCCACCAGGCGCGGGTTCTCGGTGCCGGCGCGCAGGTAGGCGCCCAGGCGGGTCTTCTCGATCACGTACCAGGTGGCGAAGCACACCGCGAGCGAGGCCACGACGACCCACGCGCGGTAGTTGGGCAGCACCATGAAGCCCAGGTCGGTGGCGCTGGACAGCGCGTCGGGCGCGTCGTAGGCCAGGCCCGAGACGCCGTAGACCGAGCGGAACACGCCTTCGATCAGCAGCGTGAGGCCCAGCGTGAGCAGCAGGCCGTAGAGGTGGTCCAGCTTGTAGATCCAGCGCAGCAGCAGGCGCTCGATCAGGATGCCGAAGATGCCGATGACGATGGGCGCCGCGATCAGCATCACCCAGTAGTTGATGCCGAAATACTCCATCGCCATCCAGGTCAGGATGGCGCCCATCATGAACAGCGCGCCGTGCGCGAAGTTGATGACGTTGAGCAGGCCGAAGATCACCGCCAGCCCGAGGCTCAGGATGGCGTAGAAAGAGCCGTTCACCAGCCCCAGGAGGAGCTGGCTCAACAAGCCGGAAAGGGAAATGTTCATGGGCGTTTCAACGAACCCGGGCGCCGCGATGGCGCCCGCGGAAAATCACTTCCAGAGGGCGCACTTGCTCTCGGCCTTGGTGGTGTAGACGTCTTCGCCCTTGAGCTTCTGGACCACCTTGTAGTAGTCCCAAGGCTGCTTCGACTCGGCCGGCGACTTGACCTGCATCAGGTACATGTCGTGCACGAAGCGGCCGTCCGCGCGCACCACGCCCTTGGCGTAGAAGTCGTCGATCGGCGTCTTCTTGATCTGGGCCATCACCGTGTCGGCATCGACCGTCTTGGCGGCCTGCACGGCCTTCAGGTAGGTCATGGTGGCCGAGTAGTCGGCCGCCTGGATGTCGGTGGGCATGCGCTTGGTCTTCTCGAAGAAGCGCTTGCCGAAGGCGCGCGTCTTGTCGTCCAGGTTCCAGTCCCAGCTGGTGGTCAGCAGCAGGCCTTCGGTGTTCTTCAGGCCCAGGCTGTGGATGTCGGTCACGAACACCAGCAGGCCGACCATCTTCATGGTCTTGGAGATGCCGAATTCCTTGGCCGCCTTGATGGCGTTCTGCGTGTCGCCGCCCGCGTTCGCCAGCGCCAGCACCTGGGCCTTGGAGTTCTGCGCCTGCAGCAGGAACGACGAGAAGTCGGACGTGTTCAGCGGATGCTTCACGCTGCCCACCACGGTGCCGCCCTTCTCCTTCACGACCTTGGAGGCATCGGCTTCCAGCGCCTGGCCGAAGGCGTAGTCGGCCGTGAGGAAATACCAGCTCTTGTCGCCGCGCGCGATGACCGCGCTGCCGGTGCCCTTGGCCAGCGCCACGGTGTCGTAGGCGTAGTGCACGGTGTAGGGGCTGCACTGTTCGTTGGTGAGCGCCGAGCTGCCCGCGCCGTTCACGATGAACACGCGCTTCTTCTCCTGCGCCACCTTGGCCATCGCCAGGCCGGTGCCCGAGCTGGTGCCGCCGAACAGCATGGTCAGGCCTTGCGTGTCGATCCACTCGCGCGCCTTGGAGGCGGCGATGTCGGCCTTGTTCTGGTGGTCGGCCTGCAGCAGCTCGATGGGCATGCCGTTGACCTTGCCGCCGAAGTCGTCGATGGCCATCTGGATCGCGAGGGCGCCGTTCTTGCCCTCCACGTCCGCGTAGAGGCTCGACATGTCGGTGATGAAACCGATCTTGACCTTCTCCTGGGCCTGCGCGGCGCCGGCGGCCGCAAGGCAGGTGGCGACGATGCAGGCGGAGGCGATGAGCGTGCGTTTCATGGGATGGTTCTCTCGGTTGGCTTCGGTGGAAGGGTCTGCGGCGGCGTCAGCGGCTTATTTCCAGAGCGCGCACTTGGTCTCGGCCTTGGTCGTGAAGACCTGGTCGCCCGGCAGCGTCTTGAGCACCTTCAGGTAGTCCCAGGGCTTCTTCGATTCGGCGGGCGACTTCACCTCGACCAGGTACATGTCGTGGATGAAGCTGCCGTCGGCGCGGATCTGGCCCTTGCCGTAGAAGTCGTCGATCTTCATGCTCTTGAGCTGCGCCATCACCTTGTCGGAGTCGGTGGTCTTGGCGGCGGCCACGGCCTCAGGTAGGTCATGGTGGCCGAGTAGTCGGCGGCCTGCACGTCGGTGGGCATGCGCTTGGTCTTCTCGAAGAAGCGGTTGGCGAACTTGCGCGACTCGTCGTTCAGGTCCCAGTACCAGCTGGTGGTGTGCAGCAGGCCTTCGGTGTTCTTCAGACCCAGGCTGTGGATGTCGCTCAAGAAGACCAGCAGGCCGGCGGTCTTCATGGTCTTGTTGATGCCGAATTCCTTGGCGGCCTTGATCGAGTTGATGGTGTCGCCGCCCGCGTTGGCCAGGCCCAGGATCTGCGCCTTGGAGTTCTGCGCCTGCAGCAGGAACGACGAGAAGTCGGACGCGTTCAGCGGATGGCGCACGGCGCCCACCACGGTGCCGCCCTTCTCCTTCACGACCTTGGTGGTGTCGGCTTCGAGCGCGTGGCCGAAGGCGTAGTCGGCCGTCAGGAAGAACCAGCTCTTGCCGCCGCGGTCGACCACCGCCGCGCCCGTGCCCTTGGCCAGCGCCACGGTGTCGTACGCGTAGTGGATGGTGTAGGGGCTGCACTGCTCGTTGGTGAGCACCGAGCTGCCCGCGCCGTTGTTGAAGTACACGCGCTTCTTTTCTTCCGCCACCTTGGCGGTGGCCAGCGCCACGCCCGAGTTGGTGCCGCCGAAGACCATGGTCACGCCGGCCGTGTCGATCCACTCGCGGGCCTTGGAGGCAGCGATGTCGGCCTTGTTCTGGTGGTCGGCCACCAGCAGCTCGATGGGCTGGCCCAGCGCCTTGCCGCCGAAGTCGTCGATGGCCATCTGGATGGCGGTGGCGCCGCCCTTGCCTTCGAGGTCGGCATACAGGCTCGACAGGTCGGTGACGAAGCCGATCTTCACTTTCTCCTGCGCCTGCACGGCGCCCGCGCTCATTGCGAGGATGCCGATGGCGGTTGCGATGAGGCCGAGTTTCTTGTTCATGGTGTTGTCTCCTGAAGGAATCTTTGTGGGACGAGGATGAGCGGTCTTGTGGACGTGTCGAACGGAAATCTCAGACGCCCAGCAGCTCGGTGAGCACGGGCATCTTGGCTTCGAGCTCGGCGGCGCCGAACTTCAGGGCGATGCGGCCGTGCTCCATCACGTAGAAGCGGTCGGCCAGCGGCGCGGCGAAGCGGAAGTTCTGCTCCACCATGACGATGGTGTAGCCCTTGGCGCGCAGCATGGTGATCATGCGGGCCAGCGCCTGCACGATGACCGGCGCGAGGCCTTCGGAAATCTCGTCGAGCAGCAGCAGCTTGGCGCCCGTGCGCAGGATGCGCGCCACGGCCAGCATCTGCTGCTCGCCGCCCGACAGGCGCGTGCCCTGGCTGTGGCGGCGCTCGGCCAGGTTGGGGAACATGGCGTAGATCTCTTCGACCGACATGCCCTGCCCCGCGCCCTTCAGCTCGGGCGGCAGCATGAGGTTTTCCTCGCACGAGAGGCTGGCGAAGATGCCGCGCTCCTCGGGGCAATAACCGATGCCCAGGTGCGCGATGCGGTGCGTCGGCATGCCGATGGTCTCTTTGCCGTTGACCTCGATGCTGCCCTTGCGCGCGCCGGTCAGGCCCATGATGGCGCGCAGCGTGGTGGTGCGGCCCGCGCCGTTGCGGCCCAGCAGCGTGACGACCTCGCCGGGCTGCACGATCATGTCGACGCCGTGCAGCACGTGCGATTCGCCGTACCAGGCTTGCAGGCCCTTGATTTCGAGTGCGGCGGTCATGTCAGTGGGCCCCTTGCAGTTGGCCGTCGGTGGTGCCCATGTAGGCCTCCATGACCTGCGGGTTGCGCGAGACCTCGGCGTACGGACCTTCGGCCAGCACGGCGCCGCGTTGCAGCACGGTGATGGTGTCGGCAATGGTCGAGACCACGCTCATGTTGTGCTCGACCATCAGGATGGTGCGGCCCGCCGACACGCGCTTGATGAGCTCGGCCACGCGGTGCACGTCTTCGTGGCCCATGCCCTGCGTGGGTTCGTCCAGCAGCATCAGCTCGGGCTCCATGGCCAGCGTGGTCGCGATCTCCAGCGCGCGCTTGCGGCCGTACGGCAGGTTCACGGTCTGCTCGTCGGCGAGCTCTTCCAGGCCCACTTCGGCCAGCAGTTCGCGCGCACGCGCATCGAGCGGCTTGAGCGACTTCTCGCTCTTCCAGAAGTGGTACGAGGTGCCCAGCCGGCGCTGCAGGCCCAGGCGCACGTTCTCCAGCAGCGTGAGGTGCGGGAACACGGCCGATATCTGGAACGAGCGGATGATGCCGCGCCGCGCGATCTGCGCGGGGCGCTCGCGCGTGATGTCCTGCCCATTGAAGAGGATCGTGCCGGTGGTCGGCTCGAGGAACTTCGTGAGCAGGTTGAAGCAGGTCGTCTTGCCGGCGCCATTGGGGCCGATGAGCGCGTGGATCGATCCGCGCACCACCGACAGGTTGACCTTGCTGACCGCGGTGAACCCTTTGAATTCCTTGGTGAGCTGGCGTGTTTCGAGAATGACGTCGCTCATCTCGCGAAGTCGCCCGGGTTCGGAAAAATAAAGTGGGTCATGCGGTCCATCTCAGCGCGCCACCATCGAGCGCGGACTGATTGTTGGTGGGCGAGTTGCAATTGCATACTGGGGCAAATGCCTATGCTGCAGTGCAACCTTCACGGACCGGCGCGGCATTCGAATGCGCGACTGTCGTCGCAGCGACAAAGAGGCCGCGCGCCTGTTGTTGCGCTCGCTACGCCGGGTACTGTGCGGGAAACCCCAAGCGGGCGTTCAGAGGGCGCTGCGTAGACTGCCACGAACATGCTGAACTTCCGCTCCCCCGACTTCCTGGCCGATCACATCCAGCACACGCTGGCGTTCTACGAGCCGCGCTGCCTCGACGCCTCGGGCGGCTTCTTCCACTTCTACAAGGATGACGGCACGGTGTACGACCGGCGCACGCGCCACCTCGTGAGCAGCACGCGCTTCGTCTTCAATCACGCCATGGCGTACCGGCGTTTCGGCAACCCCGCGAACCTGGCCGCGGTGCGGCACGGCCTGGCGTTTCTGCAGCGCGGCCATGCGCAGCCGGGCGGCGGCTATGCGTGGCAGATCGACTGGCACCAGCAGCGCCCCACCGTGCAGGACAGCACCTGTCATTGCTATGGCCTGGCCTTCGTGCTGCTGGCGCACGCGCATGCGCTGATGGCCGGCATGGAGGAAGCCTACGCGGGCGTGGTCCACACCTGGGACCTGATGGAGGCGCACTTCTGGGAGCCGCGCCACCAGCTCTACGCCGACGAAGCCACGGCCGACTGGCGCGTGAGCCCCTACCGCGGACAGAACGCCAACATGCACGCCTGCGAAGCGATGATGGCCGCCTACGAGGCCACGCAGGAATCCCGCTTTCTGGAGCGCGCATTGACGCTGGCCGAATCCGTCACCGGCCGGCAGGCCGCGTTGGCCGACGGACTCGTGTGGGAGCACTACCGCGAGGACTGGTCGATCGACTGGGACTACAACCGCGGCGACAAGACCAACATCTTCAGGCCCTGGGGTTTCCAGACCGGCCACCTCACCGAATGGGCCAAGCTGCTGCTGCAGCTGGAGCGCCATCTGGCGGCCGCCGACCGGCAGGCCGACTGGATCGTGCCGCGCGCGCGCCACTTCTTCGACACCGCCATGTTCCGCGGCTGGGACGCCGACCACGGCGGCCTGGTGTACGGCTTCGGCCCCGACGGCACGGTGTGCGACGGCGACAAGTATTTCTGGGTGCAGGCCGAGAGCTTCGCCGCCGCCGCGCTGCTGGCCGTGCGCACCGGCGAGGCCGGCTACTGGGACTGGTACGACAGCATCTGGGCCTACAGCTGGGAGCACTTCGTCGACCACAAGCACGGCGCGTGGTATCGCATCCTCTCGCCGCGCAACGAGAAGCTCGGCGACGAGAAGAGCCCGGCCGGCAAGACCGACTACCACACCATGGGCGCGTGCTACGACGTGCTGCGCGTGCTCGACGCACCGCTCCCCTGAAAGCAAGAACCCCGGGCCTTCTTTCGAAGCCCGGGGTTGTCTTGATGGCGGTCAGCCGCCGCTCAGTGCGCGCCCGCCGCGGCGTCGCCGCCGGCACCGCCCTTTTGCGGCTTGGCCAGCCACACCAGCGGAATCAGCAGCAGGAACAGGATGGCCGACGCATAGAAGATGTCGTTCGTGGCCAGCATGTAGGCCTGCTGGTCGACGATGCGGTTGATCTGCCCGAGCACCTGCTCGGTGCTGAAGCCGCTGCTGGCCAGGCCCGACATCGCGCTCGTCGCCGCGTTGTTGCCGTGGTTGATCGTTTCCGAGAGCTGCGTGTGGTGCAGCGTGGCGCGGTTGTCCCACAGCGTGGTGGTGAGCGACGTGCCCATGGCGCCCGCCGTGATCCGCAGGAAGTTCGACAGCCCCGACGCCGCCGGAATGCGGTCTGGCGTGAGGCCCGACAGCGTGATGGTCACCAGCGGGATGAAGAAGAACGCCATCGCAATGCCCTGGATCACCGTCGGGATGATGATGGTGACGAAGTCGGCCTGCGTGTTGAAGTTCGACCGCATCCACAGCACCAGCGCGAACACCAGGAACGAGAAGGTCGCATAGCGCCGCGGGTCGATCTTCGAGACCGTGAGCCCGACGATCGGCGAGAAGAAGATCGCCAGCATCCCCACGGGCGCATGATCATCCCCGCCTGCGTCGCGGTGTAGCCCATCCACTGCTGCAGCCACAGCGGCAGCAGCACCACGTTGCCGAAGAACAGGCCGTAGGCGACGGCCGTTGCCACCGCGCCCGACCAGAAGTTGCGGCGCTTGAACAGCGACAGGTCGACCACCGGGTGCTTGTCGGTCAGCTCCCAGACCAGGAAGAACGCGAAGCCGACCACAGCCACCACCGCCATGACGACGATCTGGGGCGAATGGAACCAGTCGAGTTCCTTGCCCTTGTCGAGCATGAGCTGCATCGAGCCGACGAACAGCACCAGCAGCGCAAGGCCGATGGCGTCGATGGGCACCTTGTGCGTGACGCTCTCGCGCTTGTGATACAGCGCCCAGGTGATCGAAGCAGCGACGATGCCCACGGGGATGTTGATGTAGAAGATCCACGGCCACGAGATGTTGTCGGTGATCCAGCCGCCCAACAGCGGCCCCATCACCGGCGCGACCAGCGTGGTCATGGACCACATCGCCATCGCCAGGCCCGCCTTGGCGCGCGGATAACTCGACAGCAGCAGCGTCTGCGACAGCGGGATCATCGGACCCGCCACAAAGCCCTGCAGCGCGCGGAAGGCGATCAGCGTCGTCATGTTCGGCGCCAGGCCGCACAACAGCGAGCTGATCATGAACAAGATGACGCTGGCCATGAACAGGCGCACCTGTCCGAAGCGCTGCGTCATGAAGCCGGTGAGCGGCACCGCGATGGCGTTGGCCACCGCGAAGCTGGTGATGACCCAGGTGCCTTGCGTGGTGCTCACGCCCAGGTCGCCCGAGATGGCGGGCAACGACACGTTCGCGATCGACGAGTCGAGCACGTTCATGAAAGTTGCCGCGGACAGCGCGATCGTGCCCCAGACGCGGGCGGCGCCATCGAGCGTGGATGCGCAACGTAAGCAGGAGCAGCGGTGGCCATTGCGGTCGCGCGAACTGTTTACCTGAAGGCAGCGCGGGCGATCAGCCCGGCTGGCCCTGCACGGCCACCGACGACGAACCACCGGCGGGTGCGGCCGGCGCCTTCGCCGGCGCGGCGGCCGTGGCCGGTGCGC
>NZ_MOWM01000159.1 GCF_016082275.1 Variovorax sp. E3
CCACGGCGCCCGTGGCCCCCGCGCGCGCCGCCGCTCCCGTCAACGCGGGCCCGGGAGTCGACACCTTCGCCTGACGCCGCGCCCCCTCGCCCCTTGCTCCCGCGCGGGCCCTCCCGGCACCGCGCAATGAACGGATGTGAAGCGTCTTTGCGCGCTTGTTCGGCCGTTCATCCGCAAGGGACTTCGCAAAGAATAGACCGCACAAGTTCAACGCTTCAACATGGCTACCTCCTCTTCCGCCGCCGCCGCCGTTCCCGCCTCGGCCCCCCGCCGCTCCTCGAAGCTGCTGATCGGGCTGCTGATCGCCATCGGCCTGGCCGCCGCCGGCGCGGCCGCCTATGTGCTGGTGCCCCGCTTCATGGGCACGCATTCCGCCGAGGCGCCCAAGGCGCCGGTGCCCGAGAAGCCGATCTTCCTGATGCTCGAGCCGCTGACCGTCAACCTGCAGTCCGAAGGGCGCGGGCGCTTCCTGCAGATCGGCATGGCGCTGCGCGTGCGCGACGAACAGACCAAGGCCCAGCTCGTCGAGTTCATGCCCGAAGTGCGCAGCCGCCTGCTGCTGCTGCTGTCCAACCGCGCGCCCGACTCCATCGTGTCGCCGGAAGACAAGGCCAAGCTGGCCGAGGAAATCCGCAAGGCGCTGAGCGCGCCGCTGGGCGCGGGCACGCCCGAGCTGGACATCTCCAGCGTTTCGTTCAACACGTTCGTCGTGCAGTGACAACCACCTTCTCCAGACAAGCGACCCATGGCGTATGAACAGGTGCTTTCCCAGGACGAGGTCGATGCGCTCCTGCAAGGCGTCACCGGCGGGGACATCGACCAATCGACCGCGCCCCCGCCGCCCAAGGACGGCCTGCCGGCCTACGACCTCGGCGCGCCCGACCGCGTGGTGCGCAACCGCATGCACACGCTGGAGGTCATCAACGACCGCTTCGCGCGCGGCCTGCGCGGCGCGCTGCTGAACTTCATGCGCCGCAGCCCCGACATCTCGGTGGGGCCGGTCCAGATCCAGCAGTACGGCGAGTTCGTGCGGCACCTGCCGGTGCCCGCGAACATCAACATGATCCACATGAAGCCGCTGCGCGGCACCGCCCTCTTCGTGTTCGACCCGAAGCTGGTGTTCCTCGTGGTGGACAACCTCTTCGGCAGCGACGGGCGCTACCACGTGCGCGTGGAAGGCCGCGACTTCACGCGCACCGAGCAGCGCATCATCAAGCGCCTGCTGGACATCTCGCTGCAGTGCTACGGCGAGGCGTGGCAGCCGGTGTTCCCGCTCGATTTCGACTACGTGCGCGCCGAAATGCACGGCAAGCTCGCCAACATCGTGGCGCCCAACGAGGTGGTGATCAACACCACGCTGCAGATCGAGTTCGGCCCCATCGGCGGCTTCCTGCACGTGTGCCTGCCCTACTCGATGATCGAGCCGATCCGCGACCTGCTGTCCAACCCGATCCAGGACGAGGTCGAGATCGACAAGCGCTGGGTCACGCAGATGTCGCGCCAGATGCAGGCCGCCGACGTCGAGCTGGTGGCCGACTTCGTGACCATGCCCTCCACGCTGGGCGAGGTGATGAAGCTGAACATCGGCGACGTCATCCCCATCGAGCTGCCCGAGACCGTCGTCGCCAAGGTCGGCGGCGTGCCGGTGATGGAGTGCGGCTACGGCACCTCCAACGAGCGCTACGCCCTGCGCGTGCAACACATGATCTCCCACCAAGACAGCGATTTGAAGAACGACCATGACTGACAACACCTCTTCCGCCAGCAGCGACGCGGACGACTGGGCTGCCGCCCTGGCCGAACAGACGGCCGCCACCGCGCCCGTGCCGGCCCACGAACCCGCCGCCGCCGTGGCCCCGGCCACCGCGCAGGTCTTCCAGCAGATCCAGGACACGCCGGCCGCCGCCCCCTCCAGCGCCGGCCCCGTGGACATCGCGCGCGTGCTCGACGTGCCGGTGCAACTGACCGCCGAGATCGGCCGCACCCGCATCACCATCAAGAGCCTGCTGCAGTTGTCGCAGGGCTCGGTGGTCGAGCTCGACGGCCTGGCCGGCCAGCCGCTGGACGTGCTGATCAACGGCTACCTCATCGCGCAAGGCGAAGTGGTGGTGGTGAACGAGAAATACGGCATCCGCCTGACCGACATCGTCACCCCCTCCGAGCGCATGCAGAAGCTCGCGCGTTCATGAACCTGCGCCGGCATCTGCTCGCCAAGGGCGCGGCGCTGCCGGCCCTGCTGCTGTCCTGCACGCACGCGGCGCTGGCCGCGCTGCCCACCGTGCCCACGCCGGTGCACGAAGCCCCCGCACCCTCGGCCGTCGGCGCCGGCGGCCTGCTGCAGGCCGGCTTCGGCATGGCCCTGGTCGTGGGCCTGATCTTTCTGTGCGCCTGGCTGGCGCGCCGCTTCGGGCTCCAGCGCCTCGGCGGCGGCCAGCACGTGAAGGTGGTGTCCAGCGCCATGGTCGGCCAGCGCGAACGCGTGGTCGTGGTCGAAGTGGCCGACACCTGGCTGGTGCTGGGCGTCACGTCGAGCCAGGTCAACATGCTGCACACGCTGCCGGCCCAGGCCCCTCATCACGCGGACACCCATGCCGCAGCCTGCGCGCCCAACGGCGCGCGCGGCCCCGTCGAACTCTTTGCCCGCAAGCTGCGCGAATCCCTCTCGGGCAAGGCGCAGCACCCCGCTCCATGACGCACCCCGCATTGCGCCGCGGCCTGCGCGCCGCGTTGCTGCTGCTCGCCGCCACGCTGCCCATCGCCGCCTGGACCCAAGGCCTGCCCGGCATCACCAGCACCCCCGGCCCCGGCGGCAGCCAGACCTGGTCGCTGAGCGTGCAGACCATGGTGCTGCTGACCTCGCTCACCTTCCTGCCCGCGCTGCTGCTGTCGATGACCAGCTTCACGCGCATCCTGATCGTGCTGGGCCTGCTGCGCACCGCCATCGGCACGCAGACCTCGCCGCCCAACCAGATCCTGGTCGGGTTGTCGCTGTTCCTGACCTTCTTCGTGATGTCGCCGGTGTTCGACAAGGTCTACACCGACGCCTACCAGCCCTTCTCCGAGAACAAGATCAGCGCCGAGAAGGCCATGGAGCGCGGCATCGCCCCCTTCAAGACCTTCATGCTCAAGCAGACCCGCGAGACCGACCTGGCCCTGTTCGCGCGGCTCGCCAAGGTGCCCGACATGCAGGGGCCCGAAGACGTGCCGCTGCGCATCCTGCTGCCGTCCTTCGTCATCAGCGAGCTGAAGACGGCGTTCCAGATCGGCTTCACCATCTTCATACCGTTCCTCATCATCGACCTCGTGGTGGCCAGCGTGCTCATGTCGATGGGCATGATGATGGTGCCGCCCGCGTCCATCGCGCTGCCGTTCAAGCTGATGCTCTTCGTGCTGGCCGACGGCTGGCAGCTGATGATCGGCGCGCTGACGCAGAGCTTCTACCTTTAGGCGAGACCCGCGCATGACTCCCGAATCCGTCATGACCATGGGCCACCGAGCCATGGAGATCTCGCTGCTGCTGGGCGCGCCGCTGCTGCTGGTGGCGCTGGTCATCGGCCTGATCGTCAGCATCTTCCAGGCGGCCACGCAAATCAACGAGGCCACGCTGTCCTTCATTCCCAAGCTGCTCGCCGTGTTCGCGACGCTGGTCATCGCCGGGCCGTGGATGCTCGACCGCATGCTCGACTACATGCGCGCGCTGTTCGCCAGCATTCCGCAACTGCTGGCGTGACGCCTTCGATCTTCTCGGTCACTTCGGGCCAGCTCGAGGCCTGGATGGTCGCGTTCCTGTGGCCCTTCGTCCGCATGCTCGCACTGGTGAGCACCGCGCCGGTCTTCGGCGAGCCGTGGGTGCCGCGCCAGGTCAAGGTCGGCATTGCCGCCATGCTGGCGCTGGTGCTCTCGCCCACGCTGGGGGCTTTTCCGGCGGTGCCGGTGGTGTCCGCCGGCGGCCTGTGGATCGTCATCCAGCAGGTGCTCATCGGCGTGGCCATGGGCTTCAGCATGCGGCTGATATTCACCGCCGTGCTCGCGGCGGGCGAGTACATCGGCCTGCAGATGGGCCTGTCGTTCGCATCCTTCTTCGACCCCATGAGCCACGGCAGCACCATGGTGGTGTCGCGGCTCTTGAACATGCTGGCGATGCTGATCTTTCTGGCGCTGGACGGCCACCTGCTGATGGTGAACGCGCTGGCCGACAGCTTTCGGACCCTGCCGATTTCGGGCGGTCCACTGGCCGCGGGCGGCTGGATGTTCCTGGTGCTGGCGGGCGGCGACATCTTCGCCAGCGGGCTGATGCTGGCGCTGCCGCTGATCACCGCGCTGCTCACGTTGAACCTGGCCATGGGCATCCTGAACCGCGCGTCGCCGCAGTTCAGCATCTTCGCGGTCGGGTTCCCGCTGACGCTGCTGGCGGGGATCTTCATGCTGCAGCTGCTGATGCCGAACCTGGCGGCGTTTCTGGAGCCCCGGTTCGCCGAAGCCATTGCGAACATGCTGCGGTTCACGCAGGGGCTGCGGCCCTGACCTGCCGCCCCCGCGCAAGCTCTGCGCGCGAGGCGCGCGGACCTGGCTTCTAGAAAGGCCAGGCGGGTGTGGGCGCCGTCATGTCGATCTTGCGCACGGTGCTGTGATCCGCGGACGAGCTGTTGGCATAGAACAGCGCGGCTTCCTTAGCGAAGCCATAGCTGGCCACCTGGGCGGCGGCTTCGGGCGAGTACGTCACGCCCCACAGATCGAAGGTCGGGCGCTGGTCGCGCCCGGTCATCCACGACAGCGCGATCAGCAGGTTGTCGTTGCCGTTGACTTCGGGGCGCGTTGCGTAGTTGCCGTAGCCCAGCTTCGCGCTGTTCCTGGCCCAGTCGCCCTTTTCGAACAGCCGCTGATGCAGGTACAGCTGGGTGATGAGCTCCCACCCGCGCGTCTGGTCGCCCGTGCGCTGTTCCCAGTAGTGGACCCACTGGATGTAGAACGCCATGCGCTCCCCGTTCTGGACCGCATAGGCGTCCGAACCCCAGATGCGGTTGTACGCGCCCTTGACCGGGTCCGCTTCGGCACGCGCCGCCATGATCATGTCGAAGGCCGATCTGTAGGCGAGCTTGCTGTTGTCGTCCGCATCGACGACGTTCAACTCCCGGAATATTCGCCACTTCTTGTGAAGCGGAAAGATGTTGTTCGATACCTCGCCGCTGCGGCCCCCGTAGATGTTGAACATGCCCTTTTGCAGGTTGTGGCCCAGTTCATGGCTCTCGCCCCAGCCGCGCGGACCGACACCCCAAGACAGATCGATGGGGTTGCCGGAGCAGCCGGAGCCGCAGTGGGCATAGAGATCGGCGTTGATGTGCTGGACGCTCGGCACGCTGTGCAGGGCCGTGTCGGTGCAATCCCAGCCCTGCGCCTTGCAGAAATCCAGCACGCCGGTCGTCGGCGGATGACCCGCCATGGCGAACCCCGCCAGCTGATACGCATCCTCGAAGATCAGCGAGCGAAGCTCCGTGAGGTAGCGGGCCATGTCGGTGCCGTAGTTGCCCTCTTTCAGCGCCTCCTTCATCTTGTCGACCCGCGTGTGGATCTCGGCGCCGGGGAGCTTGATCTCGGCCCAGTCGAAAGGCGTGTTCTGGATGCTCTGCGCGAACGCCGCCATGTCCCCGCCGTTGCCCATGTCGAGGAAGGGATGCTGCGCGACGCCGCGAACCCGCAGTCGGACGTTCGTTCCTGGTGTGGCGCCCGCATAGGACAACAGCACCGTTCCGCCGTACGGGCTCACGACCTGCATCGAAGCCTGCGCACTCAACGCGATCTCGGGACTCGCCAGGAAGCGCGGGCGGTCGTAGCCGTTGTCGGACCACAGCCGCGTCGAACCCGTGCGCTGCGTGTTGATGCGCAGCGACAGCGTCGCGCCGCCCGCATCGATCACCTGCACGGTCACGGCTTTGCCGGGAATCGCAAAACGGCCCATCGTGGTGAATCCGCTCGCCGACGGCAATGGAAGGGTGATGACTTCGTCCGTCGACGACACGGCGAACCGTGACGCGGCGCCGTTCATGAAGGTGCCCAGATCCGGCTGCGCACCGCCCTTGGGCCGCACATAGGCAATCAGGCTGTCGGCCACCGCTGCCTGCTGGAGCGGACCGGCCTGGGTCGCCTTGTCCATCGGGTACTTGATGTTCAGGCGCGCCGCATCGCCCCACAGCGCAAGCAATCGGTACAGCGTGGTGCCCGGCTCGGCAAAGAGCGAACGACCGGCGCTGGTGTAGCCATCGATCTTGTTGCGCAACGTCTCGGCAGGCGTCAGTACGTCGGCCTGGAGGTCGGGAACGTTGTCGCAGCTGTTGTTGGCGCACGCGCTCCAGTCGTAGTTGGTGCGCCAATCGCCGACGGCCATTCGCCGCAGCAACGGCATGAGCTTCGCGAGCTGTGACAGTGCCACGCTGTTGGCCGCCACAGAGCGCCCGGCGGCCACGCCGTCTTCGCCGAAGTAGTTGCCGCCATAGCCGCCGAGCACCATGCCCATGGCCGCCAGCATCTTGCGGCTGGCCTCGTTGGTCTGCCAGCCCGTGGTGTGCAGATAAAGAATGGGCTTTCCGGATGCCAGCATCTTTGCCACACGCGCCTCGAGCGCCGGGTCGTCCGGCACACCCGAGCCGAGGACGAGAAGCTGAGCCCCGTTGTCGCAGCCGTCGGGCGCCGAAAAATCGCACGCCGTTGCAACGACCTTCATGCCGGCTTTGACGAACCCTGCGGAAACGGATCTGGCATCGATGCCCGAGAAGCTCACGCTGACCGACTCGGGAAGGGCTTTGCCGGCATCGCCTTGCAGCAGCCAGCTCTGCAGCCTGCGAAATGCCGGTACATGGGCGATGTTCCCATCGTCGCGGAACCAATCGAGGATGTCGGTGCCATAGGCGGCGCTGCGGCCATTGGCCGCCGTGCTCACGCTGGCAAGCACCGAGCCCTTGTCGCCGACCACGAACGGCTGGCTGGTCTCGATGTTTGCGGGCATGACGAACTGGCTGCTCTTGCCCGGGATGTACGCGCTGCTCTCGTTGCCGTACAGCGCAAGAGGCAATGCCTCCTGCCGGGCCGAGAGCTTGGTCGCGAAGTCGCTGGCGCACCTGGCAATGGCGGGCGCATCGCTCAGGCCCGTGGAGTCTCCTGTCTGCAGCGCGGCATCGATGTCGGCCCGGCAGAACACTGGCACCGGCTGCGCGGGTGGAACGTCGACTGCGGGAGGTTGCGATGCAGGCGGCAGCCCGGCCGTTTCGGTTCGCGGTGCTTCGGCGTCCGGTGCGGTGGGTGCGGCCGGTGCGGTTGTTCCGGTGAACGCAAATGGCAACGCGCCCGAATTGCCACCGCTTCCGTCACCGCAAGCGGAGAGCGCCACAACACAACAAGCGACAAACCAATAACGAAAGATCGACAAATGTAAAAACGACAATTTTGGAAATTTCGGCCCTCTTGCAATAAGAACGAAATTTCTGGCGGCTTTCAGAGGAGAAGCTGGAGGAATGAAATTGGAATGCTTGAAGTTCGAATACCAGAAACGAACCGGCGTTTGCATTGTTGTAATGATGATTGTTCTCCAAATGTACGCGGCATGAATTTCCGCCATCGCGCCGATGAATCACGCGGCGCCATTGCCTCGCGCGGCAAGGCATAGATGAAGAATGATTGCAGATATTTATCGAGAATTCCGATGGCCTTAATGCATCTTTTAAAAGACCAACGGAATTCTTCACATTCACCCACAGCACCTTTTGCAACGGGGCTGCGACCCCGATCAGGCTTTGCGGGGGACCTGTTGCGGATGCGCCTGCGCACTTTCCTGGAACAGAGCGGCCGCGTCTTCCGCCAACTCGGCCAGGGCCCAGAACACGTTGTTCAGGTGCTGGGTCTCGGGATGGTCGCCCCAACGGTTGCCGTCACCGTGAAAGCTCCAGAGCAGCGACCTGAGTTGCTCGAGGCGGTTCTCCAGCAGGTCGGTCGCGGTGGGCGCTGCCGTTGCGCCAAGGGGTACCGGCGTGCGAGGCCGGGCCATAATTCGTCTAGCCATTTGGTGTGCTCCTTTTCGAGGTTGTGCACGTCATTCGGTTAGACGGCTGGGGTGCGCATACACCCCGGCCGTCGCCTTTTGTGTCCCGCGTTTGCATCCGCGCCAACCAAGGCGCCGATGACCCGCTGCGAGGTGAAGCGGTTTCTTATGCTGAGGAGCGCCGGGGGTGCCTTCCTTGCCCGCCAGGTGGGGCGGTGAGTGACAGGGGCATTCACTCTAGAGAAATGCGGCGCGAGTGGGGGAGCGAATTTGCTAGGAAGTCGCGGTTTGCGGGGATATGTGCGAGGGCGACTGCATTGCGCTTCGTATTGCCAAGTTTCCGTGCATCCGCCGAAACGCAATCACCGAGCGTTCGTCTGCTCATCCACGCCCGGCAAACCTCCAGCACCACCCCACGCAGCCACCGGTGCGCGGGATCCCGATCAAGGCGCGGATGCCACATCTGCGACACGGTGATCTGCGCCGTCGGCATCGGCAGCGCGAACGCGCGCAGCGTGCCGCGCTCCCGCAGGTGTTCGAAGTAGGAGGACGGTATCAACGCCACCAGGTCGGTCTCGGCCGCGACCGACAAGGCGGTGCTGAAGCTGGGCACCACGACCGCGGTGTTGCGCACCAGGCCCATCGCCGTGAGCGCGTCGTCCACGGGCCCGACCGTGCGGCCGTGGCGTGACGTGACCACGTGGTCGCAGGCGGCGTAGCGCTCGGCGGTGATCTCGGGGCCGGCGAGCAGGGGGTGCCCCTCGCGCACGACCGCGATGAACCGGTCGCGAAACAGCGCCTGCACGCGCACCTCCGGGCCGGCCGATTCGCCGAGCACGCCGACGTCCAGGTCGAGCAGGCCCTCGCGCAGCGGGCGCACGTCCTTGTCGGGCTTGGGCGCGAAGCGCAGGCGAACGCCGGGCGCCTCGCGTGCGGCGCGGGCCACCAGCTGATGCGCGAAGGCCTCGATGAAGCCGTCGTTGGCGCGGATGGTGAACAGCTGCCGCAGCGTGCGCGGGTCCATGCTCGCGCCGGCGGGCTGGAGCACCGCACGCGACTCCTGCACCAGTTCCCGCACGCGGTCGCGCAGTGCCAGCGCATGCGGCGTGAGCACCATGGCGCGGCCCGCGCGCACCAGGAGCGGGTCCCCGGTGGATTCGCGCAGCCGCGCAAGCGACCGGCTCATGGCCGACTCGCTCAGGCCCAGGCGCTCGGCCGCCTTCGCGACGCTGCCCTCGGAGAGCAGCGCGTTCAACGCAAACAGCTGGTTCAGGTCGGCTTCTGGCGGCATGCCCGAAGCTAGCACGCCCGCACGGGTTTCGACAGGCGCCGCGCGCAGGAACAAGCTGCGCGCCACGCGCTGTGCAAGCCCGGCACGCCGTCCTAAGCTGACCTGGCGCGATAGAGCGTGCCTCTTCCAGTCGTCACATCATGCTGTCATCCACGCTTCGAACCACCCCGTCTTCCAACCTCACCCGCGCCGCCGAAACCCCGGAGGCGAACGCGGCGCATGACACCGACGGCCTGCCCCTGCCAAGGCGCCTCGCGGCCGTCGCCGCGATCCTGGGCGCGGGCGTGCTGGTGGTGCTCGACGGCGCCATCGCCAACATCGCGCTGCCGGGCATTGCCCGGCAGTTGCAGGCGTCGCCCGCCGATGCGGTCTGGATCATCACGGCCTACCAGCTGGCCGTGGTCATGTTCCTGTTGCCGGCTTCCGCCGTCGGCGAAAGGTTCGGGTACCGGCGCGTGTTCGCGGGCGGCGTCGCGCTGTTCACCGCGGCGTCGGTGCTGTGCGCGGTGTCGCCGTCGCTGCCGTGGCTCGTGGCCGCCAGGTGCCTTCAGGGCCTGGGCAGCGCGGCCGTGATGCCGCTGGGCCTGGCGTTGCTGCGCTTCACCTATCCGCGCCGGTTGCTGGCGCGCTCGATCGCCTGGAACGCGCTGGCCGTCGCGGCCGCTTCGGCGGCGGGCCCCACGCTGGGCGCGCTCATCCTCTCGGCGGCGAGCTGGCCGTGGCTCTTCGCGGTGAACCTGCCGATCGGCCTGCTCGTGCTCGTCGCCTGCGCGGGGTTGCCGACGCCGCCGCGCTCGCAGCGCCCCATCGACGTGGGGAGCATCGCGCTCAACGCGGTCATGTTCGCTTCCTTCGTGCTGGGGGGTGATCGGGTGGTGGCGCATCCGTTGCAAGGTGGCGCGTTGCTCGCGTTGTCGGCCGTGTGCATGGTGCTGCTGGTGCGGCGCGAGATGCCGAAGGCGGCGCCCTTGATTCCGCTCGACCTGCTGCGCGTGCATTCATTCCGGGTCTCGGTCATTGCCTCGGTGTGCTGCTTCACCGGGCAGATGGCCAGCCTGGTGGCGCTGCCGTTCTACATCCAGCACGAGCTCGGGCAGAGCGCCGTGACTGCCGGCCTCCTGATGACGCCCTGGCCGCTGGCGGTGATGCTGGCCGCGCCTCTGTCGGCGCGCCTGGCCCAGCGCGTGCCGGGCGCATGGCTGTGTGCGGCAGGCAGCGCGTGCTTCGCGACGGGCCTGGCGCTGTGCGCGTTGTGGCCGATGCATGGCGACACGGTGCTGCCGATCGCGCTGTTCACGGGCTTGGCCGGCCTGGGCTTCGGCTTCTTCCAGACGCCGAACAACCAGAACATGCTGCTGTCGGCGCCCAAGGAACGCAGCGGCGCGGCCGGCGGCGCGCAAGGCACCGCGCGGCTCACGGGGTTGACGCTGGGCAGCCTGCTGATGAGCCTGATGTTCGCGCTGCTGCCGGCGCACGGCGCCGTGCACTGGGGGCTGGGGATGGCGGCGCTGGCTGCGTTGGGCGGGAGCGTGGCGAGCTTGCTCAGGAGTCCGGCAAGGGGCGAGGCCGCACCTTCGGCAGCGGCGGGCGAGGCGCCCGCCCTCGCCCCGGGCCTCGTCAAATAAGCCCTCGGGTCGCCGCCTTCAACGTCGCGGCGGCGCGCGTCGAACACTCGAGCTTGAGGAACACGCGTTCGACATGCGTTCGCACCGTGCGCGGGCTGATGCCCAGCGCACGGGCCACCTCCTTGGTGTTCTCGCCCCGGCTGATGCAGCGCAGCACCTCCAGTTCGCGCTCCGACAAAGACTGCTCGCCGCGCGCCGGCGCCATCGCCTTTGCAGGCGCATGCGACAGCGCACTGGCGAGCAACGCGGCGACCACGTCGGGGTCGAAGCGGCCGGCCTCGACCTCTTGCTTCATGCGATCGAGCGCCTCCGCTTCGGTGAGCGCCTCGCGCCACGGACGGCGGGTGCGAAGCGACACCCACTGCTCGGCGGCGGCGACGATCTGCCCTTCCCGCGGCATCGCCGCGCCCGACCGGCCCCGGAAATAGCCGGAGCCGTCACGCCGCTCGAAGGCGAAGGACGCGATCTCCGCCTCCAGCGCGAGCCCGTCGATCTGCCCGGCCGCGCGCGAGGTCCAGTACGGCACGAGCCGCAGGCGCTCCTGCGACGAGGCCGGCAGCGGCTCGGGCGCGTTCCAGATGGCGTTGGGCACCGACGCCCGCCCGATGCCGTGGATCAACCCGGCCTTGTACGCGCGACGGCACGAGGCCTGGTCCTGCCCCGCATGCGCGCTGCCATCGCGCGCCAGCTGGGCCACGCGGCGCGAGTAGCCCGTCATCCAGGGCAGCTTGAGATCGATCACGTCGCCCACCAGCTCCAGCCCGACGCGCCGAAGCATCGACGCAGGCTGGTCGGCCGCGTCGGTCCACGGCGGCGCGGCGGCGCCCAGCGCTTTCATCCACGTCGAGACCCACGGTGCGCTGGCGTCGACCAGAAAGCCGGGGTAGACGCTGTCCGCGCGCCCACGGGCCAGCGCGAGCGCTTCGTCGAGCCCGTACAGGCGGCTGAAGATTTCGAGGTCGCTCGCCAGGGCCACGACATAGGTGGCCAGCGGCACCTCGTCGCCCTTGAGCAGGCCGGGCACGCCGCCGCCGTCGTAGGCCTCGAAGATCGCGCGCAGCGCGGCTTCGGTGTCGGCGCCCAGGCCCAGCGTGCTCGCGATGTCGCCGGCGATCTCGCAATGGATGTGGGCCATGGCAAGCATGCCCTCGGGAAGGGGTGAGCTGCCGGGCGCCTGCTGCTGCTGCAGCTTCTGTCGCGGCTTCTGCGATGCGAGGAGCGCGCTTCGCCCTTGCACATCGTCTTCCAGGAAGTCCGCGAACTCCTGGGCATTGGCCGTGCAGCCCGACCAGCGCAGCAGCGCGACATGCCGCGCGGCCTCGACCTGCGACGGGTCGCAGCGGGCTTGCGTCGCGATCGCGCCGGCCAGCCACGCGGTGCGCAGCGAATGGTCGGTCGGCTGGCCCATGCTCAGGTCGCCGATGAAGGCGAGCGCGCGGACCGCGTCGAAAACGGCAATGGTCGTGTCGTCGGACATGGAATGTCGAAAAGGGGGCGAAGGCAAAAGCCCAGCATCGCACAGTCGCGGTTTTTCAGGGCCTGTCGGTCATTCGACCGATACCGCGCCGGGGGCGGCCGACACAGAATTTCCCGCACCGGCCCCGCTCGCGGGGCTGCGGCCTTTCTACCTTCTTGATCTCGCGGTCCCTGCCGTCATTGCCATGTCCAACACTCACCTCTCCCCTCTTCAGCGCGCCGCGTGGCTGCGCAAGCTCTACTTCGTTCGCGCCGCCTTTTCCTTCGCGTGGGTCGCGCTGGCGTTCACCGCGGCCAAGGGGTCGCCGGCGCTCGCGACCGCGTTGCTGGTCGTCTACCCCGCATGGGACGCGCTGGCCAACCTGGCGGACGCCCGGATGACGGGAGGCGCCAAGGCCAACCCCACGCAGATCCTGAATGCGTGGATGAGCGGACTGGTCACGGTGGCCGTGATCGTGTCGTTCGCGCTCAAGCTGCAGATCGCCCTGGTGATCTTCGGCGGCTGGGCCATCGCCTCGGGGCTGCTTCAGCTGGCGACGGCCATCCGTCGCCGCAAGGGCGACCGGGGCCAGTGGGTGATGATGCTGAGCGGCGCGCAGTCCGCATTGGCCGGAGGCTTCTTCGTGGCCCAGCAAGGCAGCGCGGCGCCCGTCGTGCAGACCCTGGCCGGCTATGCGGCGGTGGGGGCTGTGTACTTCCTGATTTCGGGACTCGTCATCCTGCTGCGGCGGGCCAAGGACGAAGCCGGCGGCCTGGCTGCCGAAAAGGCTTGATGTCGGGGCCTCGGCCCCTCGGCCCTTTGGCCCTTTGGCCCTTTGGCCCGTACTGCCCCGCTACACCCGAAACCAGATCCTCAGCGTCACGTACAACGCATAGCCGAGGGCCAGCACGACCCACGCCAGGAAGAACATGTTGCCCCAGTACTCGCCGGCATGGGCCGCCAGGGTATAGACCTGCATCTTGCAACCCTTGCCGACGCAGGGCACCTCGCCCCGCACCAGTGCGCGCAGCAACGCGAACAGCAGGTAGCACGCCACGCCGGCCGTGACGACGAATCCCACCGGCCCCACGAATCCTTCGGTGCGCTGGTCGTTCTCGTCGCGATACCCTTTTCGCAGCAGGTTCTGCCCGAGCTTGTACCAGGCGAATCCGAGCAGGAGCATCAGCAGGTAGTAGATGGCGATCATCGATTCGTCGTGCCGTGAGGGGGAAGGAAATGCGTCGGGGGGATCGTAGCCGAGCCATGCGCGCGCGGCGCCACCTCCAAGAACGCCCCGGCAAATGACTGCCGGGACGCCCTCGCATCCTCACAGGTAGTTGAACAACGAAATGCTGTTCAGCTTGGCAAACGTCATCTGCGTTGCCTGCAGCGAAGTCTGCCGCTGATAGAACTCCGAGATCGCGCTGTACGGGTCCAGGTCCTCGATCGACGAAAGATAGGCGTCTTCCTGCAGCTTGCGCGCGGCGCCACCCGAGTCCAGCGCGTCGATTTCGGTCTGCCGCGAACCCACCGACGACAGCACCGTCAGCACGTTGTCGTGCGCGTTCGTCACCTTCACGTTGGCCGTGCTCAGCGCGTTCAGCAGCTTGGCCTGCGCCGCGGCGCCGCCACCGGTCAGCGGCGTGCGCAGCGCGCTCACCAGCTGGTTGATGGATGCGAACACGTCGGTGCCGGCGTTCTGCGCGGTCGACACGTCGAAGCTGTCGCCGTCGGCCGGCGCGCCCGAGATCTTGATCTGCAAGCCGCCGAACGAGATGGGCGTGTCGGCCGCGAACACGCCGGTCGCGGCCACCACGGGCGGGGTGTCCTTGGTCGTCACGGTGTAGTTGCCGGCGGCGAAGCTGATGGTGAAGTCCTTGCCGTAGTTCGCCGCGGTGGCGTCGTTGATGCCGACGGAGCCGAAGACGCCGGTGCCGGTGTTGCCCGCCGCGCCCGAAGTCACGTAACCCGCGCCGCCCTGCACCGACTGGAAGATGCTGCGGCCGTCGTCCGAGGTGGACATCTGGCGCGCCACGTCGATCTGCATCAGGCGCTGGCCCTGGTCGCCCACGTACTGCACCGCGCCGCCCGCGCCCGTCACGAAGGGCGGGCTGCCGCTCTTGAAGCCCGCGAACAGGAACTGGCCGTTGCCGTCGTCGGAGTTGGCCACGCCCACGAGCTGGTCGAGCGCGCTCTGGATGGTGGTGGCCAGCGAGCCGCGGTCGGCGTCCGACAGCGTGGGGTTGCCGGCGGCCACGGTCAGCGTCTTGATGTTCTGCAGGATGGAGGTCACCGAGTCCAGCGCGTTCTCCTCGGTCGACAGCGACAGGCTGGCGCGCTGGCGGCTGGTGGCGAACTGCGCGTTTTCCGCCAGCGTCTGGCTCACGCCGAGCGCGCGCGCCGCGCCCACCGGGTCGTCGCCGGCCGACAGGAACTTGGAGTTGGTCGCCAGCTGCTGCTGGACCCGGAACAGCTTCTGCTGCTGCAGGCCCATGGCGTTGACGTTCTGTTCGTAGAAGGAGGAGGTGCTGATGCGCATCGCGGGTCCTGGTGTCTGTGCTGCTGTGTCGGCGGTGTTGGCGGCAAGGGGCTCAGCTGCGGATGCCGAGAATCGCGTCGAACATGGTCGAGGCGGTCTGGATCACCTTGCATTGGCCTGGTACATCTGCTGGAACATCAGCAGGTTGGCGGTTTCCTCGTCCTGGACCACGCCCGAGATGGCTTGCTGGCTGGTCTTGATCTGGCCGGTCACGCTGTCTTGCGTGGTGGCCGCGACCTTCACGGCCATGGCGCGGTTGCCGACGTCGCTGACCAGCTGCGAGTAGGCGCCGTTGAAGGTCGCCGTGCCGTTGGCCATCGTGGTCTTGCGCTGCAATGCGCCCATCAGCAACGCATTGCCGCCGTCGGACACGCCCGAGGTGTTGTTCTTGATGGTGAAGGTGTCGCCCTGGGCGGGCGCGCCGGTCATGCTGACGGTCAGGCCGCCGAAGCTCATCTTCGCGCCGGCGGTGTAGGGCACGGGGGCGCCGGCCGCGTAGGTGGTGGAGCTGCCGTCGGCCAGCGTCACGGTCACGGCCGACGTGGCGGGAAAGCCCGACAGGCTGCCCGTGGCGGCGTCGAAGGTCAGCGTGACGGGGCCGGCCAGCGGCGTTGCCGGGTACGAGGCATCGACGGCCGCCGCGCCCAGTGCGCCGCTGCCCTTGTTGCCCGCGGTATTGCCGCTGATGACGGGCGACGCGGCCGCCACCTTGGCGGGGTCGCGCACCAGCACGTCCAGGTCGCGCGCGCCGGTGCGGGTGGGTTGCACCAGGAACGAGTCGCCGGCCTGCGCCGTGCCGCTGGTGGCGTTGATGCTCACGCCGTCGAAGGTGATCGGGAAGGTCGTGAAGCTGCCCATCGACGTCTTGTCGGACAGGCGCGTGACCGAATACGTGAGCGTGCCCGCCACGTTGGTGACGCTGACGTCGTAGTCGCTCGTGGTGAGCTTGGAAGCATCGGTCAGCGTGGCGCCGAACTCGAGGTTGCCTGTGTTCTTTGCGTTGTTGATCACGCCCGGCACCGCCTGGTTGAAGAAGTTCTGTCCCAGCGCGCCGTTCAGGTCGACGCCGAGTTTGTGCTGCGCATTGACCGCGTCGGACACCGACATGGCGAGCCGGCCGATCGAGTTCTGCGTGGGAATGAGGGTTTCGCGGCGAAAGGTCATGAGGCCGCCGAGCACGCCGCCCTTGAGCGTGGTGTCGTCCAGCTCGCTGGTGGCGCCGCTGAAGCCCACCAGCGCCACCGCCTTGCGGGTGGGGTCGGCGGACGAGTTCACGGCGGCCATCTGCGAGGCGTAGTCGCCCACCACCAGCGACTGGCCGGTGGCGATGAACACGTTGTACTTGCCGTTGTCCTGCTGCAGCACCTTGACGTCGACCACCTGGCTGAGCTGGCTCACGAGCAGGTCGCGCTGGTCGAGCAGGTCGTTGGGCGGCTGGCCGCTGGCCATGGCGGTGGCCTGGCTGATCTGCTGGTTGAGGCTGGCGATCTTGGTGGCGTAGGTGTTGATCTGCTCGACGCTGCCCGAGATCTGCTCGTTGACCGACGTGTTCAGGTCCGACAGGTACTGGTCAGTCGAGCGGAACTTGTTGGCCAGCGCCTGCGCGGAGCTGATCATCTGCTGGCGCGCGGCCGGGTCGGCCGGCGTGTTGGCCACGCCCTGGATGCTGGTGAAGAAGCTCTGCATCAGCGGCGCGATGCCCGAGGTCTTGTCGGCCAGCAGGGTGTCGATGCGGTTGATCTGCGTGCCGTTGGTGGCCAGCGCGGCCGAGGCCGACTGCGCGCTGGACAGCTGCGCGGTCAGGTAGCGGTCGTAGCTGCGCGAGATGGTCGTGACGTTGGCGCCCGAGCCGATGTAGCCCGAGCCGCTGGAAATGGCGCCGCTGGTGGCCATTTCGGCCACCTGGCGGCTGTAGCCCGGCGTGTACACATTGGCGGTGTTATGGGCCGTGGTCATCAGCGCGGTGCGAGCGACGCCGAGACCGCTCAGACCCGTGTAGAACATGCTTCCGGACATAAGGCTTTACCTGTCAATTGGAGAGAGTGGCTGGCACCGCAACGGTGCCTCTTGCTTGGTTATCGGCAGCGCGGCCCGAAACTTGAGGGCCGCGCGTCATCATCAGAACTCGGTCCAGTCGCCCTTGCGTCGCCGGCCATGGCCAGCTGCGGCGCCGGGCGGGTGCCCGGCTCGCGGCGCGCGGGGAGTGCCTTGGCGGGGCGCTTGG
>NZ_MOWM01000160.1 GCF_016082275.1 Variovorax sp. E3
CGCCTCGGCGCGGCGCCCGTGGTGCGGCAGGCGCGGCTCGAGGTCGAGCGGCGGCGCGCGCTGTCCGAGCTGGAGCAGGCCAAGCGCATTCCCGACGTGACCGTGTCGCTGGGCGCCAAGCGCGTGCCGGCGTCCGACGGCGAGACCGGCGGCAGCCGGCGCAACCAGGTGGTGGTGGGGCTGTCGGTGCCGCTGCCGATCTTCGACACCAACCGAGGCAATGTGGCCGAGGCCCTGAGCCGCGAGGAAAAGGCGCGCGACGACCTCGCCGCCGCCCAGCTGCAACTGGGCGCCGACGTGGCGCAGGCCGGCGAGCGCCTGCGCTCCGCGCGCGCCACCGCGCAGACGCTGCAGCACGACGCGCTGCCCGGCGCCGAGACCGCCTACAGGGCCGCGACCAAGGGCTTCGAGCTGGGCAAGTTCAGCTTTCTCGAGGCGCTGGATGCGCAGCGCACGTTGTTCCAGGTGCGCGCGCAGTACCTGCTGGCGCTAGCCGACGCGCACCGCGCGGCCGGCGACCTCGACCGCCTGCTGGGCAACGAAGGCGACGACATCTCTTTCGCGACACCCCTGGCGCCGACCGTGCCCGTGTCGCGCTGACAAGGAAAGCAACAGACCATGAACACAAAGAACAGCAGCACCTTCGCCGAGCGCGTGGGCAAGAAGCAGTGGATGGCGATCGTCGCCGTCCTCGTCGTGGGGCTCGGCGCGGGCGCATTGATCTTGCGCACGGCGCCCGCCAAGCCCGAGGCGGCCGGCCATTCGGAAGCGGCCGGCCACGGCGACGGCGAGCACCATGAAGAAGCAGGCAAGGCCCACGGCAAGGAAGAAGGCAAGGACCACGACCACAGCCACGGCGAGGCCGAGGGCCATGCCGACAAGGAGCACCACGCGCAAGGCCAGGAAGAGGGTGGCAAGCAGGCGGATGCTTCGGGCACTGCGGGCGAAGCGAAGAAGCCGGAATCCGCCGGGCACAAGGAAGACGAAGAAACCATCGCCTTCACCGACGCGCAGATCAAGGCCGCCGACATGACCCTCGAGAGCGCCGGCCCCGCGCGCATCAAGTCGTCGCTGCAGCTGCCCGGCGAGATCAAGTTCAACGAAGACCGCACCGCCCACGTGGTGCCGCGCGTGGCGGGCGTGGTCGACAGCGTGTCGGCCAACCTGGGCCAGGAGGTCAAGCGCGGCCAGGTGCTCGCGGTGCTGTCGAGCCCCGCGCTGTCGGAGCAGCGCAGCGAGCTGCAGTCGGCCCAGCGCCGGCTCGAGCTGGCGCGCACCACCTACGCGCGCGAGAAGACGCTGTGGGAAGAAAAGATCTCGCCCCAGCAGGACTACCTGCAGGCGCAGCAGGTGATGCAGGAGGCGCAGATCGCCGTGGCCAACGCCAACCAGAAGCTGCTGGCGCTGGGCGCCACGCCGGGCTCGTCGGCGCTGGGCCGCTACGAGTTGCGCGCCCCCTTCGACGGCATGGTGGTCGAAAAGCACATCTCGCTCGGCGAATCGGTGGGCGAGGCGGTCAACGTGTTCACCATCTCCGACCTGTCGACCGTGTGGGCCGAGATCAGCGTGGCCGCCAACAACCTGAACCTGGTGCGCATCGGCGAGCCGGTGAGCATCCGCTCCAGCGCCTTCGACCAGACGGCCACGGGCAAGGTCTCCTACGTGGGTTCGCTCATCGGCGCGCAGACGCGCACCGCCACCGCGCGCGTCACGCTGACCAACCCCGACCGCATCTGGCGTCCGGGCCTGTTCGTGAATGTCGAGCTCGTGGCCGGCGAAACCGACGCGCCCGTGACCGTGTCGACCGAAGCCGTGCAGACCGTGGAAGACAAGCCCACCGTGTTCCTGCGCGTGCCCGGCGGCTTCGTGCCGCAGCACGTGCAGACCGGGCGCAGCGACGGCAAGCGCATCGAGATCACGGGCGGGCTGAAGCCCGGCGCGACCTATGCCGCCAGCGGCAGCTTCATCGTGAAATCGCAGCAGGGCAAGAGCTCGGCCACGCACACCCACTGAGGACGCCCGCATGTTCGAACGAATCATCCGCTTCTCCATCGAGCAGCGCTGGCTGATCCTGCTCGCCGTGCTCGGCATGGCCGCGCTCGGCGTCTTCAGCTACCAGAAGCTGCCCATCGACGCGGTGCCCGACATCACCAACGTGCAGGTGCAGATCAACACCGCCGCGCCCGGCTACTCGCCGCTGGAGACCGAGCAGCGCGTGACCTACCCGATCGAGACCGTCATGGCCGGCCTGCCGGGCCTGCAGCAGACGCGCTCGCTGTCGCGCTACGGCCTGTCGCAGGTCACGGTGATCTTCAAGGACGGCACCGACATCTACTTTGCGCGCCAGCTCGTCAACGAGCGCATCCAGTCGGCCAGGGAAGGCATGCCGCGCGGCATCTCGCCGGTGATCGGGCCCATCTCCACGGGCCTCGGCGAAATCTACCTCTGGACGGTGGAGGCCGAGGAGGGCGCGAAGAAGGCCGACGGCAAGCCGTATTCGCCCACCGACCTGCGCGAGATCCAGGACTGGATCATCAAGCCGCAGCTGCGCAACGTGGCGGGCGTGACCGAGATCAATTCCATCGGCGGCTACGCCAAGGAGTTCCAGATCGCGCCCGACCCGGCCAAACTGCTGGCCCACGGCCTCACCATGGCCGACCTGGTCACCGCGCTGGAGCGCAACAACGCCAACGTGGGCGCGGGCTACATCGAGAAGCGCGGCGAGCAGTACCTGATTCGCGCGCCGGGCCAGGTGAAGTCGATCGAGGACATCGGCAACGTCATTCTCGGCAACGCCAACGGCATTCCGCTGCGCGTGCAGGACGTGGCCCAAGTGGGCATCGGCAAGGAGCTGCGCACGGGCGCGGCCACCGACAACGGCCGCGAGGTGGTGCTGGGCACCGTGTTCATGCTGATCGGCGAGAACAGCCGCACCGTGTCGCAGGCCGTCGACAAGAAGATGCAGGAGATCAACCGCACGCTGCCCGCCGGCGTGAAGGCGGTGACGGTGTACGACCGCACGGTGCTGGTCGACAAGGCCATTGCCACTGTGAAGAAGAACCTGTTCGAGGGCGCGGTGCTGGTCATTGCCATCCTGTTCCTGTTCCTGGGCAACATCCGCGCGGCGCTGATCACCGCGCTGGTCATTCCGCTGTCGATGCTCTTCACCTTCACCGGCATGGTGAACCAGAAGATCAGCGCCAACCTCATGAGCCTGGGCGCGCTGGACTTTGGCATCATCATCGACGGGGCGGTGGTGATCGTGGAGAACTGCGTGCGAAGGCTGGCCCATGCGCAGGCCCGGCACGGGCGGCCGCTCACGCGCAGCGAGCGCTTTCACGAAGTGTTCGCGGCCTCGCAGGAGGCGCGCCGGCCGCTGCTGTTCGGCCAGCTCATCATCATGATCGTGTACCTGCCGATCTTTGCGCTCACGGGCGTGGAGGGCAAGCTGTTCCACCCGATGGCCTTCACCGTGGTGATCGCGCTGCTGGGCGCGATGATCCTGTCGATCACCTTCATTCCCGCGGCCGTGGCGCTGTTCATCGGCAACAAGGTCGGCGAAAAGGAAAACCGCCTGATGCTGTGGGCCAAGCGCGGCTACGAGCCGCTGCTGGCGCGCGTCATGAGCGCCAAGCCGCTGGTCATCACCACGGCGGTGGTGGCGGTGCTGCTGTCGGGCCTGCTGGCCACGCGGCTGGGCACCGAGTTCGTGCCGAGCCTGAGCGAGGGCGACTTCGCGATCCAGGCGCTGCGCATTCCGGGCACCAGCCTCACGCAATCGGTCGAGATGCAGAAGCAGCTCGAAAGCACGCTGAAGGCGAAGTTCCCGGAAATCGAACGCATCTTCGCGCGCACCGGCACGGCCGAGATCGCGTCCGACCCGATGCCGCCGAACATTTCCGACGGCTACATCATGCTCAAGCCCGAGAGCGAATGGCCCAAGCCGCGCCGCTCGCGCGCCGAGGTGCTGGCGGCGGTGCAGGAAGAGGTCGAGAAGCTGCCGGGCAACAACTACGAGTTCTCGCAGCCCATCCAGCTGCGCTTCAACGAGCTGATCTCGGGCGTGCGAAGCGACGTGGCCGTGAAGATCTTCGGCGACGACATGGACGTGCTGAACAAGACCGCGGCCGAGGTGTCGCAGGCGCTGGGCAAGATCCCCGGCGCGGCCGAGGTGAAGGTCGAGCAGACCACCGGCCTGCCCATGCTCACGGTGAACATCGACCGCAACAAGACCGCGCGCTACGGCCTGAACGTGGGCGACGTGCAGGACGCGATCTCGGTCGCGGTGGGCGGGCGCGAGGCGGGCACGCTGTTCGACGGCGACCGGCGCTTCGACATCATCGTGCGGCTGCCCGAGAACCTGCGCACCGACTTGGCGGCCATCCAGCGGCTGCCCGTGGCGCTGCCCAAGGGCGCGGGCGCGGAGGGCGCGCGCACCAGCTTCATCCCGCTGGGCGAGGTGGCCACGCTCGACATCGCGCCGGGCCCCAACCAGGTGAGCCGCGAGGACGGCAAGCGCCGCATCGTGGTGAGCGCCAACGTGCGCGGGCGCGACCTCGGTTCCTTCGTGGCCGAGGCCGAGGTGGCGATGCGGAAGGTGAGCATTCCCAGCGGCTACTGGACCGTGTGGGGCGGTCAGTACGAGAACCTGGCCTCGGCCACGCAGCGGCTGCAGGTGGTGGTGCCGGTGTCGCTGCTGCTGGTGTTCACGCTGCTGTTCGCGATGTTCGGCAACCTGAAGGATGGCCTGCTGGTGTTCACCGGCATTCCGTTCGCGCTCACGGGCGGCATCGTGGCGCTGTGGATGCGCGGCATACCGCTGTCGATCTCGGCGGCGGTGGGCTTCATTGCGCTGTCGGGCGTGGCGGTGCTCAACGGGCTGGTGATGATCTCGTTCATCCGCAACCTGCGCGAGAGCGGCATGCCGCTCGACGCCGCCATCCGCGAGGGTGCGCTCACGCGGCTGCGGCCCGTGCTGATGACGGCGCTGGTCGCGTCGCTGGGCTTCGTGCCGATGGCCATCGCCACCGGCACCGGCGCCGAGGTGCAGCGGCCGCTGGCCACGGTGGTGATCGGCGGTATCCTGTCGTCGACCGCGCTGACGCTGCTGGTGCTTCCGCTGCTCTACCGCATCGCGCACCGGCGCGACGAAGACGAGGTGCAGGAGGAGCGTTCGGCGCAGAGCCACGGCGCGCCGCTCGACGACCCTGCACTGCGAGGATCCCATGGCACATGAGCATTCACACGCCGTCGGCGGCAACGAGAAAGCACTGCGCTGGGCGCTGCTGCTGACCTCGGTCTACCTCGTCGCCGAGGTGGTGGGCGGGCTGGTGTCGGGCAGCCTCGCGCTGCTGTCCGACGCGGCCCACATGTTCACCGACACCGTGGCGCTGGCGATCTCGCTGGCCGCCATCTGGATCGGCAAGCGGCCCGCCGACAAGCGGCGCACCTTCGGCTACTACCGCTTCGAGATCCTGGCGGCCGTGCTGAATGCGGTGCTGCTGTTCTTCGTGGCGATCTACGTGCTGTACGAGGCGTGGCGGCGCATCTCGGCGCCGGCCGAGATCCAGTCGACCATGATGCTGCTGGTGGCCATTGGCGGTCTGGTCGTCAACCTCGTCGGCATGCGGCTGCTCGCGGCGGGCAAGGACAAGAGCCTGAACGTGAAGGGCGCCTACCTCGAGGTGTGGGCCGACATGCTGGGCTCGGTCGGCGTGATCGTGGGCGCGCTGGTCATCCGCTTCACGGGCCGGGCCTGGGTCGACTCGGTGATTGCGGTGGCCATCGGCCTGTGGGTGCTGCCGCGCACGTGGCGGCTTCTGCGCGAGAGCCTCAACGTGCTGCTCGAAGGCGTGCCCGACGATGTCGACCTGCCGGAAGTCGAACGCGCGCTGCTGGCAAGCGAAGGCGTCGCCAGCGTGCACGACCTGCATGTGTGGGCGCTGTCCAGCGGCAAGGTGAGCCTGAGCGTGCATGTGGTCGGCACGCCCGATATCGGCGACCTGGCGCCGTTGACGCTGCGGCTGCGCGCGCTGCTTGCGGAGCGCTTCGACATTCACCACTCGACCGTGCAGGCCGAGCGCGTGCCTTGCGAGCAGGCCGCGGACAGCCATGGGTTCGGGCCGGCCACGGCCTGAGTTCAGGGCGCGTACTTCATCAGCACCGCGCTGAAGTACTTGCCTTCGGTCACTTCTCTTCTCGATGCATGGAGATCGATTGCCCAGCGACATGCGATGGGGCTATAAAGCCCAAGGCCGGGCGGCGAAGACCGCACGGCGAATGGCCTGCATCGCCTGCGTGCGCTATCGCTGGAATTGAATGCTTCTATTCGCCTCACAGCGCCTTCTGTCAGAGAATTTGATTCATCCCCTCGCAGCAGAAAACAGGAGTTCTCCCCATGAGCAGTGACAAGTCCGAAGCCAAGTGTCCCTTCAGCCAGGCCGCGGGTGCCGGCACCACGAACAAGGACTGGTGGCCCCAGCAGTTGCGCGTCGACCTGCTGCATCAGCACTCGTCGAAATCCGATCCGATGGACAAGGACTTCGACTACGCCGCCGCCTTCAAGAGCCTCGATCTGGCCGCGCTGAAGAAAGACCTCGCCGCCTTGATGACCGACTCGCAGGACTGGTGGCCGGCCGACTTCGGCCACTACGGCCCGCTGTTCGTTCGCATGGCCTGGCACAGCGCGGGCACCTACCGCATCGGCGACGGACGCGGCGGTGCTGGTCGTGGCCAGCAGCGCTTTGCGCCGCTCAACAGCTGGCCCGACAACGTGAGCCTGGACAAGGCACGCCGCCTGCTGTGGCCGATCAAGCAGAAGTACGGCAACAAGATTTCGTGGGCCGACCTGTTGATTCTCACGGGCAACGTCGCGCTCGAAACCATGGGCTTCAAGACCTTCGGCTTTGCCGGTGGCCGCGCCGATGTGTGGGAACCCGACCAGGACGTGTACTGGGGCCGCGAGACCACCTGGCTGGGCGGTGACGTCCGCTATTCGCAAGGCTCGCCCGGTGTCGACAAGGCCGGCGCCGTGCTCGTGAAGGACGACGACAGCAAGGTGCCGCACACCCGCGACCTCGAGAACCCGTTGGCCGCCGTGCAGATGGGCCTGATCTACGTGAACCCCGAGGCCCGGACGGCAACCCCGACCCGCTGGCCGCGGCACGCGACATCCGCGACACCTTCGGGCGCATGGCCATGGACGACGAAGAAACCGTGGCGCTCATCGCCGGCGGCCACAGCTTCGGCAAGACCCACGGCGCGGGCCCGGCAACGCACGTCGGGCACGAGCCCGAGGCGGCGGGCATCGAGGACCAGGGCCTGGGCTGGAAGAGCAGCTTCGGCAGCGGCAAGGGCGGCGATGCCATCACCAGCGGCCTGGAAGTCACCTGGACCACCACGCCGACGAAGTGGAGCAACAACTTCTTCGAGAACCTGTTCGGCTACGAATGGGAACTCACGAAGAGCCCCGCCGGCGCGCACCAGTGGGTGGCCAAGGGCGGCGCCGCGCGGGCACCATTCCCGACGCGCACGACGCGTCGAAGCGCCACGCGCCGACCATGCTCACCACCGACCTGTCGCTGCGCGTGGACCCGGCCTACGAGAAGATCTCGCGCCGCTTCCTCGCCAACCCCGACCAGCTCGCCGATGCATTCGCCCGCGCATGGTTCAAGCTCACGCACCGCGACATGGGACCGCGCGCACGCTACCTCGGCCCGGAAGTGCCGGCCGAAGAGTTGATCTGGCAAGACCCGATTCCGGCGGTCGACCACGCACTGGTCGACGCGCAGGACGTCGCGGCGCTCACGAAGCAGGTACTGGCCTCGGGCCTCACGCCCGCGCAGTTGGTGTCGACGGCATGGGCCTCGGCATCGACCTTCCGCGGCTCCGACAAGCGCGGCGGCGCGAACGGCGCGCGCATTCGCCTGGCACCGCAGAAAGACTGGGCCGTGAACGAGCCGGCGCAACTGGGCAAGGTGCTGCAGGTGCTCGAAGGCATTCGCGCCGAGTTCAACGGCGCGCAAAAGGGCGGCAAGAAGATCTCGATCGCCGACCTGATCGTGCTGGCCGGTGGCGCGGGCGTGGAGCAAGCCGCGCGCAACGCCGGCCGCGAGGTCAAGGTGCCGTTCTCGCCGGGCCGCGCCGACGCGTCGCAGGACCAGACCGACGTGCCCTCGTTCGAGCCGCTGGAGCCGGCGGCCGACGGCTTTCGCAACTACACCCGGGCGCGTTTCAGCGTGCCCGCCGAAGTGCTGCTCGTCGACCGGGCACAACTGCTGACGCTGACCGCGCCGGAAATGACGGTGCTCCTCGGCGGCCTGCGCGTGATCGGTGCCAACGCCGGTCAAACGAAGGACGGCGTCTTCACGAAGAAGCCGGGCGCGTTGAGCAACGACTTCTTCGTCAACCTGCTCGACATGGGCACGGAGTGGAAGGCGGCCGCGGCCGGCAACGACAGGTACGAAGGGCGCGACCGCAAGTCGGGCGAGCTGAAGTGGACCGGCACGCGCGCCGACCTGGTCTTCGGCTCCAACGCGCAACTGCGCGCCGTGGCCGAGATCTACGCAAGCGCCGATGCGCAGGACAAGTTCACGAAGGACTTCGTGGCTGCGTGGACGAAGGTGATGAACCTCGACAGGTTCGACCTGGCCTGAGGTTCGCCGCACGCCGGAGGTTTTCGAAAGCCTCCGGCCCGGACGCCGGGGCCATGCAGGTGGTGAATGCAGTTGCCAGGAGATCGCCGATGTACCGCGCTGCCCGTTGCTGGATCGCTGGCTTCCTGATGGCGTTGGCCGCGCATGGCCCGGCCCAGGCGCAGACCACGCAGCAGGTGGTGGACATTCCCACCCGCCCCGGCGTGACGCAGCGAGTGCTCGTGCTGTCGCCACCCGATCCCAAGGCCGCCGTCATCCTGCTCGCGGGTGGGCACGGCGGGCTGCAGATCTTTCCCAACGGCTCGTTCGCCTGGGGCGCCGGCAATTTCCTCGTTCGCACGCGGCAGTCGTTCGCGGACCAGGGGCTCATGGTGGCGGTGATCGACGCGCCCTCCGACCGGCAGAGCCCGCCGTACCTGAGCGGGTTCCGCCAGAAGCCCGAACACGCGGCGGACCTGAAGGCGGTCATTGCTTGGATGCGCGAGCAGGCCAAGGTGCCCGTGTGGCTGGTGGGCACCAGCCGGGGCACGCAGTCGGCGGCGTATGTCGCCACCGAGCTGTCCGGCCCTCAAGGCCCGGACGGCCCGGACGGCATCGTGCTGACTTCGACCATCCTCGCGGACCGTGGCGGCCGGCCCGTTCCGGCCATGCCGCTGGAGAACATCCGCATTCCCGTGCTCGTGGTGCACCACGAGCAGGACGGCTGCGCGCTCTGCGCGTACGCCAAGGTGCCGGAGCTCATGGGCAAGCTCGGCAACTCGTCGAGGAAGGAACTGCTGAGCTTCACCGGCGGCCAGAGCAGGGGCGACCCCTGCGAGGCCATGGCCTATCACGGCTTCAACGGGCTCGAACTCGAAGTGGTGCCGCGAATCGCGTCGTGGATCCTGGGCAAGTAGCCAAACAGCAACGTGTGCCGAAGCTGAAGAAGCCGGGGCGCCACTTGTCGGACAATCGCCCCGCGCACGTCGCGCCTGAATCACAACACGCAGATCGATGGGTAGCTACGACAAGTCTTCCGCACGCACCACCACCACGGCCGACCCGCGCCCGCAGCAGCGGCGCCGGGTTCATGGCGGCTCGCCCTCGCATCCGCCGATGGCATTCGATGTCGGCCCGGCCGCCGCGCCGGCCGCACCCGCCAAGGCCGCCAAGGCTGGCAGGCCCGCCGGCGTGCGGACCTGGCGCTCGACGGTGGTCGGTGTGTCGCTGGGCCTGGGGCTCGTGCTGGCGCTGTCCATGAAGTGGCTCATGGGCTACCAGATCGACAGCGCCGAAGAGCGCCGCGTGCAGCAGAAGGCGGCGCGGGCGGCGGCCGCGCGCTGCTACGAGCAGGCGTCGCCCGCGGCGGTCAATGCGTGCCTGAAGGACGTGGAGGCCAGGAGCCTGCCGACGCCCTAGGCGCTCGCTGTGCTCAGGCGCGGGTGCGGATGGCCGACTTGGGCCGGAAGGCCTTGCAGACCGTGTCGTCGGTTTCCAGGTACGGCCCGCCGATCAGGTCGATGCAGTAGGGCACCGCCGCGAAGATGCCCGGCACGACCCGCGCGCCGTTCGCGTCCTTCAGCCCTTCGAGCGTTTCCGCGATCGATTTGGGCTGGCCCGGCAGGTTGATGATCAGGCTCTGCCCGCGAATCACCGCCACCTGCCGCGACAGGATCGCGGTCGGCACGAAGCGCAGGCTGATCTGGCGCATCTGCTCGCCGAAGCCGGGCATTTCCTTGTGGGCCACGGCCAGCGTGGCTCGGGCGTCACGTCGCGCAGGGCCGGGCCGGTGCCGCCGGTGGTCAGCACCAGCGAGCAGCCGGCGTCGACCAGCTCGATCAGCGCGGCGCTGATGCGCTCGGCTTCGTCGGGAATCAGCCGGGGTTCGAACTCGATGGGGTTCTTCAGCGCCTTGGCCAGCCATTCCTTCAGCGAGGGCAGGCCCTTGTCCTCGTAGGCGCCGCTGGAGGCGCGGTCGCTGACCGAGACGATGCCGATGCGGACGGGGTCAAAGGTGCTCATGGTCTTGCTTCCTCCCCCCGGGAGGGCAGGCGGAAATACGGGTGGCTCATGCGTCCTCTTCGCGGTCCTGGGCAGCCGCCGCCGCCGCATGGTCGTCGCCGCCATGCACCGCCAGTTGCTCGCGCACCAGCTGGAAGATCTCGCGGTAGGCCTTGCCCTGGCGGGGGGCTTCCCCGGCCGGGCCGGTCTTCATGTCCTTGCGGGCCTGGCGCACCAGGGCGCGCAGCTGCTGGGAGTCGGTGGCGGGGTGGGTCTCGATCCAGCCGCCCAGGGCGTCGTCGTCGGCAATCAGGCGGTCGCGCCAGCGCTCGGCCTCGTGCAGGGCGGCGGTTTCGGCGGCGGGCACGCTGTTCTGCTCGGTCAGGGCCTGCTTGACGGCCTCCAGCACCTCGGGCTCCAGCTTGCGCATGAGCTTGCCGATGAACTGCATCTGGCGGCGCTTGCCCTCGAAATTGGTGATGCGCTTGGCTTCGGCGATGGCGTCGACCAGCTTCTCGTCGAGCTGGAGCGCATCGAACAGGCCGGCGCGCAGCGTGAGCAGTTCGCCGCCGAGCTTCTGGAGTTCGTCGCTTTCGCGCTTGAGGTCGGTACGGCTGGCGTCGTCGGTGCCCTTGAGCTCGCGCTTGAGCTCCAGGTCGAGTTCGCTGCCTTCGGCGACGAACTGGCCACGGACGAAATAGCCTTTTTTGGGTTTGCGGGACATGGGGGTCGATTCTGGGCCGCACCGTGCGGCGTTGCAACGCGTGTGCAATGCGCAGTGGGAAGCTGGGGGGAAAACGGGAAATGGGGGGCGCAAGTATCATAGCCACCACATGACGACATCCTCCTCGCGCGCCGATTCCGGCTTCGCCTACAGCCGCTCCTTCTTCGAAAACCTGGTCGACACGGCCTTGGCGCACGCCAAGAAGCTCGGGGCGACCGATGCCGGCGCCGAGGCGTCCGAGGGCTGCGGCCTGAGCGTCTCCGTGCGCAAGGGCGAGCTCGAGAACGTCGAGCGCAACCGCGACAAGTCGCTGGGCATCACGGTCTACGTGGGCCACCGCCGCGGCAACGCCAGCACCTCCGACTTCTCCGAGGCGGCCATCAAGCAGACCGTGCAGGCGGCCTACGACATCGCCCGCTTCACGGCCGAAGACCCGGTGAGCGGCCTGCCCGACGAAGAAGACATCGCCAAGGAACACCCCGAACTCGACCTGTTCCACCCCTGGGACGTGACGAGCGAGCAGGCCGCCCAGCTGGCGCTGGAATGCGAAGAGGCGGCCTTGACGACCGACAAGCGCATCACCAACAGCGAAGGCGCGGGCGTCTCGGCCCAGCAGAGCCACTTCTTCAGCGCCCACACGCACGGCTTCCGGGGCGGCTACGCCAGCTCGCGGCACTCGATCTCGGTGGCGCCCATCGCAGGCAAGGGCGACGGCATGCAGCGCGACGCCTGGTACAGCTCCATGCGCGCGGCCGACGAACTGGCCAGCCCGCAGGCCGTGGGCCGCTACGCCGCCGAACGGGCGCTGAGCCGCCTGAAGTCGCGCAAGATCAAGACCACCGAATGCCCGGTGCTGTTCGAGTCGCCGCTGGCCGTGGGCCTGCTGGGCGGGCTGGTGCAGGCCGTGAGCGGCGGGGCGCTCTACCGCAAAAGCAGCTTCCTGCTCGACTCGCTGGGCAAGCCCGTGCTGCCCAAGCACGTGAGCGTGGCCGAAGACCCGCACGTGATGCGCGGCAAGGGCAGCTCGCCCTTCGACGACGAAGGCGTGATCACCCGCGCGCGCAAGGTGGTCGATGCCGGCCGCCTCGAGGGCTACTTCCTCTCGACCTATTCGGCCCGCAAGCTGGGCATGAAGACCACCGGCAACGCCGGCGGCTCGCACAACCTGACGCTCAGCTCACGCCTGACCCGGCACACCGACGACCTCGACGCCATGCTCGCCAAGCTGGGCACCGGCCTGTTCGTGATCGAGCTCATGGGGCAGGGCGTGAACTACGTGACCGGCGACTACTCGCGCGGCGCCAGCGGTTTCTGGGTCGAAAAGGGCAAGATCGCCTTCCCGGTGCAGGAAATCACCATCGCCGGCAACCTGAAAGACATGCTGATGGGCATTGAAGCCATCGGGGCCGATGCGTACACTTTCGGCGCCAAGACCACGGGGTCGATCCTGGTCAACCGCATGAAAGTCGCCGGCGCATAACGGCACATAAGGCTTCGAGGTCCTGAAGCCCCGCCGCCGGCCCCCGCGCGAAGGCTCGTAGAACCATGAGACAACACGCCGCACGAAAGCCGGAACTCGAACATGAACTGCTGCGCGACCCGCGGCTGGGTTTCGAGCCCGCGGGCGGCAGCTCGGTGCGCTGTCTGCAGCACGGCGTGCCCTGGCCCTTCGACTGCTGGCACTACCACGACGAATACGAGCTGCAGTGCATCAACCGCAGCAGCGGCGATGTCTTCGTGGGCGACCACATCGGCCGCTTCGAGCCGGGCTACGTGGCGCTGGTGGGAGCGCGGCTGCCCCACACCTGGATCTCGCACGACGTGCCGCCCGAGGGCATTGCCGACCGCAGCATGGTCATCCATTTCCGCGACGAGCCGCTGCGCAAGGGCACCGACCTGTTTCCCGAGCTGAACGCGGTGCTGCCGATGCTCGAGCGGGCCAAGCTGGGCATCGAGTTCTTCGGCATCCACGCACTGGTGCGCGAGCGCTTCCTGCGCGTGCAGGCGCAGGAGGGCATGGCCCGGCTGGCCGAATTCATCGGCCTGCTGCACGAGCTGGCCCACTGGCCCGACTGGCGCCAGATTTCCAGCACCACCGGCCCCGCCGGCGAAGACCCGAGCGCCAACACCCGCATGCGCCGCGTGCTCGACTACCTCGAGCTGCACCTGACCGAGGAGCTGTCGCTGCCGGCCGTGTGCGCCGTGGCCAACATGGCCGAAAGCAGCTTCTCGCGCTACTTCCACAAGCACATGGGCGCCACCTTCACCGACTTCGTCACGCGGCTGCGCATCGCCAAGGCCTGCGAGATGCTGCAGGTGTCCGACCGGCTGGTGAGCGACATCTGCTATGACGTCGGCTTTGCCAACCTGGCCAATTTCAACCGCCGCTTCCTGCAGCTCAAGGGCATGACGCCCTCGGCCTACCGCCACCAGGCACAAGACCGCTTCGGCCTGCGCAGCGGCCAGCCCGTGCCCCCGGCGACCCTGACGAACGCTTGACGGCCGGCTGATACGGGTCTGCCCGACCCCGGCCGAACCCCGGCAAAACCCCGAGAGGGTGGTCATCAAAATACCAGCGCCCTTGCCGGCATGTACGCGGCGGCCGGGCCGTGCTGCCTACGCTTCCTCCCACCTGTTGACGCCGCGATCCGACGGCGATCCAGGGCAGGTTCACAGGAGACAAAAGCGATGATGGCTATTCACACACCCGGCCGGTCGGCCGGCTTCGCGCTGCTGGTGGCGGCACTGGCCACCTGGGGCGCCGCGGCCCAGGCGCAGGCCCCGGCCCCGCAGGTCTGCAAGGAGGACGTGCGCGTCCTGTCCCAGCCGCGCGACGGGCTGACCTTGCTCGAAAAGTACAAGGACGAGTTCAAGGCCCTGAGCGGCGCCTCGTTCAACATCGACAACCTCAACGAGAACGACCGCCGCACCAAGACCCGCGCCGACGCCTCGACCGTGGGCAAGTACAACGTGTACTACGTGGACGAGGCCAACGTGCCGCTGTTCGCCCAGTCGAAGTGGATCGTGCCGCTGGCCAGGTACTACCCGGCCGACTACGACTACGCCGACTTCGACCCCGGCCGCCAGAAGGTCGCCACCTTCGACGGCCAGGCCTGGTTCGCGCCGCTCACCGGTGGCGGCGACCTGCTGGTCTACCGCAAGGACCTGCTCGAGAAAGCCGGCGTGAAGCCGCCCACCACGCTCGAAGAGTTCGTCGAGGCCGCGAAGAAGCTCAACGACCCGGCCCACGGCGTGTACGGCGTGGCCCTGCGCGGCCAGCGCGGCTCGGGCGCCAACGTGTGGCGCTGGATGCCGTTCTTCCGCGGCAACGGCGGCCAGTGGTTCGACGGCGACAAGCCCGTCTTCGACTCGCCCGCCGCCGTGAAGGCCACGCAGACGTACCTGGACCTGTTCAAGTACTCCGCCCCCGGCACCAAGACCGGCGGCTGGGACGAGGCCACCGGCGCCTTCCTCGCGGGCAAGGTGGCGATGCTGATCGAATCGACCCCGCTGGCCGGCAACGCGCTCGACCCGAAGATGTCGACCGTGATCGGCAAGGTCGCCTACCTGCCGCCGCCTTCGCCGCTGACCGGCGGCGGCTACGGCCACGGGCTGGCCATCGGCGCCAAGGCCAACAAGACCGAAGAGGCGAAGAAGTGCGCGGGCCTGTTCGTGGCCTGGGCCACTTCCAAGCAGCAGGAGCAGCGCCGCCTGGCCGAAGGGCAGTTCGGTGAACTCAACCGCACCAGCGTGCTGGCCAGCCCCGAGTTCGCCAAGCGCTACGGCGCCGACCTGGGCAAGGCGCTGGCCGACACCGGCAAGCTCACGGCCGTGAACTTCTGGCAAGACCCCGCGTGGCCCGACTTGGGCGACCGCTGGGGGATCATTCTCGAAGAGCTGATCACCGGTTCGCGCACCGACATCAAGGGCGGCCTGGACGAACTCGACGCCTACGCCAAGCAGCTGGTCGCACGGCGCAAGAAGTGATGGGCGCTGGGGTCAAAAGAAAGACGCGGCTGCCGGTCGTCTTCATCGGACCGGGGCTGCTGGTGCTCGCGGTGCTGGCGCTGGTGCCGACGCTGTTCGCGATCGGCATCTCGCTGCAGGACCGCGAGCTGGGCCAGGCCGATTCGGGCTGGGTCTGGCTGTCGAACTACGTGCAGCTGTTTTCCGACCGGCGCTTTCTCAACTCGGTGCGCGTGTCGCTGGTGTGGGAAGTGCTGACCGTGAGCGCCACCATGGGCTTGGCGGTGCTGCTGGGCGTGCTGCTGTTCCAGTGCACCACCGCGCGCTGGCGCAACGTGCTGTCGATGCTGTTCATCGTGCCGGTGCTGCTGCCGCGCGTGTCGGCCGCGTTCGTGTGGAAGTTCGCCTTCCACCCGCTGTTCGGCTTGCTGACGTACCCGTACAAGGCCATCACCGGCGAGCCGCTCGACCTGCTGGCCAACCCGCTCACGGCGCTGCTCACCGTGGCCTTCGTGGACGTGTGGCAGTGGGGCCTGTTCTTCGCGGTCATCGTGCTGAAGCTGCTGGAGACATTGCCGCCGCAGCCCTTCGAGGCCGCGCGCATGGACCACGCCAGGACCTGGGAGGTCTATGCGTACGTGGCGCTGCCGATGCTGAAGGCACCGCTCATCAGCCTGACCTTCGTGAAGATGGTGGAGTCGCTGCGCGCCTTCGACCTGATCTACGTGATGACGCGCGGCGGCCCCGGCATCTCGACCGAGACGCTGGACATGTACGCCTTCTCGCAGGGCTTCATCGAGTCGGGCCGCATCTCGTATGCGTCGAGCATGGCGGTGCTGATGATGGTCGCCTCGACCGTGGCGTTCACCTATATCTGGAAATGGACGCGACCGAAATGAGCGCCTCACGCAAGAAGAAATTTTCCATGGGCACGCTGCTCGCGCGGCTGGTGCTGGTCGGCGCGGGGCTCTCGGCGCTGGTGCCGGTGCTCTGGACCTTTCTCAACTCGTTCAAGAACCGCGTGGACATCGTCTCGGCGGTGCCCAGGTTCTTCTTCACGCCGACGCTGGAGAACTACGTCTACGTGCTGAGCCGCGAGGCGGTGGCGCAGGGGCTGCTCAACTCCGTATTGGTGGTGGGCGCGGCGGTGATCGTCGGCGCGGTGCTGGGGCTGCGGCCGCGTATGCGCTCGCGCGCTACCCGCTGCGCTGGGCCGACGACATCCAGTTCTTCGTGCTGTCGATGCGCTTCCTGCCGCCGGTGGCCGTGGCCATTCCGCTGATGGTGATCTGGCTGCAGCTGGAGCTGTACGACACGCGCTTTGCGTTGATCGTCACCTACACGCTGCTGACCTTGTCGACCGTGATCTGGCTCGCGATCCCGGCCTTCAAGGCGGTGCCCAAGGAGGTGGAAGAAGCGGGCCGCGTGGACGGCTACGGCCCCTACGCGATCTTCTTCAAGGTGGCGCTGCCGATTGCCGCGCGCTCGCTGGTCGGCGCCATTGCCTTCGGCTTCGTGCTGGTGTGGAACGAGTTCCTCATTGCGCTGATGCTGACCACGTCGGACGCGAAAACGCTGCCCATCGTGGCGTCGGAGCTGAGCCAGCTGGGGCGCGACGTGCCGTGGGGCATCCTGAACGCCTCGGTCATTCTGTTGTCGCTGCCGCCGCTGTTGATGGTGGGCGTGCTCAGCGGCTTTCTCAACGCTGCGTTCAAGCGCAAGCGGGACGCCGCATGAAGTCCTATCGCATTTCTTCCTCCCCTTCCGGGGGAGGACCGAGGTGGGGGCTCGGCGCCTCCGCTCGGCGACGGCGCGCTTG
>NZ_MOWM01000161.1 GCF_016082275.1 Variovorax sp. E3
CGACCCGCGCGCACCACGCCGCGCCCGGCCGCCTTCGCGGCGTAGCAGGCGGCGTCGGCCGCGTCGACCCAGGCGTCGACCGAGCCGATCTCCTGCGACAGGCTGGCCACGCCGATGCTGGCGCCGACATGCAGGCTGCCCGACAGCCAGGGCAGCGCGATCGCCGAGATCGACGCCACGATGTCCTCGGCCACGCGCACGGCGGCCTCGTGCGTGCACTGCTCGAGCAGCAGCGCGAACTCGTCCCCGCCGATGCGCGCCGCCAGGTCGCCCGAACGCACGCGCGACATGATGGCCGCGGCCGCTGCGCGCAGCATGGCGTCGCCCGACAGGTGGCCGGCCGTGTCGTTGACCTGCTTGAAGTGGTCCAGGTCGATGAACACCAGCGCGGCCGGCAACGACCCGGGCCGGGCGTCGATCAGCCGCTGCGCCTGCTGGTCGAAGCGCTGGCGGTTGGCCAGCCCGGTCAGGCCGTCGTGCGCGGCCGACCATTCGAGCGCCTTGCGCGCGTTGCGCTGCTCCTCGATGTTGAGCACGGTCCAGATCGAGCCGAAGTCCGTGTGCTCCGGATCGACCGGCCGGCTGCGCAGCCGGGCCCAGAAGCGCGAGCCGTCGCCGCGCTGCATGCGCGACTCGCCCACATAGGAATTGCTGCTGGCAAAGGCTTCTTTCTCGAGCGCGGCCAGGGCGGGCTGGTCTTCCTCGGGCACCACGATCAGGTCTACCGGCTGGCCCAGCAGCTCGTCCTCGCGGTAGGCGAGCAGGCGGCACAGCTCGTCGCTCACCAGCTCGAAGCGCCGGTCGCGGATGAAGGCAATGCCGATGGGCGCCGCGCGCATCACGGAGCGCAGCTTGCTGAACATCTCGCCGTTCAGCCGCTCGAGCTCGCCGCGCTGCTCGCCGACGCGGCGCAGCACCTGGCCGAGCTGGCCGATTTCGCCGTCGCCCGGCGGCCAGCCGTCTTCGGGCCGCATGGCGTCGTCGAACATGTGCTGCGCGCGCCGCTCCAGCAGCGTCAGCGGCTGCAGCATCCACCACAGGCTCAGGAACAGGCCGGCCGACAGCACCGCCACCAGCGTGGCGGCCCAGGCCATGGCCAACTGGCGCGCGGCCTTGACCGGCTGCAGCACCTCGGCCTCGGGGCGCACGCGCCAGACCATCCAGTCGGGTCCGGGCACGCCGGCGGCGCTGGCGATTTCGTGGGCCTGGGGCAGCAGCAGGCCCAGCGGCTCGACCGGGCTGCCGGCGCTTCGCCAGGCCTTGAAGGCTTCGGCCAGCCGGGGTTCGTTCGAAATCTGCTGCAGCAGCTTCTTGCGGTTGGGGTGCGCCAGTACGCGGCCCATGGTGTCGGTCACGACCATGAGTGCGCCGGCATCGCTTTCCTGCGCGTCGACCAGGCCGTCGAGCAGGTCGCGGCTGGACAGGCGCAGCGTGCCGCCCACCACGGCGAAGATGCCGTGGTCGCCGCGCACCGGCTGCGTGACGGCCACGATGGGTTCGCCGGTCAGCGAGCCGAGCAGCGCGTCGGACACGATGGGCCGGCCCTCGGTCAGGGTCTGGCCGAAGTAGGGGCGGTCGCGGATGTTCAGCACCGGGTGCGACACGCCTTGGTCGTCGAGCATCACGCGCACCGCGCCGTCGGGCGTGGCGATGTAGACGTTGGCGAAGAAGTTGCGCATCACCGGCTTGTTGCGCATGAACTCCTTGAGCGCGGCGGGGTTGCGCAGCGTCTCTTCGTCGAGCAGCCCGGCCACCGAGTCCAGCACGCGCTGCAGCTGGATCACGTTGTGGTTCAGCAGCGCGGCGGTGCGCACCGACTCGCTCAGTTCGCGCTCGCGCTGCGACGCCAGCAGGTCGTGCTCGGTCCGTCCCACGATGATGGTCGTGATCAGGCCGATGCCGAGCACCAGCGCCATGATCCCGCCCATCGTGATCCGTGCCTTGAGCGAACCCAGGGCCCTTTCGAGGCGTGCCAGCCGGTCGGTGTTCATTCAGTCGAGCTGCGTTTCCCTGGGCGTGGCCGTGGCGCGGCGCTCCCGCTTGACGGTGTACATGGCGGTGTCCGCCAGCTTCAGCGCTTCTTCGGCGGAGGTGGTGCGCGGATCGACCGGCACCACGCCCACGCTGGCACCGCCGTAGTCGAACATGGTGTGCTTCAGCCGCAGATCGCCGATGGTGCTTTCGCCCAGCCGGTCGGCCAGCGCGCGCGCCGCGGTGCGCGGCGACTCGGCGAACGACGGGCCGGCGCCGATCACCACGAACTCGTCGCCGCCGAAGCGCGCCAGGATGTCGCTGGAGCGCAGCGACGCCGACAGCCGCCCGGCCATGGCCGAGAGGAACTCGTCGCCGATGTCGTGGCCGTGCGTGTCGTTGATCTTCTTGAAGCCGTCCATGTCGATGAACCCCACCAGCACGCTGCGGTCCTCGCGCTCGCACTGGGCGAGCAGGCGGCGCAGCGCCTCGATCAGCGAGCGGCGGTTGGGCAGGCCGGTGAGGGCGTCGGTCGAGGCATGGGCCGCCAGTTCGGCGTTGGCCTTCTGGAGCTTGACGAAGAGCAGCTCGCGCTCGACCTGCTGGCCCAGCAGCCGCGCGAACAGCTGCAGCACCGGCTCCGCATGGGGCGACAGCGGCAGCTTGGTGGCGCTGGCGGCGCACAGGGTGCCGTAGAGACTGCCGGCGTCGGTGCGCACGGGCGTGCTTACATAGGTCTGGATGCCGAGGTCGCGGGCGGCGCCGGAGTCGCCCCAGCAGCTGGCGACGTCGCCGGTGAAGGTGCGGCCTTCTTCGAGGGCGCGGCGGCACAGGGTGTCGGACCAGGGGACGGACAGGCCCTCGGGAATGTTCATTTCCTTGGCGTTGCGCGCAAAAAGAATGTGCTGCAGGCCCTTGTCCAGGTCGATGGTCGTGAGGTATGTCGACTCCAGCCCGGTCACGACCTCGAGCATCGCGAGCATCGGGCGGGCCAGGTCCTCCAGCGTCTTGGCGGAGGACACCGAGTCCGAAAGCTGTTCAATCAAAGATTCCATGTCCGACATTTTGACGGCGATGGACGACTGTTTCCTGCTTTGCTTGCGCAAAGGCGCGCAAGTTCTGTGGTGGCGCTCGGAAACCGCAGGCTCAGGACGCCAGCGCTTCCATCAGTTCGGTCTCGATCGCGAGCTGGGTCTTCTGGCCTTGCAACTCCGGACCGCTGATGAGGAAGGTGTCTTCCACCCGTTCGCCGAGCGTCGTCACCTTGGCCAGTTGCAGGTTCAGGTGGTGGCGCGCCAGCACCCGGGCCACCGAGTACAGCAGGCCCGCCCGGTCGCTGGCCGAGATGTTGAGCAGCCAGCGCTGCGCCTTGTCGTCGGGCAAGAGACTGATGCGCGGCTTGATCGGAAAGCTGCGCACCCGGCGCGACACCCGGCCCATGCTGGGCGGGGGCAGGGCGCCGGCTTCGGTGAGCGTTTGCGCCAGGCCCGACTCGACCATGCTGATCAGGTCGCGGTAGTGGTCGGGCAGGAAGGTGGTCACCACCTGGAAGGTGTCGAGCGCATAGCCGTTGCTCGTGGTGTGGACCTTGGCGTCCAGGATGCTGAACGACGATTGATCGAAATAGCCGCAGATGCGTGCAAAAAGATCGGGCTGGTCGGGCGTGTAGACCACCACCTGCAGGCCTTCGCCCACCGGCGACAGGTGCGCGCGCACGATGGGCAGAGCCTTCGGGTCGATCGGCACGTTCTTGGGCGGCACGAAGCGCGAGAGCTGCTTGGCATGCCAGGCGATCTCGGTGGCGTCGTGGCGCATGAAGTAGCCCACGTCGAGCGTGTCCCACAGGGCCTTGTGCGCCTCGAAGCGCTGGGCGTGCAGGGCCAGTTGCACCAGCGCCTCGCGCTTGCGCGACTCGACCTCGGCGTCCGGGTCGGGCATGCGGCCGCCCAGCGCGCGCAGCGTGTAGCGGTACAGGTCCTCGAGCAATTTGCCTTTCCATGCGTTCCATACGCGCGGCGAGGTGCCCCGGATGTCGGCGATGGTCAAGAGGTAGAGGGCCGTGAGGTAGCGCTCGTTGCCCACGCGCTTGGCGAAGGCGCCGATCACCTCGGGGTCGCTCAGGTCCTGCTTTTGCGCGACCTGGCTCATCACCAGGTGCTCGGCCACGAGGAATTCGATGAGCTTGGCGTCTTCGCGCGCGATGCCGTGCTGCTTGCAGAAGCGCTGCACGTCGCGCGCGCCGAGCGTGGAGTGGTCGCCGCCGCGGCCCTTGGCGATGTCGTGGAAGAGGGCGGCCACGTACAGGATCCAGGGCTTGTCCCAGCCGGCCGCGAGCTGCGAGCAGAACGGGTATTCGTGTGCGTGCTCGGCAATGAAGAAGCGCCGCACGTTGCGCAGCACCATCAATATGTGCTGGTCGACCGTGTACACATGGAACAGGTCGTGCTGCATCTGCCCCACGATGCTGCGGAACACCCGCAGGTAGCGCCCCAGCACCGAGGTCTGGTTCATGAGCCGGAACGCGTGCGTGATGCCGTAGGGCTGCAGCAGGATCCGCATGAAGGTCTCGTGGTTGACCGGGTCGTTGCGGAACTTGCTGTCCATCACGTGGCGCGCGTTGTACAGCGCGCGCAGCGTGCGCGCCGACAGGCCCTTCACGCCGATGGTCTTCTGGTAGAGCAGGAAGGTCTCGAGCACCGCGTGCGGCTCGCGCTCGTAGAGGTCGTCGCTGGCGATCTCGATCAGGCCGGCGCGCTCGTAGAAGCGCTCGTTGATCGGCGTGTGCTGCTCGGCGCTGGGCTGCAGCCGCTCGGAGATGTTGAGCAGCAGGATCTGGTTGAGCTGCGACACCGCCTTGGCGGCCCAGTAGTAGCGGCGCATGAGCGCCTCGCTCGACTTGCGCTGCGACTCGCCCTCGTAGCCGAAGCTGGCGGCCACGGCGGTCTGCAGGTCGAACACCAGCCGGTCTTCGCGGCGGTTGGCAATCACGTGCAGCCGGGCGCGAATCAGCGAGAGCAGGGCTTCGTTGCGCTTGATCTGCTGGGCCTCGAAGGAGGTGGCCAGGCCGTTCTTGGCCAGGTCGTCCCAGCGGCTGCCGTAGCCGGCGGCCTTGGTCATCCAGAGGATGGTCTGCAGGTCGCGCAGGCCGCCCGGCGATTCCTTGCAGTTGGGCTCCAGCGCGTAGGGCGTGTTGTCGAACTTCTGGTGGCGGTGCCGCATTTCCTGCGACTTGGCCACGAAGAACGCCTGCGGATCGATGGCGCGCGTGAAACGGCGGCGAAAGGCCGTGAAGAGCTTCTTGTCGCCCGCGATCAGCCGGGCCTCGAGCAGCGAGGTCTGGACGGTGACGTCTTTCTCGGCCTCGGCCAGGCACTCCTCGACCGTGCGCACGCTGGAGCCGATTTCAAGGCCGGCGTCCCAGCAATGGCCGATGAAGGCCTCGATGCGGGCCGGGTCGACCGCGTTCGCGTCGCCTTCGGGCGGCAGCAGCAGCAGCACGTCGACGTCGGAGTACGGAAACAGCTCCCCGCGCCCGAAACCGCCCACGGCGGCCAGCGAGAGCGCCTCGCCGAAATCGGCCTCGCGCCACAGGGTGCAGAGCGTTTCGTCGGCCAGCGCCGAGAGCTGGCGCAGCACCGTGTGCACGCTGCGGGTGGGCGCGCGCGCGAAGCGCAGGGTGTCGAACAGCGCGAGCTTCTTCGCGCGATAGGCTTCGCGCAGCGTCGCCACGTCGATCTTGGCTGCTTCGATCACGTCCGGGGAGCGCGTGCGCGCGTCAGGTTTTGGTCGCGGTGACGAACGAGGGCAGCGGCGGGCTGCCCGCGGAGAGCGTCAGCACCTCGTAGCCGGTTTCGGTGACCAGCACCGTGTGCTCCCACTGGGCCGACAGCGAGTGGTCGCGCGTGACGATGGTCCAGCCGTCATACTGGCCGCCCTTGAAGTCTTCCTTCACGTCGCGCTTGCCGGCGTTGATCATGGGCTCGATGGTGAAGATCATGCCGGGCTTGAGTTCTTCCAGCGTGCCCGGGCGGCCGTAGTGCAGCACCTGGGGTTCTTCGTGGAAGCGCTGGCCCACGCCGTGGCCGCAGAACTCGCGCACGATGCTGAAGCCCTGGCCTTCGGCGAACTTCTGGATCGCGTGGCCCACGTCGCCCAGGTGCGCGCCGGGGCGCACCTGCAGGATGCCGTGCCACATGGCCTCGAAGGTGATGGAGCACAGGCGCTTGGCCGCGATGGAGGCGTCGCCGATCACGAACATGCGGCTGTTGTCGCCGAACCAGCCGTCCTTGATGACGGTCACGTCGACGTTCATGATGTCGCCCTTCTTCAGGGGCTTGTCATTGGGAATGCCGTGGCACACCACGTGGTTCACCGAGGTGCAGAGCGACTTCGGGAACGGGACGCTGCTGGCGCCCATGTAGCCCACCGTGGCGGAGGTGGTGCCCTGCTTGACCATGTACTCGGCGGCCAGCCGGTCGACATCGTTCGTGGTGATGCCGGGCTTGATGAAGGGCGTGAGGTAGTCCAGCACCTCGGAGCCAAGGCGGCAGGCGACCCGCATGGCTTCGATGCCCGCAGCGTCTTTGTAGTTAATGCTCATCCCCGAATTATCCCATTCAGCAAGCTAAAATTCCGGGTTAACGCGGATGACCCCAGTCAGCGGTCATTCGCCTCGATTCCTTGATTCCCAACGCGGCCCCCGAGGCCCCACATCGACCGTGACGCAGCCCGCATCCCAAGCCCTTCCTGTCGTAACCATGTTCGAGGGCGGCAGCGCGCTCAGCGATTTCCGCGCCCGCCAGCTGCTGCCGAAGCTGCAGGCCGTCGAGCCGCGCATCGAGGGCATTTCAGCCCGTTTCGTGCACCTGGTGGTCACCGACGCGGCGCTGGACACGGCCGACCGCGAGCGTTTCGCCGCGCTGCTGACCTACGGCGAGCCTTTCGAGGCACCGGCCAAGGCGGGCACCTCGGTGGTGGTCACGCCGCGCCTGGGCACCGTGTCGCCCTGGGCTTCCAAGGCCACCGACATCGCCCACAACTGCGGCCTGGCGCTGCGCCGGGTCGAACGCGTCACCCAGTACCACCTGAAACTGAAGGCGCCGCTCATCGGCAAGGCCCCCGTGCTCGAGGGGGACGCCCTGGCCGCCGCGGCCGGCCCGCTGCACGACCGCATGACCGAATCGGTGCTGGCCACCGTGGAGCAGGCCGCCAGCCTGTTCAGCGAACTGCCGGCCCAGCCGATGGCGCAGGTCGACGTGCAAGCCGGCGGCCGCGCGGCGCTGGTGGCGGCCAACACCGGCTTCGGCTTGGCGCTGGCCGAAGACGAAATCGACTACCTCGTCGACGCCTTCACCCGCCTGGGCCGCAACCCCAGCGACGTCGAACTCATGATGTTCGCGCAGGCCAACAGCGAGCACTGCCGCCACAAGATCTTCAACGCCCAGTTCACCATCGACGGCAAGGCGCAGCCGCAAAGCCTGTTCTCGATGATCCGCCACACCGAGAAGCAGAACCCGCAGCACACCGTCATTGCCTACGCCGACAACGCCTCGGTGATGGAGGGCGCGACCATCGAGCGCTTCATTCCGGCCAACGGCTCGCAAAGCTATCAAAAAGATAGCGCGCTGACCCATGTGCTGATGAAGGTCGAGACGCACAACCACCCGACCGCCATTTCCCCGTTCCCGGGCGCCTCGACCGCGCGGGCGGCGAGATTCGCGACGAGGGCGCCACCGGGCGCGGCTCCAAGCCCAAGGCCGGCCTGACCGGCTTCACGGTGTCCAAGCTGTGGCCTGAAGACGGCCACTACGGCAAGCCCGAGCACATCGCCAGCCCGCTGCAGATCATGACCGAGGGCCCGCTGGGCGGCGCCGCGTTCAACAACGAGTTCGGCCGTCCGAACCTGCTGGGCTACTTCCGCGAGTACGAGCAGGCGATTGCCAGCGACCTCGACACCGTGCAGCGCGGCTACCACAAGCCCATCATGATCGCGGGCGGCTTGGGGCAGATCGACGCCACGCAGACCAAGAAGATCCTGTTCCCGGCCGGCTCGCTGCTGATCCAGCTCGGCGGCCCCGGCATGCGCATCGGCATGGGCGGCAGCGCCGCCAGTTCGATGGCCACCGGCGCCAACGCGGCCGAGCTCGACTTCGACTCGGTGCAGCGCGGCAACCCCGAAATCGAACGCCGCGCGCAGGAGGTCATCAACCATTGCTGGCAGCAGGGTGCGGCCAACCCCATCCTCGCGATCCATGACGTGGGCGCGGGCGGCCTGAGCAACGCCTTCCCCGAACTGACCAACGACGCCGGTCGTGGCGCGCGCTTCGACCTGCGCGCCGTGCCGCTCGAAGAGTCGGGCATGGCGCCCAAGGAAATCTGGTGCAACGAAAGCCAGGAGCGCTACGTGCTGGCCATCGCGCCGGAATCGCTCGAGCAGTTCAAGGCTTTCTGCGAGCGCGAGCGCTGCCCGTTCTCGGTGGTCGGCGTGGCGACCGAAGAGCGCCAGCTGCTGGTGGCCGATGAAGGCGCCGCCGTGCAACCGGTCGACATGCCCATGGACGTGCTGCTCGGCAAGCCGCCCAAGATGCACCGCGACGTGCAGGCCGTGGCGCGCAGCTTCAAGCCGCTCGACCTCACGGGCGCGACCTGCAGAAGGCCGCCATCGACGTGCTCGCGCACCCGACCGTGGCCTCGAAGCGCTTCCTCATCACCATCGGCGACCGCACCGTGGGCGGCATGAGCCACCGCGACCAGATGGTCGGCCCGTGGCAGGTGCCCGTAGCCGACTGCGCCGTGACGCTGGCCGACTACAAGGGCTTTGCCGGTGAGGCCATGAGCATGGGCGAGCGTACGCCGCTGGCCGCGCTCGACGCGCCGGCCTCGGGCCGCATGGCCGTGGCGGAAGCCATCACCAACCTGCTGGCCGCGCCCATCGAACTCTCGCGCGTCAAGCTGTCGGCCAACTGGATGGCCGCCTGCGGCGAGCCCGGCGAAGACGCCGCGCTGTACGAGACCGTCAAGGCCGTGGGCCTGGAGCTGTGTCCCGCGCTGGGCGTGTCGATTCCGGTCGGCAAGGATTCGCTGTCGATGCGCACGCAGTGGAAGGACAACGGCGAAGCCAAGAAGGTGACCTCGCCCGTGAGCCTGATCGTCACCGCCTTCGCCTCGCTGGCCGACGTGCGCGGCACGCTCACGCCGCAGCTCGACGCCGAAGAGGCCGACACCACGCTGGTGCTCGTCGACCTGGGCCGCGGCCAGCACCGCATGGCCGGCAGCATCCTGGCGCAAACGCTCGGCCAGAGCGGCGACACCGTGCCCGACCTGGACGACCCGGCGCAACTGGTGGCGCTGGTCAATGCCGTGAACGCGCTGCGCGCCGACGGCAAGATCCTGGCCATGCACGACCGCAGCGACGGCGGCCTGTTCGCCACGGCCTGCGAAATGGCCTTTGCCGGCCACGTCGGCGTGGCGCTGAACGTCGACATGCTCGTCACCGAAGGCGACGGCATTTCCGACAGCCGCATGGAAACCGGCGACGCCAAGAACTGGGCGCAGCAAGTCAGCGCGCGGCGCGAAGAGCTCACGCTCAAGGCGCTGTTCAACGAAGAACTGGGCATGGTGCTGCAGGTGCGCACCGCCGAGCGCAACGAGGTCATGCAGGTGCTGCGCGCCCACGGCCTGAGCGCGCACAGCCACTTCGTCGGCAAGACCCGCCCGGTCAGTTCGACCATGGACGCGGGCAAGGGCAAGCTCGAAGTCTGGCGCGACGCCAAGTCGGTGTTCAGCGCAAGCCTGCACGACCTGCACCAAGTGTGGGACTCGGTCAGCTGGAAGATCGCCCGCGAGCGCGACAACCCGGCCTGCGCCGATGCCGAGCACGCAGCAGCCGGCGTGCCGAACGACCCGGGCATGCACGTGTTCCTGCCGAATGCGCCGCAGTCCGTGGCCCAGGCCCCGGCCATCCTGCAGTCGCGCCCCAAGGTCGCGATCCTGCGCGAGCAGGGCGTCAACTCGCATGTCGAGATGGCCTACGCCTTCACCGAAGCCGGCTTCGAGGCCTTCGACGTCCACATGACCGACCTGCAGACGGGCCGGGCCGACCTGGCCGACTTCAAGGGCGTGGTCGCCTGCGGCGGCTTCAGCTACGGTGACACGCTGGGCGCCGGCATCGGCTGGGCGCGCAGCATCACCTTCAACCCGAAGCTGGCCGAGCAGTTCAAGACCTTCTTCGGCCGCGCCGACACCTTCGGCCTGGGCGTGTGCAACGGCTGCCAGATGTTCGCCGAGCTGGCCGACATCATTCCGGGCGCCGAAGCCTGGCCGCGCTTCACCACCAACCAGAGCGAGCGCTTCGAGGCCCGCCTGTCGATGGTCGAAGTGCTCGAGTCGCCGAGCATCTTCTTCGCGGGCATGGCCGGCAGCCGCCTGCCGATCGCGGTGGCGCACGGCGAGGGCTACGCCAACTTCAAGCACCGCGGCGACGCGGCCAAGGCCATCGGCGCGATGCGCTTCGTGGACAACCACGGCCAGCCGACGGAGCAGTACCCGTTCAACCCGAACGGCAGCGCGGGCGGCCTGACTTCGGTCACCACGCCCGACGGCCGCTTCACCGCCGTGATGCCGCACCCGGAGCGCGTGTTCCGCAACGTCCAGATGAGCTGGACCTCGGGCGACCGCAGCGAACTGAGCCCGTGGATGCAGATCTGGTGCAACGCGCGCAAGTGGGTGGGCTGACCGGGCCATGCTCGACCTCGATCACCCGCGAAGCCAACACGTGCTGGAAGCGGCGCGGATCGAGGATCTGATTCGCAAGCGGCTGCTGGCGTGGCGCGAAGACGAGGCCGCGGCGGCGTCCGCGCGCATGGAGATCTTGCGGACGCTGCTGCCGCAGCTCGAAGCGCTCAACGCCGCGCACTTCGGTGCGTCGAAGAAGATCTATCGCACGCTCGATGCGTTGGGCAAGGCGGTGCAGGGCGCCGATGCAGCCAAGGCGTGGCAGGCGTTCGAGGTGCTCGACGGGCCGGGGGACAACTTCGGCACCTGGGCGATCTGAAGAATCGACGGCAATAAAAAAAGCGGCCCGCACAGGGCTGTGTAAATAGTCTGCGTTGAGTCCGCGATAGATGCCCCTTCAGACGTTGGTCGGAGGGGCATTTTTCATTGGAGGTTGGCCAATGGGACATCGACAGCGACGCGCACGAGGACAAGCGACGCTGTTCCTACTGATGACGCAAAGCCGCCTGATCGTGACGCATGAGGTGGTCAGCGAGGTGAGCGACCAGCGCCAGTTGCAGCCCATGGTCGAGGCCGCCAGCCGGGCGCTGGCGTGCCCTTGCACCGTGGTGCCGAACGCGGGCTACATGGCTAGGCAGTGCTTCGTCTCGCGCCAGATGCACGTGCATTCGCTCGACCCAATGAAAAATGCCCCGCTAGCGCGGGTCATCTTGGGTCAAGCGGCCGGCAGACTATTTACACCGCCTGCGAGGGCCCCGGCTATTTGCTGGCCGAAAAGGATATGGTTTGCCGGAACTCGAGCGATTTGAAATTGGCCTCTTTGCAGGACCAAGCGATCTCATCGACTCCGTCGTGGGGCTTCAGATTTTTCTTGACTGAAAACATTTCGGCAACTCATCAATTCTATTTTTTAAATTGAATTCACTGACGGCCGTGTCGTCTTACCTGTCGCCATAGTTTTCCAGCAAAACCGACGACAGCGCGAGTATCTTGGCCTGAGGTGCCGCCTTGAGCCATATGAGTCTGGTCTTGGCGTGACCAAATTTCGACGGCAGCCTGTGGACGCTCAGGCGAGCGCGCTCCGCGTAGCTGCTGAGTACGCTGTGCGGTACCAGCGCGATACCCATCCCGACGGCAACGCAGCCGAGGATCAGGTGGTATGAACCGACCTCCACGATTCGCCCGGGCGAGACGCGACCGCGCAGGAACCAGTCTTCAAGCCTCCTGCGGTGTGGGCATCCAGGATGAAACGCGAGAATCGTCTTCGATGGCAAATCCTTTGGCGATGAAATGCACGCGTGCCTGGCTTCGGCGACGATGACAAGTTCCTCATCGTAGACCTCCACGGACTCCAGCCTGTGGTCGGGTAAAGGGTCCGCAATGAGCGCCGCATCCAGGTCTGAGCAGAGAACCTGTTCGAGGAGATTGCGAGGATCGCCTGAAAAGAGTTCCAACGCCACCTCCGGGTAGCGCTCATGGAAACGACCGAGCGGTTCAGGCAACCGTGCTGCCGCCGTGCTTTCCATGGTGCCGAGGCGCAACACACCCGTTGGTCGATCGGACTTGAGGGCGTTGGTTGCCTCATTGGCGAGATCCAGCATGCGATCCGCGAAACCCATGAGTATCTTGCCCTGGGGCGTGAGTTGCATTCGGCGCCCCTCGCGGAAGAACAATTGAACACCGAGCTTTTCTTCCAAAACCTTGCGCGTGCCGTCACGCTCGATTGCGCTCGGTGTAGGACTCCCGCTGCCCGCACCACGCCTCCACTCTGGACCACAGTCCGAAAAATTTGCAAATCCGAAAATTCCATACATCGCTTTCCCTGAACTACTTGTTCTGTATTTGTCGTTTCTTAGCGCAGCCGATTCTCCTTAGAGTTGTTGGTAATTTCAACAAAGGAATGACATCTAAAAAGGGTGTCAATGCATTGCATGAATATCGGACTTATCGGCGTCGGCGTCATGGGCGAGCCCATGGCGAAAAATCTTAAAAAGGCCGGACACAAGGTCACGGTGCATAGCCGCACGGTCGGCCGCTGCGACGCGTTGCTCCCTTTGGGCATCGAGGTTGTGGAAACGCCAGGCCAAGTCTTCGAGGCGTCGGATGCCGTTGTCATCATGGTCCCGAGCCATCTCGAGGTAGACCAGGTGCTGGGGCGCTCCTCAGAAGGCGCCATCGCGGCGCCTGTGAGGGACAAGACCGTCATCCTGATGGCCACTGTCGCGCCGGCCTATTCGCAGGGGCTGGCTGCGAGCCTCGCAGCGGCGGGCGCCCGCTACGTCGAGGCGCCGGTCTCGGGTTCTCGGCAACCTGCCGAGCTGGGGCAGCTCGTGATCCTGGCGTCGGCAGCAGAGCAGGAATACATCGACGATGTCCAACCCCTGTTCGACGCCATAGGAAAGAAAACCGTTCGTTGCGGCGCAGTGCCGACGGCCATGCGCATGAAGCTCGCCAACCAGCTCTTGCTCATCGCCTGCTTTGAGGCGATTTCCGAGGCGACGCATTTTGCGGCGGGCATAGGCCTCGACGTGCAGCAGTTTCTCGACATGGCGCAAGCGGGCCCATTGGCCAACGATGTGCTGCGCTCGAAGGTCGCAAAGCTCGTGACAGATGACTTTGCCCAGCAGGCGCCGATTCGCCATGTGGCCAAGGACATCGGCTTGGTCTGCGACGAGGCTGCGCAGCGTGGCGTCTGGCTTCCGATCGCCTTAGCCAATCGTTCGTTGTTCTCGGAGGCCATGCTGGCAGGGCAATCGCAAGACGACGCGATCGGCATCATCAAGATCTTGCGTAGAGGCCGGTAGTCGTCATGTCCACAGTTCTTCCCATCGTATCGGCGGGAGCTCCAGGACGGCGGTCATTGGCTCTCGGGGCCCTGTGTGGTCTGGCAGTTGCTTGATCTGGTCGAGTTGGTCGGTAGCCACACGGTTCGCGGTGACCACCAGCCTGGGACCGCACGACGTGACATTCCTGCGTTTCGGTGTGTCGGCATTGCTCCTGTGGCCCATCCTGGTTCGAAAGGGCCTGGGTATCGGCCAGATCGGCATCGTGCGGCTGCTGGTGATGGTCCTGGGGGCAGGGGTACCTTTCATGATGCTCGGCTCGGTGGGTATGCGTTTCGCACCGGCATCGCACGTCGCCACGCTCATGATCGGGACGATGCCGATCTGGGTGGCTGTGTTGTCAGGTGTTCTGTTCAAAGAAAAATTCGCACGACAGCAACTCGCAGGCATGGCGGTCGTCGTCGCCGGTGTGCTCTGTATCGGCGGCTATGCGCTGTTCGCCAACCGGGCGGCAGGTGAGTGGAGAGGCGATTTGCTGTTCCTGTTGGCGGGGCTGTGCTTTGCGAGTTTCACCATTGCCCAGCGTCGCTCGGGTATCAGCCCCTGGCACGCAACAGCCCTGGTGAACGTGTGTTCCGCCGTGCTGTTCACGCCGATCTACTTCTTGTGGTTCACCCCGAACATCTTTACTGCGCCGCCCGCGGCCGTCGGGTTCCAGGTGGTCGCGCAGGGCATTCTGGTCGCGATCCTGGGAATGTATTTCTACACCGAGGCCGTGCGCCGGCTCGGCGCTCCCAAGGCCGCCATTTTTGGTGCCCTCGCGCCAGCGCTGGCCGTGTTGATCGGCGCGCTTTTTCTCAAGGAAGTCCCCGCTGCGCTCACTCTGGTCGGGATTGCTCTAGTGATGAGCGGGGTTGCACTCGTGGTGACGGGAGCGCGCGCAAAGCCAAAGTGAACGAGCGCGGTACTTAGCTGGAATGAATATACAGAACCCAAGGAGATTCTCATGCAGCCTCAGGAAGCAGCGATCCCTTCGTTTACACCTGCGAGCCACAGGCAACAAGTCACGGATCTGCAGTCCAGCTTGGTGATGCGAGCGCTGGGCGCAGGATGGACCACTCTTCAGGATCGGGCCTTTCTCGTTCCGATCCTGGCGTGGACCCATTCAGCCCTGCTCGCAGGACCTGGACTGGCTGCCGTGCGCCATGAAGGTGAGAACTCGACAGCCTATGACGCGGTCTTGGTCGGCGAACAGCAGGCCTGCCAGTACGAATCTGCTCTGGAGGCATTGGGGGCCGCCGCCATCAGCGAATGTTCTGCACCGTCGTTCGCGAAGTACTTCGTGATTTCGGCCTTGTCCCTGTACGACGGCGAGACTTCACACGTCATGAGTGCACTCGTTCGGGGGAGCGTTCGTATCTCACAACACTTGCTTGCGGTGGTCCATCTTGCTATCGAGCGAGGCTGCGATGTCAGTGCGCGCAAGGCCGAACCGGCAATCTATGAGGTCGCTGGTGTCTTGCACGAAGAGAACCATCCGGCGCTGGAGAAGCTGCTGGTGCTGTATTTCGGGTTCTTGGCGGATCTTCACGCAGCCTTGCGTTTCAATCGCATGGAAGATGCGGCCGATCGAATCCAGGCGCGCACAAGCCTGGAAAAATCCCTGGAGCCACCTCGGGCGCTTTACCCAGGGGTCGGGGAGATCATGTGCATCGAGAGCGACGACGCGCGGGATGTCCGGTTCACCGTCGAGCGGTACCCCTGCACTGCCGAGGTGCTTGATCCGCGTGTCGTGCGCATTCCGGCCGGGAAGTACAACAACAGGCACAAGCACGCTCACGAGACGCTTTTCTGCTTCATCTCAGGGACGGGGGAGATTCTGGTCGGGGAGACCTGGGTGAAGGTCGGGCCGGGTGATGCTGTTTTTTCGCCGCGTTGGGCCATCCATCAAACACACAACACTGGAACAGAAGAGTTGGTGCTGCTGGCAATTACCGACTACTACCTCACGAGCCAAGTCTACGTAGGCAAGTACGACAAGGTTTGATGGCCGCCTTGTTCAATCAGTCGATTAAGTCACGCGCTTTTTTTATGCAAGGAGGAATAACCACCAGCCAAATAAGTTCATCCGCATCAGTACGACAGGAGCCAATGAGAACTTGTTCGCTTGACGGACAAGCCAATGCGCATTTCGACTTCAGGGAGGACCACTCATGCAGGATTTTTGGAAACTTGCCGACGAAAGCAAGACGGAAGCTGAATTCTTGGCAGACCGCAAATTACAAACCTTGCAAACATTGCCAATGGAAAAACTGCGGCGCATTTTTGTGCAGTACCGTTATTTCACGATCTACTACATCTCGGACATGGCCCATTTGGTCCACCGGCTGCCCTTCGGTAATTTGCGAAGTCTGCTGGCGGAGTTTTTGAGTGAGGAGCTTGGTGAGGGCAATGCGCTCGACGCGCATCCCAATCTCTATGACGATTTTCTACTGAGCGTTGGCATCGAGCCAACCGCGTGCGAGGCAATTCCAAGCAATATTGCCTTGCTCGAAGAAATCAGCATGCTCATGGGTACCGAATCGTCCACCCAGGGCGTCGGTCTTCGCGGTCTGGGTGGGGAATGCCTTTGCCAACTCTACCTGTCGGCGATGCATTCGCACTTCAGCAAGAATCCGGCCATCGTGGCAATTGCCGACAAGATCGATTGGCGGTTCTGGGAGATTCACATCGGCGAGGTCGACATCCAGCACCGCCTTCGGCTTCGCGCAGCCATCGATGAGGAGATCGTCAAATCGCCCAAGAGCGAGAGAGAGATTCGCGCCGGCTATGAGAAAAGCAAGGCCGCGTGGGACCAGTTCTGGACCAACATCTTCGAGGCCGAAGACGAAGCCGCCGTTCAAGCGTAGTGCACAACCTGGCCGACGCGTGCCGACCTTCAGAGAAACAACTGCGACGGCCCGGATACCGAGCCGTGCCTTCCCAAAGTCATGGCTCGTTTCGAAATAAATGACATCGTGCACGCCCTGCATGGCGTGCGCAACGGATGGCGCGATTCGCAACGGCGCTCCCGAGAGCCCGGTGCGCGCGAGTTTCCCTCACGCGAAGCGCTCGCGCAGATCGTGGAGTCGCTCAAGGGTGCGCTCTTTCCGATGCGACTGGGGCCGCCCGACTTGCGCCACGAGAGTGAGGACTTCTACGTCGCCCACGTGCTCGATGTCGCCTTGCAGGCACTGCTGGTGCAGGCCCGGCTGGAACTCAATTTCAACGCCCACCTGCTACCACGGCCCGCGAACGAGATCGACGACGCGGCCACTGAGGCCGTGCAACACTTCGCCACCGCCTTACCCGAGCTGCGCCGCCTGCTCGACGGCGACGTGCTCGCTGCCGACCAGGGCGACCCCGCCGCGCGCAGCGTCGACGAGGTGCTGCTGTGCTACCCGGGCGTGCTCG
>NZ_MOWM01000162.1 GCF_016082275.1 Variovorax sp. E3
CCCGGCGGCGGTCTCGATGCCGGTGGCCAGCGCCACGGTGACGGTCATCGACCCCAGCGACCTGGCAGCGCTGCGCGCGCAGCGCATCCTGTCGGCGGAACCGGTCGGCGACATCGCGACGGCCCCGCAATCGACGGCCTACCCGCAGTGAGCGCGTGGAGTCCATGATGACCAGGACCGTCTTTCTCTGGACCGCGGCCTGTTGCCTGGCAACAGCCGCGGCCGCGGCGGCGCCGCCACCCGCGCCCACCCTGCGCGTCGAGCGCATGAACATGGGCAGCGGCCTGCAGAACGCGCCGGGCGTCGACAAGGCCGAGCCGGTCGGCGACCTCGGCGTCTGGCACGTGCCGCAGTACATGCCGGGTTATCCGACCGCGGCGACCATCTGGCCGCGGGTCGTCATCATCCAGTGCACCACCGACGTGTGCTCGGGCTACGAAGTGACGCGGGAACTCGGCCGGGGCGAGTACCTGTTCTTCGTGCCCGCCAGGAAGTAGGCGAACCAACAGGCAGGCTGGCAGGCGCGGCTTCGGTCGCGCCTTCTTGCCGTGTACGCTTCGCCGATGACACCTCTGCTGCGCGCCCTGCGTGCCCTTCTTCGCATCGTCGGCACCGTGCTGCTGGTTCCGTTGCTGCTCTTCGAGGAATGGGGATGGGTGCCGCTGGCCGCGCTCGCGGCACGCCTGTCGCGCCTGCCGTTCTGGGCCCGCCTCGAAGACCGGCTGCGCCAGCTGCCGCCCTGGGGCGCGTTGCTGGCCTTCTTCGTGCCGGTGGTGCTGCTGCTGCCGGTGAAGGTGCTGGCGCTCTTCCTGTTCAGCCGCGGCCATGCCGCCACCGCGCTGACCGTGCTCGTGCTGGCCAAGCTGGTGGGCACGGCCATCGTGGCGCGGATCTTCCAGCTGGTCGAGCGCCCGCTGATGCGCATTCCGTGGTTCGCGCGCTGGTATCCGCGCTGGAAGGCCTGGAAGGACCGCGTGCTGACCGTCGTGCGGCAGAGCCGCCCGTGGCGGATCGTGCGTGCGATCAAGGGGCGCATCGCGCGCGGATGGCGGCGGTTCAGGGAAGGCTGAGGCGTTTATTTTTACCCGGGTATATTGCCAATTTAATTTGACCCGGGTAATATTTGGCGCATGAACCTGTCACCTGAAACCAAGCGCGCCCTCTCCCGCCAATACAAGGAAGCCGTTCGCCCGGCCGGCGTGTTCGCCGTGCGCCATGTGCCGAGCGGCCGTGTCTACGTGGCCGGCAGCCTCGACGTCGAAGGCGCCATGAACCGAGCGCGCTTCGAGCTGAACATGGGCTCGCACCGCTGCAAGCCCCTCGGGCAGGACTGGAACGCGCACGGCGCGGCGCAGTTCAGCTTCGAGGTCGTCGACCGGGTCAAGGAGCGCAAAGACCCCGGCTTCGACCGCAAGGCCGAACTCGAGAAACTGCTGGCGCTCTGGCAGGAAGAACTCCAGTGCTTCGGCGCACAGGGCTACAACACGCCATGAGCAACGACGCCCTGGCCTTCTCCTTCTGCATGGACCTGGGCCGCGCCCATGCCGGCCTGACGCTGCAGCTCGACGCCGACCTCGGTGCTTTCCACGGCTTGAATTTCGGCGACTTCACCCTCCTCTACCAACTGCTGCGCGCCGAGCAGGGCCGCATGCCGATGGCCGAGCTGGCGCGCGCGCTGGGGCTGCCGATGTCGGGGCTGGTCCGCAAGATCGTGCCGCTCGAAAAAACGGGCCTGGCCGAGCGCGTGGCGGGCCCGGGCGCCGACACCCGCCGCCACGCGGCGCTGCGCCCCGGCGGCCGCCAGCTGGTGCAGGGCGCGGTCATGACCGTCGAAGCACATTGCCGCGATGCGCTGCGCGCTGTCGATGCGCAGCACCTGTCGGCGGCCCACGCCGCGCTGCTCGCCATGTCCGCCGACAAAACGCATTGACGGCATGCCGCGCGCGCAAGCGCGGCAGCGGGTAGATTACGCACCTCGTTTCTCCCGGCCTCCATCCAGGAAACAACCCAACATCCGCATGTCATCAGACACCCCTCCCACCACCCTCACGGTGTTCTTCGGTTTTCAGCGCATCGCACACGGCAGCAAGGCCGAAGTTCTCGACCAGCTGCGCCGTCGCGACGACCCGGGCCCCTACCTCGTGTTCGACGACCAGACCGGCGCGCAGCTCGACCTCGACATGCGCGAGCTGCCCGACCCCGAGGCCGAGCACCGCGACGACACGCCGCGCGGCGTGGGCCGTCCCAAGCTCGGTGTGGTCGCGCGCGAAGTCACGCTGCTGCCGCGCCACTGGGACTGGCTCGGCCGCCAGCCCGGCGGCGCGTCGGTCGCGCTGCGCAAGCTGGTCGACGAAGCGCGCCGCGTGCACGCCGGGCGCGACACCGCGCGCGCCGCGCGCGAGTCGACCTACCGTTTCATGACCGCCATCGCGGGCAACCTGCCGGGCTTCGAGGAAGCCACGCGCGCGCTGTTCGCCGGCGAGGCGCAGCGCTTCAGCCACCTGATCGAGCCCTGGCCCGTCGACCTGCGCAACCATCTGCAAGAACTGTCCGCCCCCGGCTGGAGCCACGAATGAGAGCTACCCCTGAAACACCCGGCACCGCGGGCCAGAACGGCCCCAGCGGCATGCAGGGCGTGCCCGTTGCGCCGGTGGGCGCCGCGCGTCCTTTGTGGAAGGTCTTTCTTTTCTTCCTCGCGCCGATGCTGCTCAGCAACATCCTGCAGTCGCTGTCGGGCACGCTCAACAACATCTACGTCGGGCAGATGCTCGGCGTGGGTGCGCTGGCGGCGGTGTCCAGCTTCTTCCCGGTGATGTTCTTCTTCATCGCCTTCATCATCGGCCTGGGCGCCGGCGCCTCGGTGCTCATCGGCCAGGCCTGGGGCGCGCGCGACGCCGCCAAGGCCAAGGCCGTGGCCGGCACCACGCTCACGGTGGGCGTGCTCACGGGCCTGGTGATCGCCGTGTTCGGCGGCGCGTTCACCACGCCCATGCTGGCCTCGCTGGGCACCCCGCCCGACGTGCTGGCCGACTCCACGCGCTACGCCCGCATCATGCTGATCGCGATGCCCGGCGTCTTCGTGTTCCTCCTGGCCACGGCCATGCTGCGCGGCGTGGGCGACACCGTCACGCCGCTGCTCACGCTGATGATCTCCACGCTCATCGGCCTGGTGGTCACGCCCGCGCTCATCCGCGGCTGGGGCGGCTTGCCGCAGCTCGGCGTGGCCAGCGGCGCCTGGGCCTCGGTGCTGTCGTTCGCGGTGTCGACCACCTGGCTGGGCTTTCGGCTGCGCCAGCGCAAGAGCCCGCTCGCGCCCGACGCGGAGTTTCTGCGCAACCTGCGCATCCAGCCGCATCTGCTGAAGGCCGTGCTGAAGATCGGCGTGCCCACGGGCGTGCAGATGATCGTGGTGGCGCTGGCCGAGGTGGTGCTGCTGTCGATGGTCAACAGCTACGGCTCCAGCGCCACGGCCGCCTACGGCGCGGTGAACCAGGTGGTGGCGTACGTGCAGTTCCCGGCCATCTCGATTGCCATCACGGCATCGATCCTGGGCGCGCAGGCCATCGGCGCGGGCCGGGCCAACCGCCTGGGCGCCATCGCCAAGACGGCGCTGCTGATGAACGTGGTGCTGACCGGCGGGCTGGTGGTGCTGGGCTACCTGTTCTCGCGCCACCTCATGGCGTTCTTCATCACCAGCGAGCCGGTGCTCGAGATCGCGCAGACACTGCTGCACATCATGCTGTGGAGCCTGGTGATCTTCGGCATGGCCTCGGCGCTGTCGGGGATCATGCGGGCCAGCGGCTCGGTGCTGGTGCCGACGCTGATCTCGATCCTGTGCATCCTGGGCGTCGAGGTGCCGGTGGCCTATGCCATGAGCCACCGCCTGGGGCTGGACGGCATCTGGATCGCCTACCCCGTGACCTTCGGCGCGATGCTGCTGCTGCAGACCGCGTACTACCAACTGGTGTGGCGCAAGAAGGCGATCCACCGGCTGGTGTAGCGCCCCGGCCTTCGGCGGCGGCGGTTCAAGCCCCGTCGAAGGCCTTCTTCACCGCGGCGATGTCGAGCTTGACCATCGTCATCATGGCCTGCATCGCGCGGGCGGCCTTGGCCGGATCCTTGTCCTGGAACATCTGGATCATGCCCGTGGGCACGATCTGCCACGACACGCCGTAGCGGTCGGTGAGCCAGCCGCACTGCACCGGCTGGCCACCGCCCTCGAGCAGCTTGTTCCAGTAGTTGTCGACCTCGGCCTGCGTCTCGCACTTGAGGTACATCGAGATGGCGGGGGTGAACTTGTACTGCGGACCGCCGTTGATCACCATGAACTCCTGCCCTTCGAGCTCGAAGGTCGCGGTGAGCAGCGAGCCCTTCAGCTTGGGGTTGGTGTCGCCCCAGAGCAGTTTGTCGGTCACGCGCGAGTTCGGAAAAATGGCGGTGTAGAACTTCAGCGCGTCCTCGCCGTTGCCGTCGAACCAGAGGCAGGGCACGATTTTTTGCATGGAAGTCTCCTTTGCGATGTGTGGCTTTGAAGATGAACCTAAGAGTTCAGTATCGAAGCGCCCCGCGCCCTTTGTCAACCCGGCCCGCTCCCTGTCAGAGATAAGTTCGCACGCAGGGTCGCGGTCCACAATGGGCCATGACCGCCCCGATTTCCCGCCGCTTCAAGCGCCGCGCCGCCATGCTCGCGTGCATGCTCGCTACCCTGCCGGCGATGCACGCGGCGCATGCGCAGTCGTTCCCCGATGCCGCAGCGAGCGACCCCGCCGCGCTGGGCTGGATGACCGGCTCGCCCCCGCCCGCCGAGCGCACGCTGCGCTTCGAGGACGGCAGCTATTTCCAGTTTCCGGCCATGCGCTGGAGCGTGTCGAACTTTCGCCAGCTGATGCCGACGATGAACGTCTCGCGCGGCCTGGGCGCGCCCGGCAAGCTGCCCTATGCGCTGCGCACCGATATCGACGCGCTCACGTTCACGCCCATCGGCGCGACCACGCCGATGACCTGGGCCCAATCGCTCGCCGCCACCTACACCGACGGCATCGTGGTGCTGCATCGCGGGCGCGTGGTCTACGAGCGCTACTTCGGCGTGCTCAAGGACGACGGGCAGCACGGCGCCATGTCGGTTACCAAGTCGGTGGTCGGCACGCTGGGCGCCATGCTCGTGGCCGAGGGCACGCTCGACGCCGACAAGCAGGTGGCCGACTACGTGCCCGAGCTTTCGAAGTCGGCCTTCGGCAACGCCACCGTGCGCCAGGTGCTCGACATGACCACCGGCCTGAAATTCAGCGAGGACTACGCCGACCCCAACGCCGAAGTCTGGGCCCACGCGCAAGCCGGCAGCCCGCTGCCCAAGCCCAAGGACTACACCGGCCCGCGCAGCTACTACGAGTTTCTGCAGACCGTGCAGCCCGAAGGCCGGCACGGCGAAGGCTTCGGCTACAAGACCGTCAACTCCGACGTGCTGGGCTGGGTCATCGCACGCGTCACCGGCCGCAACGTGGCGCAGATGCTGTCCGAGCGCATCTGGCGCCACCTCGGCGCCGAGCAGGACGCCTACTTCACCGTCGACTCCATCGGCACGCCGTTCGCCGGCGGCGGCCTGAACACCGGCTTGCGCGACCTCGCGCGCTTCGGCGAAATGCTGCGCAACGACGGCCGCTTCAACGGCCGGCAGATCGTGCCCAAGGCCGCCGTCGACGACATCCGCCGCGGCGGCGACAAGGCCGCCTTCGTCAAGGGCGGCTACCCCTTGCTGAAGGACTGGAGCTACCGCGACATGTGGTGGGTCACGCACAACGACCACGGCGCCTACATGGCGCGCGGCGTGCACGGCCAGCGCATCTACATCGACCCGAAGGCCGAGATGGTGATCGTGCGCTACGCCTCGCACCCGGTGGCCGGCAACGCGGCCAACGACCCGGTCACGCTGCCCGCATTCGATGCGCTGGGCCAGCTTCTGCTGACCCGGCGCGGCGCCGGCAATCGATAGCTACCGGCGGCGGGTCGAAGTCCAGGGGCATCAGGCCACGCCGTAGAACCCCAAGTCCGAACGCACGCCCGCGTTCTTCGTGAACGCGACCGGGTCGAAGCCTTCTTGCGCGAACTTCTGCTTCACGAACGCGGCCGCGGAGGCCACGGCTTCGGCGTTTGCCCACTCGACCAGCGTCACCACATTGAACTCGCCGGCGCCGCCGGTCTGGTTCAGCACATGGGCCCGCAGGCAGCCCGGCAAGGTGCGCAGAGTGTGCTGGACGCGTTGCATCTGCGCGACGAACGCCGGCAGCACATCGGCCGGCACCACGAACTTGTCGATGCGAAAAACCGGAGCGGACGAGACGGCGTTGGATTCATTCGACATGGTGGGCTCCTCTTCAAGACATGCGCGCAGGACCTGCGCGCTGGAGTGAATTCTCAAACCTCAACTAAAGTCGAGGTCAAGAGGAATCCGCATCACGATGAACGACGCTCTGCAACAAGCCGGCATTTCCCCCACGCTCACCGTCGGCGAGGTCGCGCGGCGCAGCGGCGTCACGGTGTCCGCGTTGCATTTCTACGAGGCGCAGGGCCTCATCGCCAGCACCCGCACCGCCGGCAATCAGCGGCGCTACCCGCGCACGGTGCTGCGGCGCGTGGCCTTCGTGCGGGTCGCGCAAAGGGTAGGCATTTCGCTTGCCGAGATAGGGGGCGCCCTGCTACCCTCCCCCCGACCGCGGCGCCCAGCCGCGAAGACTGGGCCCGCCTTTCGGCCGCGTGGCGCGCCGAACTCGACGAGCGCATGGCCCAGCTGAAGAAGCTGCGCGACACGCTGGACGACTGCATCGGCTGCGGCTGCCTGTCGATCGACCGCTGCAAGCTGCGCAATCCGCTCGACCGGCTGGGCGCCGAGGGCCAGGGGCCGCAGCGCCTGTTGGTGCGGCGCGGTGCTGTCTAGAAGCCGCCCGGAAGCCGCCTAGAACCCGTACAGCGCGGCCGGGTTGTCCACGAGGATGCGGCGGCGCGTGTCCTCGCTGCTCGCCCACGAAAACAGCAGGTCGTACAGCGGCACGTTCGCGGGCACGGGGTTGCGCCCCGGGTGCGGCCAGTTGCTGGCCCACAGGCAGCGCTCAGGAAAGGTCTCGGCCAGCGTGCGCGCCAGCAGGCTCACGTCGTCGTAGCCCGGCGCGCCGGTCTTCGAGGTTTCGTAGGGCGCCGACAGCTTGATCCACACGCGCCCCGAATCGAGCACGCGCAGCAGCGACTGGAACGACGGATGGCTCGGCGCCACCGGTTCCAGGAACTTTCCGTTGTGGTCGAGCACCAGCCGGCACGGCAGGCGCTTGAGCACCGCTTCGTGCTCGGGCATGGTGCGGCCGTCGAGCTGCAGGTTCACCATCCAGTCGGCATTGGCGAGCCGCGCGGCCATGGGCTCGAGCGACGCCCAGCCCAGCACGCCGCCGATCATCATGTAGCGCACGCCGCGCATGCCGCCCGCGTGCAGGCGCGCGATTTCGGCGTCGGGCACCTCGGGCGCCACCAGCGCAATGCCGCGCGCCGCGTCGCCGAACTGCGCGAGCGCATCGAGCGTGCAGCTGTTGTCGAAGCCGTAGCCGGTCGGCTGCACGACCACCGCGCGGTCGATGCCCAGCGGCTGCTGCACCTGCTCGCGGTAGGCCGACACCGGCGAATGCGGCGGCACCCAAGCGACGTTGGGAATCAGCGGAAAACGGTCTTCATAAATGTGGACGTGGCAGTCGCAGGCCGCGTAGCGGGTGTTCCGGGTGGGTTCCATGGCGTGTTCTCTTGATGTGTTTATCGAACGGATGGATGGATCGATCAGGCGGCCTGGACGAAGGCTTGCCGCCAGCGGTACGCCTCGGCTGCGTTCACCGCGCCCTTCGGCGCCCTGCCCTGAAAAATCTCGGCCAGTTGCGACACGGTTTCCATGGCCTGGTGTTCCACCGCCGGCGGCGTGAGCCCGCCGATGTGCGGCGTCGCGATCACGCGCGGATGCGCCGCCACGCGCGGCGACGGCATCTGGTCGGGCGCGCGGCCCACGTCGAGCGCGCAGCCGGCGATGGTGCTCGCGTCGAGCGCTGCGAGCAGCGCGTCTTCGTCCACGAGGTTGCCGCGCGAGGCATTGATGAAACAGGCGTGCGGCTGCATCGCGGCAAAGGCGGCGGCGTTCATCAGGTTCTCGGTCGCCTCGGTCGCGGCGGCCAGGCAGACCACGAAGTCCGACTGCGCGAGCAGCGCGTCGAGCCCGACCGGCGCGAACTCCGCGCGGCCCGTGGCCGTGTACGGGTCGTGCACCACGATGCGCATGCCCAGCGCCAGCGCCACGTCGCACAGGTAGCGGCTGATCTGCCCGTAGCCGATCACGCCCAGCGTGCTGCCGCGCAGCTCGCGCCCCATCACCGGCGGCGCGGCCTGCCCCGCGTGGTACTGCGCGGTCGAGGTGCTGATGTGGCGCCCCAGGTCGATCATCACGCCCACGATCCACTCCGACACCGAGGCGATGAAGCCCGCGCTCGCCTGCGTCACCAGCACGCCGTGCCGGCTGGCCGAGGGCACGTCGATGTTGCGGATGTCGATGGCGCAGCGCACGAAGGCCTTGAGCTGCGGCAGCGCCGCGAACAGCGCCTCGTCGCCCGCCGTCTGGCGGTACGAAATGATGGCGTCGCAACCCTGCGCGAGCTCCGCCAGCTGGGCCGACGACAAGTCGGTGTCCGTGGGGTTGAAGCGCACCTGCCGCACCTGCGCGATGGCCCGCAGTGCGGCGGCGGCGCGGTCGCCGAAATAGTGGGCGAGCTTGCCCTGCGGATGGCTGACGAAAACCGTGGTCATGAAGGAAAAAAAGAAAGAAGAGCGTTGATCGACAAAAGGGAAATCAGCCGCGCGGGGGCGCCACCGAATCGCGCGCCACCAGCGTGGGCGGAAAAATGAATTCCTGCGTCGGCAGCGACGGGTCGGCCAGCCGGCTCATCACGCGCTCGACCATCACCTGCGCCATCTCGGGCACCGGCACGCGCACCGAGGTCATGGCCGGGTGCATGAGCGTGGAGAGAAACACGTTGTCGATGCCGATCACCGACACGTCTCGCGGCACCGACAGCCCCGCGTCGCGAAAGCCCGCCATCAGGCCGAAGGCCAGCAGGTCGTTCACGCCGATCACGCCGCTCGGGCGCTCGGCCTGCGCCGCCAGCTGGCTGGCCTGCATGCGGCCGAGTTCGCTCATCATCGAGTCGCCGTACTCGTCGACCGGCAAGCCCTCGATGACCTGCGCGCTGCCTTCCAGTCCCGCGCTGCGGGCTGCGGCCAGGAAGCCGTTGATCTTCTCGTTCCGGCTCATGGTGCGGCCCGACGGCGTGACGAACGCCAGCTTGCGGTGCCCCTGCTCGATCAGGTGCTGCGTCGCGATGCGCGACGACTCGAAGCTGTCGACCGTCACGTGGTCGATCACCGAGGCCCCGCCCGACAGGGCCGGCGTGGCGCGCCGGTCGTAGCTCACCACCACCAGCCCGCGCTCGGCCGCGGCTTCCACGTGCTGCTCGTCGACCAGCGACGAAATGATGATGACCCCGCGCACGCCGTGCGCCATCAGGTCTTCGAAGAAGTGCGCTTCCTTCTCGGCGTCGCGGTAGGTGTTGCCGATCATGATGCGAAAGCCGTAGCGCTCCTGCGCCAGCGTCTCGACCTCGCGCGCGATGAAGCCGTACATCGGGTTGGCCATCGAAGGCACCAGCAGCCCGATGAGCGGCGTGTGGCCGGTCTTGAGCTGCCGCGCCGAGGTGTTGGGCCGGTACTTGAGTTCGCGGATGGCGGTCTCGACGCGCGCCAGCGTCTCCTTGGCCATGCGGTCGCTGCGCCCGTTCAACACATTCGACACGGTGCTGGTCGAAACGCCCGCCCGTTGGGCCACATCGCTGATTCTGCTCACGGAATCTCCCTGTTCTATGTCTCTCGGATCGCTCTTACATCCCCATGCGCGTCGGCAGCCACGTGGAGAACGCCGGCACCAACACCAGCACCACGAGGGTAACGAACAACACGGCCAGGTATTTGAGCATCGGCCTGGCCACGTCTTTCACCTGGGTGCCGGTGATGGCGCAGGTGGCGAACAGGCCCAGCCCGACCGGCGGCGCGAACAGCCCGAAGCCCATGGCAATGACCATCACCGTGCCGAAGTGCAGCGGGTTCACGCCGAGCTGGGAGGCAATGGGCGTGAGCAACGGCCCGAAGATGATGAGCGCCGGCGCGCCTTCGAGAATGGCGCCGAACACGATCATGATGAGCACCGACAGCATCACGAACATCGTGCTGCCGTAGGAGTGCGCGAAGCCGATCATGAACTCCGACAGGTACTGCGGAATCTGCTGGATCGTGAGCGCGAACGACAGGCTCGACGCCGCCGCCACGATGAACAGGATGCCCCCCGCCATCGACGCCGAGCGCACGAACAGCCGCGCCACCGACTTCACCGTGAGCTCGCGAAACGCCAGCCAGCCCACCACCAGCGCGTAGACCACCGCGAAGGAAGACACCTCGGTCGAGGTCGCGATGCCCGAGGTCACGCCCTTGCCGATCATGGCCACCATCACCAGCGCCACCAGCGCGCCGCCCAGCAGGCGGAACATCGGCGTGCGCACGTCGAAGGCTTCGTCGGGGTTGATCTTGGTGCCCACGTAGATGGTCACGGCCGCCAGCGACACCGCCAGCACCACGGCCGGAACCAGCCCCGCCATGAACAGCCCGGCAATCGAGATGTTGGCCACGAAGCCCATGATGATCATGTTGATGCAGGGCGGAATGGTCTCGGCCATCACCGCGGTGCAGGCCAGCAGGCCGGCGGTCTCGTTCGGGTCTTGCTTCGTCTTGCGCACGGCCGGCATGATGATGCCGCCCACCGCCGCGATGTCCGCCAGCTTGGAGCCCGACACGCCCGAGAAGAACGCGGTGGCCGTGATGGTGATGAGCCCCAGCCCGCCGCGCAGCCGCCCGAACATGCGCAGCAGCAGCTCGATGAGCCGCGACGACATGCCGTTGGCCTCCATCAGCAGGCCCGCCAGCACGAAGAACGGAATGGCCAGCAGCACGTAGTGGTCGGTGCCCGCCATCACCTGCTGCGAATACACCAGCATTGGCAGCGACGGGTCGGCCATGAAGAACACCAGCGACGACAGCGCCAGCACGAAGGCAATGGGCATGCCCAGCGCCATGCCGCCGAAGAAGCCGGCGGTGAGCAGCGCCCAGGGCGCAATGGCGTGCGCGCTCATGAGCGTGTTCCATGCCACCACCGCCGCCGTCAGCGCCAGGCCGACGCCCAGCGTGGACCACACCATGCGCCGGGGCCCGTTGACCGCGTTGGCCAGGCCGAACAGCGTCATGAACAGGCTGCCGATGGCCACCGGGTACACGTAGATCCACTGCGGCAGGCCGATCGACGTGGTCATGTTGTACGAGTCGACCAGCAGCTCGCACGACGAGGCGAACAGACTCGCCGACACGCCCACCACGATCCAGTTGCCGAACTGGATCAGCGCCGGTTGCCAGCGCGCCGGCAGCATGCCGCGGAACAGGTCCACGCCCACGTGCTGGCTGCGCGCCAGCACCGTGGCCGCGCCGAAGAACACCTGAATCACCATCAGCGCGCGCGCCACCTCCTCCGCCCAGTCGAAGGGGTCGTGCAGGAAGTACCGGAAGATGACCGAGATGAACACGACCACCACGTCCACGGCCAGCACCGCGCCGGCCACGTACTCGGTGCTGCGCATCAGCCAGGCCAGCGAGCGGCCGGCGGCGTGGTCGGCGTCGAAGCCCAGCACGGGTTCCGCGGGGTGCCCGGGGTGCGCGGATTGCATGGGTTGCATCGGCAGCGAAATGCTCGACATGGTCGCTCTCAGGCCCGCGCGGCGTTGATGGCGGCGAACAGCGGGCCCGTTTCGGGGTACTGCTTGGCAAAGGCGGCCCAGAGCCTGGTTTCCATTTCCTTGCGGACCTGGTCGCGCTCGTTCCTGGCCATGGGCGTGAACGAGATGCCGGTCTTCTTCAGGTCGTCGATGGCCTGCTGGCTGCGCTCGTTGCCGATCTGGCGCTGCTGCAGCGTGGAGTCGGCCGCGGCCTTGAGGAACGCCGGGCGCAAGGCGGCGGGCACGCGGTCCATCGCGCGCCTGCCGGCCACGCAGACCATGGGGCTGAACAGGTGCTCGGTCATCCAGCAGTGCTTGACCACCTCGTTGAGCTTGTTGGCCAGCACCGTGCCCGCGTCGTGCTCGAAGCCGTCGACCACGCCGGTCTGCGCCGCCATGTAGAGCTCGCCGAAGGAAATGGGCGTGGGGATCGCACCCATGATCTTGAAGGTCTCGATGAAGGCCGGCGTGGGCAGCACGCGCAGCTTGACGTTCCGGATGTCGGCCAGCGACTTCACGGGCTGCTTGGTGTAGACGTTGCGTGCGCCGTAGTGCGCGCCCCAGGTGATGATCTGGCAGCCGGTGCTCTTGACCAGCATGTCGTTGAGCTTGGCGCCCACGCCCGCGTCGACGGCGCGCGCCACGTGGTCGTAGCTGTCGAACAGGTAGCCCAGGTCGAGCATGCCCAGCTGCGGCGTCACCGTGGCCCAGATCGACGAGCCCGTGAGCATCATGTCGATCGAGCCCACCTTCACCTGCTGCACCACGTCGCTTTCCTTGCCGAGCTGGTTGTTGGGAAAGTAGTCGATGCGGATCTGCTCGCCCACCGCCTTCTTCAGGTTGGCCTGCATCAGCTGCGACCACGCGAAGTGCGACGAATTGAGGTCGGCCACGTGCGACGACGACAGCCGCAGCGCCACCGTTTTTTCCTGCGCGAACGCATGCGGCGCGAAGCCCGCCGTGGCCGCTGCAAGCGACAAGGCGGACGATGACTGGACGAACTGGCGGCGTGAGATCGATGTCGGTTTCGAGGTCATTTTCTTGTCTCCTGGATGGCTGTGGGTCGGGTGCCCGTCTTTTGGTGGAACGATTTACTGTATCGATACACAAGAACGCCGGCAATGCCATCCCGGTAGGTGTTTTCCTTCGTAAACGAGGTAAAGAGCGCCGGGTGCGAAGGCAGAATGGAAAAACCCGAGGACGCCGCATGACCACCACCCGCTCGACCCCCGAAGCCGCCCGCGCCTACGCCATCGAGATGCATGGGGCGCAGAAGTACGGCGTGCATCCGTACGTGCACCACCTGGACGCCGTGGTCGCCCTGCTCCAGCCCTATGGCGAGCAGGCGCGGGTCGTCGGCTACCTGCACGACGTGGTCGAGGACACCGACGCCACGGTGTCCGGTGTGCAGGAGCGCTTCGGCGACCTCGTGGCCCGGTGCGTGGCGCTGCTGACCGACGCGCCCGGCGCCAACCGCAAGGAGCGCAAGGCCAAGACCTATGCGGCGCTGGCGCGGGTGACGGGCGACGAAGAGCTGGCGCTGGTGGTGAAGGCGGCCGACCGGCTGGCCAATGTGCGCGCCTGCGTGGCCGACGGGCACCGCGCGCTGTGGGAAACGTACCAGGGGGAGCACCCGACGTTCAGGGCGGCGGCGTTCCGCGCCGGGCAATGCGATCCGCTGTGGGCGGAGCTGGACAGGTTGCTCTCGCCCGCCTGCGCGCCGGCTTAGCCGCAGTCGCTGTCAACCCGGCCTCGAAAACTCCATCACCCCGTCGTCCACCCTGCCGAACTTGAGGCTCAGCAGGTCGCGCGCGTAGTTCTGATGCACGCGCCAGGGCGTGCGCGGGCCCTGCTTGGGAAACTTGCCGACCGCGCGTTGCACGTAGCCCGACGAAAAATCGAGCCACGGTTCCGGCGCCAGCGCGGGGTCGGTGTTGCGCGGCGTGCATTGGGTCCAGCCGTGGCGCGCCATGTGGTTCAGCAGCCGGCAGACGTAGGCGCAGGTCAGGTCGCTCTTGAGCGTCCACGAGGCGTTCGTGTAGCCGAAGGACGAGGCCAGGTTGGGCACGTCGCTGAACATCATGCCCTTGTAGTTGAAGGTGCTGGCCGGCTCGACGCGGCGCCCGTCCACCTCGAGCGCGATGCCGCCCAGCACCTGCAGTTCGAGCCCGGTGGCGGTGACGACCACGTCGGCTTCCAGCTCACGGCCCGATTGCAGCCGGATGCCGCGCGGCGTGAACGTGTCGACCTGGTCCGTCACCATCGAAGCGCGCCCCGCCCTGATGGCCGCGAACAGGTCGCCGTCGGGCACGAGGCACACGCGCTGGTCCCACGGGTTGTAGCGCGGCGTGAAATGCGTGGCGACGTCGTAGTCCGGCCCCAGGGCCTGCCGCACGCCGCCCAGGATCATCCGCTTCACGCGGTCGGGCCGGCGGCGCGCGAGGCGAAAGAAGAACATGCCGAGCAGCACGTTCTTCCAGCGCGTGAGGCCGTAGGCCAGCCGGGCCGGCAGCAGGCGGCGCAACCGGTGGGCGATCGGGTCTTCGGCCGGCCGCGCCACAACGTAGGTCGGCGAGCGCTGCAGCAGCGTGACGTGCGCGGCGGTTTCGGCCAATGCCGGCACCAGCGTCATCGCAGTGGCGCCGCTGCCGATCACCACCACCCGCTTGCCGGCGCAGTCGAGGTCGTCGGGCCAATGCTGCGGATGCACCACGCGGCCCGTGTAGTCGCCGATGCCCGCGAACTGAGGCGTGTAGCCCGCGTCGTAGCGGTAGTAGCCGCTGCACAGAAAAAGGAAGTTGCAGCGCAGCCGCAGCGCCCGCCGCTCGGGGCCCTGCTCGACGTCGACGTGCCAGCAGCCATCGGGCGTCGACCACGCGGCGCGCACCACGCGCTCGTTGAAGCGGATCTTCTTGTCGATGCCGTGCCGCTGCGCCGTCTCGCGCAGGTAGTTGAGGATCGACGGGCCGTCGGCAATCGACTTCGCCTGCCGCCACGGGCGAAACGCATAGCCCAGCGTGTACATGTCGGAATCGGAACGCACGCCCGGGTAGCGGAACAGGTCCCAGGTGCCGCCGCTGCGTTCGCGCCCCTCGAGGATGGCGTAGCTGCGGCCCGGACAGCGGGTCTGCAGGTGGTAGCCCGCGCCGATGCCGGAGAGGCCCGCGCCGACGATCAAGACATCGAAGTGCTGCGCTTCCTGCGTCTCCATCGGGGTCTCCTCAGGTCTTGCCGGGCGCCCCTGCCGCGGGTCGGCCCCGGATCATCCACCACGCGCTCACCGCGCTCAGCGCGGCCAGGGCCGCGCCCATCAGCATCACCCAGCGGAACCCCGCCACGAACGACTCGGCCACGGCCCGCTGGAGTGCAGCCGCCGTGGCCGCATCGACACCCGGCGGCAGCGCCGCGCCCGCCAGCTTGCTGCGCTCGCCCTCGAGAAACGCCGACACCTGCGCCGACGCGCCCATTTCCCGCAGCTGGCCGGCCAGCGTCAGGTCGAAGGCCCACGCCATGATCGCGCCGAACACCGCGATCGCCAAGACCGCCGCCGCGCGCGACACCGCGTTGTTCACCCCCGAGGCCACGCCCGCGAGGTCGGGCCCCACCGCGTTCATGACCGTGGTCGTGAGCGGCGCCACCGTCACCGTCATGCCGAAACCCAGCACCACCACGGCGGGCAGGAAACCGGTCCAGTAGCTCGCACCCACGCCCGGCAACGCGAACAGCGCGAAGCCCACCGCCGCGATCGACGGGCCGATGACCAGCGGCATGCGCGGCCCGAAGCGATCGACCAGTTGCCCGGCCCAGCCCGACAGCGCGAACATGATGCCGATGAACGGCAGCAGCGCCGCGCCCGCCACCGTGGCCGAGTAGCCCTGCACCTGGATCAGGTTGAGCGGCAGGAAGTACAGCGCGCCGCCCAGCGCCGCGTAGAGCAGCAGCGTCAACAGGTTGGCGCCGCTGAAGTTGCCGATGCGCAGCAGCCCGAGCGGCAGCATCGGCGTGCGCGCCTTGCGCTCCACGGCGATGAAGCCCGCGCTGCCCAGCACGCCGATGGCCAGGGCGGCCAGCACGGCCGGCGAGCTCCAGTGCTGCGTCGGCGCCTCGATGAAGGCGTAGACGACGCCGCCCAGCCCCGCCGTCGCCAGCAACGCGCCCCACGCGTCGAGCCCGCCGCCGGCCGAGGCGCCACGGCTCTCGGGCACATGGCGCCAGGCGATCCAAAGCACCAGCAGCGCCATCGGCACGTTGATGAGGAAGGCCCAGGTCCACGAGAAATGATCGACCAGGAAGCCGCCGAGCACCGGCCCGATGGCCGCCGTGATGCCGCTGAACCCCGACCACGTGCCGATGGCCTTGCCGCGCTCCTTCTCGGGAAAGGCGGCGCTGATGAGCGCCAGGCTGCCCGGCACCAGCAGCGCGCCGCCGACGCCCTGCACCGCCCGCGCCGCGATGAGCTGCTGCACGCTGCCGGCCATGGCGCAGGCCACCGACGACAGCGCGAAGATGCCGACGCCGATCGCGAAGATGCGGCGCCGCCCGTAGAGGTCGCCCAGCGCGCCGCCCACCAGCAGCAGCGCGGCCAGCAGCAAGGCATAGGACTCGACGACCCACTGGGCCTGGAAGGCGGTGGCATGCAGGTCGGCCTGGATGGCCGGCAGCGCGACGTTGACGACGGTGCCGTCGATGAAGGCCATGCTGGAGCCGACGATGGCCGCGGCGAGCACCCAGGGCTTGGAGGCCTCGGGGCAGGCGCTCTCTTGCGGGCCTGCGCCGTGCAGGATCAGCGTGTCGTCGCAGGGCGCCTTGCCGATCTGTGCCATCAGGTCTCCGTTTCTGGCGCCTTCCGCCCTCTGGGGGAAGGTTGGGATGGGGCAGCCACGCACGATACGCCATGTTTCGTTGAGCGCCGCCGTGCCCCTACCCCGGCCCTCCCCCAGAGGGAGAGGGAGAAAGACGAAATCAGGTCGTTGTGCAGGTGGTGGCGGACGGGTTGGCGCGCGCGGCGGCCACGCTGCGCGCCATGGCCGCTGCCGCCG
>NZ_MOWM01000163.1 GCF_016082275.1 Variovorax sp. E3
CGGCCGCCGCCGTCGCCATCGCCGTTGCTGCGGCCGCGCGCGCTGGACGGCGCGGTCCGCCTGAAAGCGCTGGTGCCGCCGCGCGCGGAAGGCTGAGCGTTGCAGGTCCCGATGCAGATGCAGATCCACGGTTGTCTCGACAGGGGCCGGTTCGCGCTGGCCCGGCACCTGGCCGGCCTGCTGGCGTTGTGCGGCTTCGCCGTGAGCGCCGTCATCGCCGTGCGCGACGAATGCCCGGCGCATGCCGGCGGCGCGGCGCGCAGCCCCCACATGTCCACGCTCGCGCCGATCATGAGCCCTGCGCCTGGTTCGCCCGGTTCGCATGACACGTCGCCGCCGGCCCACGCGCGGCGCGGCGCGCTGGCGTGCCTGTACCAGCCCACCCTCTACCAGCCCGCCCTGTCCCAGCCCGGTCAGCCCGCCACGCACGCGCCCGCGGGCCGCTCCGCGAAGCTGAAGCCCACGCCGTAGATCGAGCGGATCCAGTCGTGCGAAGGCACGGCGCCCGACAGCTTGCGGCGCAGGTTCTTGATGTGCCCGTCGACCGCGCGCTCGTTCACGTCCAGCGCCTCGGGGAACGCGGCCTCGAGCAGCTTCGAGCGCGTGAACACCCGGCCCGGGTCGCGCGACAGCGTGCGCAGCAGCAACAGCTCACGGCGCGTGAGCGTCAGCGGCCGGCCCTCCAGCCGCGCGCCGCCGCGCGGGTCGGCAAAGCTCACGGCCGCCGAGGGCTGCGCGGCATGGCGGCGCTGCGCATGGCGGCGCAGCACGGTGTTGACGCGCGCCACCACCTCGCGCGGCGAGAAGGGCTTGCACACGTAGTCGTCGGCGCCCATGTCCAGGCCCAGCAGCCGGTCGGCCTCGCGTGCGCGGGCCGTCAGCATGATGATGGGGTGGTCGCTGTGCGAGCGCACCTTCTCCAGCACCTGCAGGCCGTCGATGCGCCGCAGCGCCACGTCCAGCAGCGTGAGCGCCGGCGGCGCGGTCAGGATGCGGTCGAGCGCGGCGGCGCCGTCGTCGATCTGCTCGACCTCGTGGCCGGCGTCGTGCAGATGGCCCAGCAACACCGGGGCGCTGCTGTCGCGCCCGTCTTCCACCAGCAGGATGCGGCTCATAAAAATACCTTCGTGCTGCGCGTTGCGGTGCGAGCTTGCTTGGGGCGGCCCGGCGCGGCGCTCATGCGCGGTGCCTCCATGTCAGAAAGAGGTGCCGATCTGGAACTGGAAACGCTGCGTGCGGTCCGCCGTGATGTTGTTGGCCGTGTCGGCCTTCTGGTAAAGCAGCGGCACCGCATAGGCCAGCCGCAGCGGCCCCAGCGGCGAGATCCAGCTGATGCCCACGCCGGTCGAGGCGCGCAGCTTGTTCTGCGCCTTCCATTGCGCGTCGGTCATGCTGGCCGTGCGCTCGGCGAACACGTTGCCCGCGTCGAAAAATGTGTAGAGCCGCAGCGACCGGTCGTTGCCCGCGCCGGGGAAGGGCGTGCTGAACTCCATGTTGAAGATCGCCTTGCGCGTGCCGCCGAGCGCGCCGCCCGTCACCGCATCCACCGGGCCGAGTGAGTTCTGCTCGAAGCCGCGGATCGAGCCCAGGCCGCCCGCATAGAAGTTCTTGAAGATCGGGAAGGTCGAGCCGCCCAGCGCCTTCGCGTAGCCGAGCTCGCCGTTGACGGCCAGCGTGTATTGCTTGGACAAGGCGAAGTACTGCTGGTACTGGTAGTTGGTCTTGAGGTAGCGCAGCTCGCTGCCCACGCCCAGCTCGAGGTTGGCGCGCTGCAGCCGGCCGCGCGTGGGCACCAGCGCGCTGTCGCGGTCGTCGCGCGACCAGCCCACGGTGGCCGGAATGCCCACCACGTTCGGGTTGGCGCACACCACGCTGGGCGCGGTGCCGGTGCAATGGAAGTAGTCGAGATAGGCCTGCGGCGTGGCCGTGTAGACGAGGGAGCCGTCGACCAGCGCATAGGCCCCGTTGGAGCCGGGCGTGAACGAATAGCGCTCCACGCCGATGCCCAGGTACACCGTGTCCAGCTCGCCCACCGGCACCCCGAAGCGCACCGAGCCGCCGTCGCTCGCGAGCTTGTAGTTGCCGTCGGCCTGGTAGTAGGGCCGCGTGGTGGTGTGGAACACGCTCAGCGTGCGCGAGATGCCGTCCTTGGTGAAGTACGGGTCGGTGGCCGACAGCGAGATGGTGCGGTTGTACGAGCTGGTGTTCACCTGCAGCCCCAGGTAGTTGCCGCTGCCGAACACGTTCTCCTGCGTGATGCCGAAGGTCAGCGAGATCTTGTCGGTCGACGAATAGCCCGCGCCCAGCTGCAGCGAGCCCGTGGGCTTTTCGGTCAGGCTCACCGACAGGTCGACCTCGTCGGGCGAGCCCGGCACCTCGACCGTCTCGACGTTCACGTCGGTGAAAAAGCCCAGCCGGTCGACGCGGTCGCGCGAGGCCTTGATCTTGTTGCCGTCGTACCAGGCGCCTTCGTACTGGCGGAATTCGCGGCGAATCACTTCGTCGCGCGTCTTCGCGTTGCCGCCGATGTTCAGGCGCCGCACGTACACGCGGCGCGACGGCTCGGCCTTCAGCACCAGCGTGACGAGGTTGTGCTCGCGGTCGATCTCGGGCTCGGCCTTCACGCGCGCGAAGGCGTAGCCGAAGGTGCCGAAGTAGTCGGTGAAGGCCTTGGTGGTGGCCGCCACGGCCTCGCCGTTGTAGGGTGCGCCCGAACGGATGGTGACGAGGCTCTTGAACTCGTCCTCGTGGCCCAGGTAGTCGCCCGCCAGCTTCACGCCGGCGACTCCGAACTTGCGCCCTTCGGAGATGTTGACGTTCAGGGTGATGGCCTGCCGGTCCGGCGAGATGGCCACCTGCGTGGACTCGATGCGGAACTCCAGGTAGCCGCGCGTGATGTAGTAGGAGCGCAGCGTCTCCAGGTCGGCGTCGAGCTTGCTGCGTGAGTACTGGTTCGACTTGGTGTACCACGCGAGCCAGCCGCCGCTGTCCTGGTCGAACAGGTCGAGCAGCGTGCTTTCGCTGAAGGCCTGGTTGCCTGTGACGTGCACGTTCTTGATGCGCGCCGGCTCGCCCTCGGTCACGGTGAACGTGAGGTTCACGCGGTTGTGTTCCAGCGGCGTGACGGTGGTCACGACCTGCGCGTTGTAAAGACTGCGGCCGATGTACTGCTGCTTGAGCTCCTGCTCGGCGCGGTCGGCGAGTGCCTTGTCGAAGGGGCGGCCTTCGGCCAGGCCGACTTCGCGCAGGGCCTTCTGCAGCGCCGCCTTGTCGAACTCCTTGGTGCCCGCGAAGTCGACGTCGGCGATGGTGGGGCGCTCTTTCACCACGACCACCAGCACGTTGCCGTTCACGTCGATGCGCACATCCTTGAACAGGCCGAGCGCGAACAGCGCGCGAATGGCCGCGCCGCCGCGCTCGTCGCTGTAGGTGTCGCCGGCTTTGAGGCCCAGCGTGGCGAAGATGGTGCCGGGCTCGACCCGTTGCAGGCCTTCGAGCCGGATGTCCCCGACCGTGAACGGGTCGGCGGCCCAGGCCGACAGCGCGATGAATGAAGACAGCAGTGCGGCAAGGGTTGCGATGGGCTTGGTTGGTTTCATCGCCGCATGGTCTTCAGCAATGTCGGAGAAATTTGGGACAACCTGCAACCGCCGTGCAAAGCCTATTGAAGGCCCATGGGGCCGGCGACGGTCAGGCGGCCCGCGTAGTGCTCGGTGGTGCGGCGGCAGTTCTGCATGTGGTCTTCGATCGACAGGTCGCCCTGGATGTCGAGCAGGCGCTGCACGGTGCGGTCGACGGCTTGCGCATCGAGCAGCGGGTAGGTGCGCGCGGTGCGGCCGTTGTTGCGCACGAGGCGCGCGATGTAGGGCAGGTCTTGCTGGGTGATGACGGCCGCGGGCATGACGCCTTCGAGCTCGACGCCTTCGCAAGGTAACAGGACGAAATACTGAAGCCGCAGGTCTTCGGGCAGCAGGCTGCGCAACTGCGTGGTCTTGCGCCCGCCTTGCCACGCGGGGTCTTTCACTTCGCGTGCCCTGGTGCAGCCGTTCAGGCGCAGGAACCAGCGCGGTGGGGCTTCGTCGGATTTCTTCCGGTAGACGAAGGCGTTGCGCCAGGCCTTGATCTCGAACAGATAGACGCCGGTCTCGCACACGAGCACGGCGTCGATGCGCGCGGTGCGGACGATGCAGCCCTCGGGCATGGGAATGACGAGGTTGCGAAGTATGCGCAGGTGGGAGAAGGCGGGACTGAATGCGCTGGCGAGCTGCTGCACACCCAGTGACGCGGCGATGGTGCTTTGCAATGCGATGGTCATGTTGGGCTCCTTCGAGGAGGTGAGCATTGCTTGGCTTTTGGGAGACTTTTAGTACGACTTGGTGTTTGTTCTGCTTCCTATGGTGGGAGCCCGACATGCGGTGCGGCGCACGTCGAGCTTGTCGGTGTGTCGAGGCCGATGCCCTCACCCCGACCCTCTCCCAGAGGGAGAGGGAGAGGGAGCAAAACACACCGCCGCTCTGCCCACGTTGATGGGGGTTGTGTCCCGGAGCGGCCGTTGAGGCACCGCCGAGCAGCGCAGCGACGGGCGGATCAGGGCTCGCCCTTGTTTGAGCGAAGCGAGTTTGGGCGAGACCCCGCCCGTCGTGAGCAGCGCAGGGGAGCCGCGAAGCGGCCGGTGACGTCGGCCGCTCCGGGACACAACCTCCATCAACGCACCCCGAAGGCAGCAAACAAAAAAACCGGCGTGCGCACAAAACAACAGTGCGTGCAAAGCAAAAGCTTCCACCAGATTCCTCCAAATTTGAACAAGACCATCGATCCCGGCTGCTCGATAAAGAGCTGCTGAAACTGGAGAAACCTGAATGAAGAAATCCCTCACGGCACTCGCCGCGCTGGCCGTCACCGGCCTGGCTTCCGCCCAATCGTCCGTTACCTTGTTCGGCGTCGTCGACGCGGCGTGAGCTACCAGTCCGCGACTTCGCGCGATCCCGTCACCGGCCTCACGAGCAAGCAAAGCCAATGGAGCCTTGCCAACTCGGGCTACAACTCCAGCCGCATCGGCTTCAGAGGCACCGAAGACCTCGGCGGCGGGCTGGCCGCGAGCTTCTGGCTCGAAGCGCCGATCACCAACGACGACGGCGCCACCGGCATCGCCAGCTTCAACCGCCGGTCCACCGTCAGCCTGTCGGGCAACTTCGGTGAAGTGCGGCTCGGCCGCGACTACACCTCGACCTTCTGGAACGACACCGTGTTCGATCCGTTCGGCACCAACGGCTCGGGCACCAACGTGATCAGCACCGTCGGCGGGAGTGCCGGCATCGGCAACAGCAACTACGCGCGCGCCAGCAACATGGTCGGCTACTTCCTGCCGCCCAACCTCGGCGGCTTCTACGGCCAGCTGCAGTACAGCTTCAACGAGAACGCCAGCACCAGCGGCACGGCGCTCACGCCCAGCACCAGCAGCAACGCGGGCCGCTACGTCGGCGGACGCTTCGGCTACGCCAACGGACCGCTCGACGTCGCGCTGGCGGTGGGGCAGAACGTGGCGGTCGACACCACTTCGCTCACGCGCAAGGTGCAGACCATCAACCTCGGCGCGTCGTACGACCTGGGCCCCGTCAAGCTGTTCGGCGAAATCTCGAACGTGCAGAACAAGTTCGACACCGCGCTGGCCAACTCGCACGACAGCTACAAGGGTTACCTGCTCGGCGTCAGCATGCCGGTGGGCGCGGGCCTGATCCGCGCGTCCTACTCGACGGTGCGCTACAACGAAGGCGTGGCGGGCCTCACCGGCGAAGACCCGCGCGTCAACAAGTTCGCGATCGGCTACGTGCACAACCTGTCCAAGCGCACGGCGCTCTACGCCACCGTCGCGCGTGTCAACAACCGCAACGACCCGGCCTACACGGGCAGCCTGATCTCGGCGAGCACCACGGGCTACGGCAGCACCGGCGTGGGCTTCACGAGCCTGCCGCGCTCGTCGACCGGCTACGACTTCGGCATCCGCCACGCGTTCTGACCCCGGGGCGCCCGCGCGGCCGGTGCGGTGGGGCGCATGCCCCGCCGCACGCGGCTGGCCGTCCGGGCGAAGAGGAGAACCGCAGACCTTCCCAGGAAAAAATGACACTCGCAAAGATCCGACACGCCGCGGGGGCCGGCCTGCTGCTGGCCGCGACCGCGTTGACGGCGGGCTGCATCGTGCTGCCGCCGCCCGTGCTTTTCCACAACCCGCCGCCGCGCTTTCCCGGCGACGAAGCCCCGCCGATGCCGCCCGATGCCCGCAGGCCGCCGATGCCGCGCTGGAACATGTGCGACGGCCAGCTCGAAGGCGCACGCCCGGCCGTGCCCGGTCCACGCGCGGATGCCATCGCGGGCAGCTGCGAACGCGCGCTTTCGGGTGCGCTCGAGTTCCGCCCGGCTGGGCCGCGCTGAAGAAAGAAAGGAGCACGCGAATGCAAAAGGACGATCCCGCGCGCCACGCGCACGACCTGCGGCCGATGCTGCTCGGCGCGGCGTCGCATTGCGAAGGCCTGCGCCTGGACATCCAGGTGCCCGACGAGCCGGTGCCCGTGCTTGCCGTCGAGACCGAACTGTGCGAGCTGCTCGCCCAGGTCGCGGCGCACGCGGCGCGCGTGATGCGGGCCGGCGCCAGGCTGCAGGTCAGCGCGCGCACCGAAGGCCGGCAGGCCGTGGTGCACTGGCGCGACCTCGACGCGGCCGACGTGCGCCCACCGCTTGCGATGTTCTTCGACAGCAGCCTGGCCGCGCTCTCCGGGGCCGGTGCGAAGGTCTGCGCGCTCATTGCCGCGCGGCATGGCGGGCGCATCTATCCGGCGCCCCATGCGGGCGGCGTGCTGGGCCTCACGCTGCGCCTGCCGCTGCTGCCGGCGAACTCGCCAATCATGGACAAACGGTAATGAAGGGGCGGCGCTTTCTCTGGTTGAATGGCGGCTAGGATGGCCGCCGGCGGCGCCCGGATGGACGGGCGGCCGGCCGACTCCATCGCCATGAGCATCCCAACGCAGCCACTCCCCGATCTTTTCTTTCTGTCCACGGCCCGGCCGCTGGCGCCTTGCATGAAGGCGCGGCGCCGGCGTGATCGGGTCGACCGCCATGTGGCGCTGCCTCATCGTCGAGGACGACGCCGACAACGCCCGCTACATAGCCGACGGCTTCCGCTCGCTCGGCCACGTGGCCGTGATCAGCCGCGACGGCACCGACGCCTTGGCGCGCGCCACGGGCGAGTCGTGGGACCTGGTGATCCTGGACCGCATGCTGCCCAACGAGGTCGACGGCCTCTCGATTCTTTCGACGATGCGCGCGCTCGGCAAGAAGACGCCGGTGCTGGTGCTCAGCGCATTGAGCGCGCTCGACGAGCGCGTGCGCGGGCTCAAGGCCGGCGGTGACGACTACCTGGCCAAGCCCTTTGCTTTTTCGGAACTCGCGGCGCGCGCCGAGGCACTGGTGCGGCGCTCGCGCACTGGGCCCGAGATCCGCCTGCTGCAGCTGGCCGACCTCACGCTCGACCTCGCGCGCCGCCACGTGGAGCGCGCGGGCCGGCCCATCGCGCTGCAGCCGCGCGAGTTCCGGCTGCTGGCCTACTTGATGATGCATCCGGGCCAGGTGGTCACGCGCACCATGCTGCTCGAAGCCGTGTGGGACTACCAGTTCGACCCGCAGACCAACGTGATCGACGTGCAGGTGAGCCGGCTGCGCGGCAAGCTCGATGCGGGCGGCGCGCCGACGCTGATCCACACCGTGCGCGGCGTGGGCTACACGCTGGCGCCGCCGCAATGACGCGCGCGCTGCGCCAGCTGTGGCGCTCGGTCGGGTTCCGGCTGGCCTTCTACTACGGGCTGCTGGTGGCGATCACCATGCTCGCGGCGCTGGCCATCGTCTACATGCAGACGGTGGGCGTGCTGCAGCAGCGCATGGTGCGGCAGGTGTCGGCCAGCATGCAGCAGCTGATGGTGCGCTACGACGCGCGCGGCGCCGACGGCGTGGCCGGGGAAATCGGCTATGCGCTGGCGGACGGGCGCAACTCCGACAACGAGATCTACCTGCTCACCGACCGCGAGGGCCGCAAGCTCGCGGGCAACCTCGACCAGACGCCGTCGCTGGCGCCCGATGCCGGCGACGGCGTGCACCGGCGCGTGGTGCGCTCGGGCCAGAGCGCCATCGGCTACATCGTGATGAAGCACCTGCCCGACGGCGGCCTGCTGGTGGTGGGGCACGACCTGCGCGACCAGGAGTCGATCGAGTCGCTGGTCGCCAGCGCGAGCGCGGCGGCGGGCATCGTGGCGGTGCTGCTGCTGATCGGCGGCACCTTCGTGTTCCGCCAGGAGCTGGAGCGCAGCGTGGGCGCGGTGCGGCGCACGGCCGCGCGCATCGCGGCGGGCGAGCTGCAGGAGCGCGTCGAGCCCTCGGGCGAGGAAGACGAGTTCGCGCTGCTGGAGCACGACATCAACGCGATGCTCGACCGCATCCAGTCGCTGATGGACGGCGTGCGGCACGTGTCGAACACCATCGCGCACAACCTGCGCACGCCGCTCACGCGCGTGCTGGTGCGGCTGCGCGCGGTGGAGCAGGGGCTGACCACCGAAGACCCGCAGCGCGAGGCCGTGGCCACGGCGATCCGCGAGCTGGAAGAACTGGCCGTGGTGTTCGAGAAGCTGCTGCAGATCGCCGAGGTCGAGGCCGGCGCGCGGCGCCAGCAGTTCGCGCCGGTGGCGCTGCACGTGATCGCCGACGACGTGGCGGAGCTGTACGAAGCGGTGGCCGAGATGCAGGGCATCGCGCTGCTGCGCGAGCCGGCCGACATCGCCATGGCGCTGGGCGACCGCGACCTGCTGGCGGGCGCGGCCGCCAACCTGCTCGACAACGCGCTCAAGTACGCGGGCACGGGCGCCACGGTGCGCATCGGCACGCACACGGTGGACGGCCGCGCGCAGCTCTTCGTGCAGGACAACGGGCCGGGCGTGCCGGCGGCCGAGTTCGAGCGCATCGGCGTGCGCTTTCACCGGCTGGACCGCAGCACGCCGGGACACGGCCTGGGGCTGGCCAGCGTGCAGGCGGTGGTGGCGCTGCACGGCGGGCGGCTGCAGTTGGGCGATGCGCGCCCGGGCCTGCGCGTGTGCATCGACCTGCCCATGGCCGACGACTGAACGCTCGCGGTTCCCCACATTGCCGAACGGCAATGTTTTGTTCATACACACCGGGCTCCTGAATTCCTAGGATCGGCTGCGCACGTCTTGTGCCGATCAATGCAGTTCCAGGAGACATCAACGGTGAGAATCAAGAGTCAGAGAGACTTCTGCTCGGGCGTACTTTTCAGCGCCTTCGGCGTGGCCTTCGCATGGGGCGCCACGACCTACAACGTCGGCAGCGGCGCCCGCATGGGCCCGGGCTACTTTCCCCTGATCGTGGGCATCCTCATTGCGTTCATGGGCGTGCTGATCACGCTCAAGGCGCTCAGCGTGGAAACGGAAGACGGCGAGCCCGTCGGCCGCATCGCGTGGAAGCCGCTGGTGTTCATCATCGGCGCGAACCTGATGTTCGGCGTGCTGCTGGGCGGCCTGCCGAGCATCGGCCTGCCGTCGATGGGGCTGATCGTCGCCATCTACGCACTGACCTTCATCGCCAGCCTGGCGGGCGACAACTTCGGCTGGAAGGGCGTGACCGTGCTCGCGACCATCCTCGCGCTGGGCAGCTACCTGGCCTTCGTGGTGGCGCTGAAGCTGCAGTTCCAGGTGTGGCCGACCTTCATCGCCGGCTGATTCCTCCAGAAGAACAAGACCAGACAAGAAAAAATGGACCTGATTACCAATCTCTCGATCGGCTTCGGCGTCGCCTTCACGGCGCAGAACCTCGTCTATGCCTTCGTGGGCTGTTTGCTGGGCACGCTGATCGGCGTGCTGCCGGGCATCGGCCCGGTCGCGACCATCGCGATGCTGTTGCCCGCGACCTATGCGCTGCCGCCGGTGTCGGCACTGATCATGCTGGCCGGCATTTACTACGGCGCGCAGTACGGTGGCTCGACCACCGCGATTCTGGTGAACCTGCCGGGCGAATCGTCGTCGGTGGTGACCGTGATCGACGGCTACCAGATGGCGCGAAAAGGCAGGGCCGGGCCGGCACTTGCCGCGGCCGGCCTGGGCTCGTTCTTCGCGGGTTGCGTGGGCACGCTCATCCTGGCCGCCTTCGCGCCACCGCTGACCGAACTCGCATTCAAGTTCGGCCCCGCCGAGTACTTCTCGCTGATGATCCTGGGCCTGATCGGCGCGGTGGTGCTGGCCTCGGGCTCGCTGCTCAAGGCCATCACGATGATCCTGCTGGGCCTGGCACTGGGCCTGGTCGGCACCGACGTGAACTCGGGCGTAGCGCGCTACAGCTTCGACATTCCGGAACTGACCGACGCATCGGCTTCATCGCCATCGCCATGGGTGTGTTCGGCTACGGTGAAATCATCGCCAACCTGGCCGTGCCCGAGCATGAGCGCGAAGTGTTCACCGCCAAGGTGAAGGGCCTGTGGCCCACCAAGCAGGACTTCAAGGACATGACGCCGGCGGTGCTGCGCGGCACGGCGCTGGGCTCGGCCCTGGGCATCCTGCCGGGCGGCGGCGCGCTGCTGTCGGCCTTCGCGGCCTACACCATCGAGAAGAAGATCAAGCTCAAGAAGGGCGAGATCGCCTTCGGCAAGGGCAACATTCGCGGCGTGGCGGGCCCCGAGTCGGCCAACAACGCGGGCGCGCAGACCTCCTTCATTCCGCTGCTGACGCTGGGCATTCCGCCCAACGCGGTGATGGCGCTGATGGTGGGTGCGATGACCATCCACAACATCCAGCCGGGCCCGCAGGTGATGACCAGCAACCCCGAACTGTTCTGGGGCCTGATCGCCTCGATGTGGATCGGCAACCTGATGCTGATCGTGCTGAACCTGCCGATGATCGGCATCTGGATCAAGCTGCTGACGATTCCCTACAAGTGGTTGTTCCCGTCGATCGTGCTGTTCTGCGCGGTGGGCGTGTACTCGGAGAACAACAACACCTTCGACGTGTGGATGGTCGCGATCTTCGGCATCGTGGGTTATGCCTTCCTGAAGCTCAAGTGCGAGCCCGCGCCGCTGCTGCTGGGCTTCATCCTCGGGCCGATGATGGAAGAGAACCTGCGGCGCGCATTGCTGCTGTCGCGCGGCGACTGGAGCGTGTTCGTCATGCGGCCGCTGTCGGCGGGCCTGCTGGCCGCTGCCGCGCTGCTGCTGATCGTGGTGCTGCTGCCTTCGGTGAAGGCCAAGCGCGAAGAGGCCTTCGTGGAAGACTGAGGCCCCGGGAAGGCTGCGGGGAGGCGGCCGCGGCGCCGTCGCGGAACTCCGCGTCATACTCGCGGTCCCACGGTGCCGTTGCTGCCTTCCCCGATGCCAAACGTGCGATCCACTGCCTTCCCGATGTTTTCCGGGCGCTTGCCGCAAGCGCCCTTTTGTTCGCCGCCGGCGCGCTGCATGCGCAGGCCCTGCCGCCCGGCGTGCGGCTGGGCATGACGGCCGACGAACTCCATGCGGCCCTGCCCGCCGCCGAGCGCGTGCAGCGGCCGCAGCGCATGACCGGCGGCCTGCTCGGCAGCTGGCGCGCGGCCCCCGTGCAGATGGCGGGGCTGCTGTTCGAACCCACTTTCTATTTCGCGGCCTCGGAGTTGCGGCGCGTCGAGTACGTGGCCACCGCGCAGGGCGAGGCCGACAACGGCGCGGCGGCTTTCTCGGCACTGGTGCAATGGGGGCGCGGCGCGTTCGGCAACGAGCTGGCCTCGCGCGACCCCGGCAGCGCCTATGCCGCCTGGGTGAGCAACGACACCGACGTCTATGTGCAGCAGGTCAGCGACCCGCGCCGCGCGAGCGTGCGGCTGGTCTACAAGGCGCGGCAGTCGCGCGACGGCAGCGAGCTCTGAGCGGGCACCTTCACGTCATGCCGCGCCGCCCCAGATTGCGCAGCCGGGCGGACAGTTCTTCCACGTCGACCGGCTTCAGCAGATGGTGGTCGAAGCCGGCCTGCGCAATGCGCGCGCGGTCGTCGGGCTGCCCCCAGCCCGTGAGCGCGATCAACCCGATGCCGTGGTACCGCGGGTGCGCGCGAAAGCGCCGCGCCAGTTCGCAACCGTCCATGCCCGGCATGCCGATGTCCAGGATGGCCAGGGTCGGCTGAAAGCCGTCGGCCTGCCGCAGCGCGTCGGCACCGCTGAAGGCCACGGCGGTCTGCGCGCCCAGCAGCCCGAGCAGGGCCGCGAGCGACTCGGCCGCGTCGCGGTTGTCGTCGACCACCAGAATGCGCTGCTGCTCGGCGATGGCGCCCTGCGTGGCTTGCGCGTGCGCACCGGCCCGCACGCCGTGGTCGAGCAGCGGCAGCGACACGACGAACTCGCTGCCCAGGTTCGGCCCCTCGCTGTGCGCGCTGACGCTGCCGCCGTGCAGCTCCACCAGACTCTTCACCAGGGTAAGGCCGATGCCGAGCCCGCCTTGCGCCGCGCGGGCCGTGCCGCTCACCTGCACGAACATGTCGAAGATGGCGCCGAGCATCGCCTTGGGAATGCCCGCGCCGCTGTCCTTGATGCGCACCACCGCATGGCCGCTCTCGTCGCGCGCCACCGACACGTCGATGCGCCCGCCTTCGGGCGTGTACTTGGCGGCGTTGTTCAGCAGGTTGGAAAACACCTGCGTGAGGCGCACGCTGTCGCCTTCCACGGCCAGCGAGGCGTCGGGCATGTGCACGCCGAGCGTGTGCCTGCCGGCGTCCATCAGCGGCCGGCTCAGCTCGACCGCGCCGAGGATCACCTGCTCCAGCGCGAGTTCGTCGAGCTGCAGCTCGATCTTGCCGCGCGTGATGCGCGACACCTCCATCAGGTCGTTCACCAGCCGCACCATGTGCGCCACCTGGCGCTCCATGAGCTGGTAGTAGGGCAGCGCGGCCTCGGGCGGCAGGTGCTTGCGCGTGAGGATGGCGAGCGCCGTGCTCAGCGGGGCCATCGGGTTGCGCAGCTCGTGCGCCAGCGTCGCGAGGAATTCGGTCTTGCGCTTGTCGGCTTCGTTCAGGTCTTCGAGGATCTTGCGCAGCTCGTACTGGCGCCGCCGCGCGCGCAGGGCGCTGCGCAGCGCGCTCACCAGCGAGGCCACGCGAATCGGCCGCTCCAGCACGGTGACGTTGGCCATGCCTTCCATGGCGGAGGCGATGGCGCGCGAGTCGGCCCCCTGCCGCGCAAGAATCAGCACCGGCAGGTCGGACCAGGGCGCTGCGCCGAGACGGCGCGGGCCAGGGCCTCGGCGCCGTCGCCCGAGAGCATTTCTTCCGACACCAGCAAGGCGCCCGCGCCGCGATCGATCTCGCGCACCAGCTCGTCCAGCGTGGGGCAGACCTCGGTGGCGATGCCGGCGCGCGCCAGCACGGCGGTCGACATGACGGCGTCGCGCGATGTGGCGGGTCGCAGCAGCACGCGCAGTTGCGGGTCTCGGCGGGGGCGGTTGGCGTCACGGCGGGACCGCCGAAACGCCGTCGACCGGCACGGGCACCCCGGTCAGGATGCCGCGGAAGTGGCGCAGCGGCTCGCCGACGTTCAGCCCGCGCTCGTCCATCGAGAACGCGCGGATCGTGCGCTCATGCATGCCGCCGCGTTTCTTGAGCACCGAGATCGCCTGGCGCACCTCGCCTTCGGCCTCGAAGTAGCGCAGCAGCACTACCGCGTCGGCCAGGTAGCTGGCATCGACCGGCGTCTGCATCTGCATGCCGATCAGGCCGTGCTGCGCGCCCACCAGCAGCGTGGCCACGCCGGACTGCCCCAGGTAGGTCAGCAGCTCGTGCAGTTGCACGATCAGAAAGCGCTCGTCGGGCATGGCGTTGAGGTAGCCGTTGAGGCTGTCGATCACGATGACCGTGGCCGCCTGCTCGGTCACGGCCAGCCGTATCTCGTGCACCAGCTCGCCGGGCGAAAGCTCGGCGGGGTCGACCTGCTTGATGCGGATGCTGCCCGACTGCAGGAACGGGTCCAGCCCCAGGCCCAGCCCCGCGCAGCGCGTGCGCAGCGTGTTGATGCTCTCGTCGAAGATGAACAGCGCGGCGCGCTCGCCGCGCTTGGCCGCCGCGATGGCGAACTGCACCGCGACCGACGACTTGCCGGTGCCGGGCGCGCCGACGAACAGCGTGCTGGTGCCCTTCTCCAGGCCGCCGCCGAGCAGCGCGTCGAGCGCGTCGATGCCGCTGGGCAGCTTGGTCTGGGCGGTGTCGTTGGTGTGCTCCGCCGCCACCAGCCTCGGAAACACCTGCAGCCCGCCGCGGTTGATGCGGTAGTCGTGGTAGCCGCCGCGAAAGGCCTGGCCGCGGAACTTGACCACCAGCAGCCGGCGCCGCGCCGCGCCGTAGTCGGAGTTGGACTGCTCCAGCCGCAGCACCGCGTGCGCGATGCTCTGCACCTGCAGGTCGTGTTCGGTGGCGGTCATGTCGTCCAGCAGCAGCACCGTGCACTGGCGGCCCGCGAAGAACTGCTTGAGCGCCAGGATCTGCCGCCGGTAGCGCAGCGACGTGCCCGACAGCAGCCGCAGCTCCGACAGCGAATCGAACACGATGCGCGAGGGCTTCAGCGCCTCCACGTCGCTGAGGATGCGCAGCGTGGTTTCGCTGAGCTCGACCTCGGACGGGTGGAACATCGTGTACTGCTCCTCGGGCTGCAGGCTGTCTTGCGTGGGGAGCATCTCGCGCATGTGGATGGGGGAGATGTCCCAGCCGTGCGAGGCGGCCACGCCGTGCAGCTCGGTCTCGGTCTCGGACAGCGTGACGTACAGCACCGACTCGCCCTGGCGCGCACCCTCGAGCAGGAACTGCAGCGCGATCGTCGTCTTGCCCGCGCCGGGCGTTCCTTCCACGAGGTAGAGGCGGTGCGGCTCCAGGCCGCCGCCCAGCACGTCGTCGAGCCCGGGGACCCCGATGCTCAGAAGCCCACGGGTGTTCGGCTCCATTGTTCTGCTCCATGAAAAATTCAGATACCAAATTCAATCATGCGAACCCGGGGCGCGGATGCAGGACGACGCCGGAAAAATGGCCGAGCATCTGTCAGCGGCCATCCCTTCGCGCGGCGCGGGCGGGGGCATGGGATTTGTCCTGCAAGGCAATCAGGAACCGTCCGGCTGCCGGGCGCGCGGCGCTGGGGAAACTCCCGATTCCCCATCCCTTGATGCACGAGTTATCCAACTGGAGACGACGATGCCAGAAAGCAGCGAGATCCGCATTCCGCAGGACGATGACCGGATCGATGTCACCGACCTGAAAGAGGTCGACTACTGGACAAAATGGTTCGGTGTGAGCGAGGTGCGGCTGCGCACGGCCGTGGCGTCGGCCGGCACGCTGAAGGACGACCTGCGGGTGTACCTGGGCCTGCCCTGAGCGCCAACGAACGCCCAGGCGGCGTGGCCCGGGTCGTGTTGCTCAGGCGGCGTCGATGAGCATGCCGCGCGCTTCGATGAACGCCACCACCTCGGCCACGCCCGTGAGCGTCTTGAGGTTGGTCATGACGTAGGGGCGCTGGCGGCGCATGCGTTGGGTGTCTTGCTCCATCACGTCGAGGTTGGCGCCCACGTAGGGCGCGAGGTCGGTCTTGTTGATGACGAACAGGTCGCTCTTGGTGATGCCGGGGCCGCCCTTGCGCGGGATTTTTTCGCCGGCCGCCACGTCGATCACGTAGATCGTGAGGTCCGACAGCTCGGGGCTGAAAGTGGCCGCGAGGTTGTCGCCGCCCGACTCGACGAACACGATGTCGGCATCGGGAAAGTCCTCGAGCATGCGGTCGATGGCCTCGAGGTTGATCGACGCGTCTTCGCGGATGGCGGTGTGCGGGCAGCCGCCCGTTTCCACGCCCATGATGCGCTCGGCCGGCAGCGCGCCGGCCACGGTCAGCAGGCGCTGGTCTTCCTTGGTGTAGATGTCGTTGGTGATGGCGACCAGGTCGTACTTGTCGCGCATCGCCTTGCAGAGCATTTCGAGCAGGGTGGTCTTGCCCGAGCCGACCGGCCCGCCGATGCCCACGCGCAGGGGCGGCAGTTTCTTGGTGCGGTGGGGAATGTGGTGCAGGGCGGAGGTCATGGGGGAAGGGGTGTCCGGTTCAGCTTCGGAAGAGGCGGGAATATTGTGTTTCATGGCGGGTCGACAACACCGCCAGCAGGGGCGCGAAGGCCTGGCGCTCGTCGTCGCCCAGGGCCATGGCGCGGGTGACGGCATCGGGAATTTCCTGCGCCAGCCGCCCGAGGATGCGCTGGCCCGCGCTCTGGCCCAGCGGCACGGCCTTGACGGCGGCGGCGACCATGTTCTCGGCCCAGCCGAAGGCAAAGGCCAGGCAGCCGTCGTGCACGCTGGCGCCGGTGCGGCTGGCCGCGAAGGCAAAGGCGATGGGGTAGGTGGCGGGCAGGTCGGCAAAGACCTCGGCCGTGTCGGCGTGGTGCAGCTTGAGCCACTCGACGAAGGAGCGGCCCATTTGCTCGGTCTGCAGGAAGAATTCGGCGGATTCGCGGGTGACCATCACCCATTCGTTGAGCGCGCGGATGCGTGGCGTGTCGCTGGCGCGCCAGGCCTCGATGGCTTGCGCGGTCAACGCGAGGTCGCCGCGCGCGAAGCTCAGGTGCAACTGGTCCGACAGCCATTCGGCGGCGCGTGCCTCGGAGTCGATGCCGGCCCATTCGACCGCCGCCTCGACGCCTTCGGAATACGAGAAGCCGCCGACCGGCAGGGCGGGGGAGGCCAGCCAGATGAGCTGCAGGAGGCTTTGAGGGGTGGGCATGTCAGTTTTCTGGCGTGCGCTTCTGTTCGGGGCGTGTGCACAGGACACCGGGTATCTCCCTCCGCGAATGTCCCCCGGGGCTTCGCCCC
>NZ_MOWM01000164.1 GCF_016082275.1 Variovorax sp. E3
CGCTCGCGCGCGCGCGCCGGAGCGGGCGCGCTCGGTCGGGCGCTGGACGGTACGCCCACACAGGCGGGGCGGGCCTTTCTCATCGCCAACCCCTCCTTGACCCTTGCGAAGGGGACACTGCCCGATTGCACCTTGCTCACCGCGATCCTGAGCGACCAACCGGGATTCCTCAAATGCCTGCTGAGCGCGCCCGTGATGTCCATGGACGGCAAGGTCGTCCTGATGGAGGCGGGCACCACGATGGAGGGCGAGTACGCCGCAGGTGTGCAGGCAGGACAGACCACGATCTTCACGTTGTGGACGCGCGCGGTGACGCCGCAGTTCGTGGCCGTGCCGCTGGGTTCGCCCGGCACCGATGCGCTCGGACGCGCCGGCACACGGGGCGAGGTGGATCACAAGTGGATGGAGCGATTCGCGGGGGCGGTGTTCTTCTCCTTGCTCGAGGATGCCAAGAACCTCGCGATCGCGCGGGCCGACGCGCGCGCCGCACGGCGCGTTCACGGCCCGTCCGGCGACACCTACAACATCGGCACCCGCGGCGCCGTGTCGGACTTCGGCAACACCGCCAGCTCCGCACAGTCGATCGTCCAGGAGATGCTGCGCCAGGGCAGCCAGGCGCGTCCCAGCCTCTACAAGAACCAGGGCGAAGTCATCAAGATCTTCGTCGCGCGCGATGTCGACTTCGCGGATGTGTACGCGCTGCAGCCGGCGGCACCTTCGGCAGCCTTGCCCGTACCCGCCGCGTCCGACCTTCGCGGCGCCGCCTCCTTCGGCCATGACTGAGGACGAGCGCCACCTGTCGATCCTTGCCCATCTGCGCGTGCTGCAGCCGTGGCTGGACGATCCGCAGGTCAACGAGATCGCCGTCAATGCCCCGGGCCTCGTCCAGCTCTGGCGGCATGGCGAGTGGAGGTCCGTCGAGGCGGCTGCCGTCAGCTTCGAGTACCTGCGCACGTTGGGCAGCTTTCTTGCGAACATCTCGCGAAAGCCTTTCGACGAAGCCCACCCGATCCTCTCGGCCCATCTGCCCGGGGGCGAGCGCGTCGAGATGACGATGCCGCCCGCAGCGGCGCGCGGCATGATCTACCTGAATCTTCGCAAGCACACGAGCCAGCCCTTCGCGCTCGATCAGTTCGCGCAGCAAGGCTACTTCGCGCACACGCGGCACCTCGTGGCGCCCGGAATGCCGGACGAAGACCGTGCGCAGCTTGCCGATGTGCTGGCGCCGGGCCAACTGGCTCGCTGGCGCCTGGCGCGCGCGGGCCAGTGGCAGGCCTTCCTTGCGCATGCCGTGCGCGGGCACGAGAACATCCTGGTCTCGGGGGCCACCGGTTGCGGCAAGACCTCCCTGGTACGTGCGCTGATCGAGCTCGTGCCGATGTGGGAGCGCCTCATCACGGTGGAGGACACGCCGGAGATGCCGCTGCGCAACCATGCGAACTCGCAGGCGCTGTTCTATCGCCGGGAGACGCAGGTCGCGAGCGCATCGTCGGCGCGACGGCCAAGGAGGTGCTGCAGGCGGTCATGCGCAAGACGCCGCACCGCGTGATGCTCGCCGAGCTGCGCGGGGACGAGACTTTCTTCTATGTGCAGAACGTGCTCAATTCCGGCCACCCTGGTGGGATCACCACCGTGCATGCGAATTCGCCGCGCGAGGCCTATTTGCGTGTCGCGCTGCTCATCAAGGCCTCGGACGAGGGCCGCAGTCTCGGTCTGGATGAGATCCTGCGGTTGCTGCACATGCTCGTGCAAGTGGTCGTGCAACTGGAGTTCGAGCCCGGGGTCGGGCGGCACGTGCCGTCCATCTACTACGACCCGATGCACTCGATCACGATGCTGCGCTAGGAAGCGTGTCGACTGGGTTGCACCGACTCGCAGGGCGTCGCCGATGACCTGACGGCGTTCAACTCGGGGATTGCCAGGATGCGGGGCAAGTGGGCCGCGACGAGCCCGCGCATCGCCCGCCGGTCCTTGGGACGCCGACCAACACCAGGTTTGCACTTCGTTGGCCTGGCCGCGATCAAGGTCGGGCCCGTGCGCGCGGAAAACGACCCAGGCTATGTCTCGGCCCTTCGCGGCCTGACTCGCATCGGGGAAACCTATCGGGTGGACTATGAGAGAGCCAAGAACGCGGGCACGACACTCGACAGTTGCCCCGTCGGCGGCGTCAAGATGACCACCGATACGCTGGTTCCCTTCCTGCTGCGCCTGCCACCCGAGCAGCAATCGATGTCGATGGACACGGCATTTCGCCTGCACATGCGCGAACTCTATCCGTGCCCTGCCAAAAGCGATACGCCGTAAAACTGACTGTACGCAACCGTCCCTTACAGGTTGCCGGCGTTCAGGTCGACTGATAGACGTCGCGCACGCGCTCAAACCGGCGCCGTGCAAGGTCTTCGTCGCGGATCATGAGGAAGTGGTTGCCGTCGCCGCTGGCCATCGTGTCCATGCGACGTGCGCCGGCATAATATTCGCCGCCATATGAGAACAGGTGCCTCCAGGGCGTTCGACCGGGCGTGACGATGTGCCGGCCCGCCGGATCCACCTCATCTTCGGCGTGGACCTGAATGTCATCGGGCCAGCCGCCCAGGCGGTCGCCGAAATTGCCTCCGGGCGCTTTATCGCCAGGGGGCAGGCGAGGCGACAGTTGCAGGGCGTCCGGCTTCTGGAACCAGTCCCAGATTGCCTTGCTGCTGTGCTCCGGCATGGCTGTCTTCCAGTGATGCGGCACGCTGAGGCCTGAGTGCGGCAGCAGGCGGTCGGCCATTGCAAGACGGGACCAGGCTTCTTCGGGTTGTGCAGGATCGCCATAGGAGGTCCAGCGGTCGCTCCAGCGCTGGAGTTCGACAGGCCACTCGCGCCGTTGCAGCGCGGCAAGCTTCACGTCGTGCCAGTACGCGCGATGAAGCGGCGTCTCGCCATCGTCATCGCTGATCGCATCCATGAAGATGGAGAGCACACCGCTGCGCGGCAGCGCCGGGTCGAACCCGGGGAGGGCGGACAGCGGCCCAGGTCGAGTTGCGCGATGAAGGCCAGCGGAAACTCGGTCCGCAGCGCGGCCATGCGGGCCTGCAACCAAGCGATGCGGATCGCGTCCATCTTCGGGTTGCGCTGCGTCTGGCCGCGCAGCGCGTGGCGCATGCGCTCCAGGTCTTGCTCGCTGGCACCACTGGCGCGCATCGTCTGCAGCAGCTGTTCGAGGTCGCGCTCGGACATTGCCGGCTTGGCGTTGCGGACGTCGTCGATCTCCTTGCGCAGTTGCGCCAGACGGCGCTCGGGCGAGGCCAACGCGGGGCGTATGGGCCACGGCATGCCAGGCGGCAGGTCGGGGTTGCCGGCCATCTTGCTGGTGCCCACGGCCAACGTATCGTCCTTCTCCTGGCGGCGAACGAACAGCACCACGGGCCGTACCGAGGCCTCGATGCCGCGGGCATAGTCGTTCAGTCCGGCCTTGCGTAGCGATTCGTGCAAGGCTTGGGCATTGGCGAATACGGGCATATGTCAGGACTGATCCAGCATGCGGGGCCACTTGCCGTAGCCAAGCCACCAGAGCATGCCGACATTGATCAACGGGATGAAGAACAGGATCGCCATGGCACCGGGATGCCCGGTGCGCGCGACGATCCGCCACAGCGGTATTCCGAAGATCACCGCAGTGGCCAGAAGAACGAGCCAGTGCTCTATCGACCAACCCATCATCTTCGTCTGCTCCTTGTTGTGCCTTGGGTTGCTTGAGAGGAAAAATCGGAAAGCGGTGCGCAGGGCCATCGCCGATGACGGCTGCAGGCACCTACGGGCTCAGAGACTGTTGCCCTCACCACCGGGCAGGTCGAAGGAGTCGGGCTTCGGGAATGGCTTGTCGGGCCCGGACGCCCCGTGCCTGTGAATGGATGCGAAGCTCGCACAGCAGGCCGCACCCAGCACGGGAATCAGCCACACCAGGGCCAGTTGCAGGCGTTGCTGAAGCGGGGAATAGAAGTCGCAGCGCAGCACGACCGCTGTCACGTACAGATTGCCGATGAGCACCGCCACGGCGATGCATGTAAGCACGTAGTACCAATTTCCGGGCAATGCGTTTCTCCCAAGCTCTACCGGAACAATGTAGCGACTGGCTTATACCAAGGTCAATCAGCTGGCACAGACTGACACAAGCTCATCTGCATACGAAAAGCCGGTTGACGTTGACCACGTGTGTGATCCCTCCCTGTGCTAACGGTCAGCGCCCCAGGTCTCGCCGCACATCAAGCCCTGGGCGCGGTCGATGTCGCAGGCGAGCGCGTCGCGCTTCTTATCGGCGAGGTCGGTTCGCAGATAGCCAAGGCCGTAGTAGACGTCCCGGTGACTTGTGACGACGTCGAGAATCGGGCCCCAGTCCTCGCGCGGCAGCCAGTCCGCCAGCGATGCCAGCACCTCGTTGTCCAACGCACGCGCCAGCTGGTCATGGTCGGCAAACAGCCAGGCGATGCGTCGACGCCGCTCGGCCAGCGGCAGATCCGAGTGCGCCAGCGACTTGATGGCTTCCGCGGTCCACGGGCCGGGAACGCCTGCGGTCCTGAAGGCCTGCAGCCGCGGCCTGTCCAGCGCTCGCACCGCGGCCTGGTAGTCGTCGAACTGCGACTTGCGAAACACCTTGAGGAACGTCTGGAGGTCCAGGCTGTTGAAGGCATCCTTTGGCGTGGAGGCGGCCGCAGAAGGGGCGGCCGCGTTCAACGCGGAAATGCCGTTGCATCGCACACCGGCCTTGTCGTCGACGCTGCACTGCGCATACAGCGCCTCCTCCAGTTCGGGGAATGCCGTCGTCTTCATCAGCGCAGGGCCCTGTGCCGACGACTTCCATTCGAAGGTGAATGGCAGCCTGAGAGCCCCATGGCACCTGCCGTACTGCATGCCGTCGTGGAGGTAGTAGCGATGGCCCGTCACCGTGTCCTGGACTGGCATCAACCGGGGCACGCCATCGTCGCCGCCCATGTTGGTGTTCAGCCGCTCGATCTTGCCGCCGCGCTCGCGCCAGACCTCGTACCGGTCGCTCGGATCGGGGCACGAGGGCGTAGGGTTGTTCTCTGGCCCAGTGAAGGTGTCCACGAGGCCGCCCACATAGCCGTTGACCTGCGAGCTGCCTCCCACCAGCAAGCCGCATCGGGCATCACCGGGGATTTCGATGAGTTGAACCGTCTCAACGCGAACCTCCACGGTGTCCTGATCGCCTCTCACCGTCGCGTGGTTCAGGAGTTCGCGATACAAGGGAGCGGTCAGTTCGAAGGTGCAGTTCGCCTGCGCGTCTACGAGCCTGGGCTTGCCGCTCGCCGTGCTGTCAAGGAAGGGGCTCACGGCTGGCACCAGTGACTTGGCGTTGGCTGCGACGCGCTTCGCGTCCAGCCCGCGAATCGGCTGGGCTACCCCCTTCGATGCCAGGAAGAGCAGTTTCTCGCGAGTGTCGGCCTCGCTGGAGGTTGCGCAGTCGGGGTATTGCGAGCCGACGAGCCGGAACTGGCTCAGTATCGTGATCGGCACGTTGTCGCGGGCATTGCCGAACTGCGCGAGCATGAAGGGCCAGGCCGCCTCGAAGGCCTTCGCGCCCATCTCGGCAGGTGCGCACTGCAAGGCGGTGTTCGCGTCGCGGTTGGCGTAGCCGCTGGCGAACAGCTCGCTCCAGAGTTCGGGCTGGATCCGCCCGGCCAGCGAGGGCCACTCGGCATAGTCGATCGGTCGAGGCAGATGCCGCCACAGCGTGCGCCAGAGTTCCGGCGCCAGTCCATAACTGGGGCGGGCGTCGCCCGAGGACCCGAGCAATGCGGCACGCTGCGCCAGGCCGCGCAGCGCCGCCTGCGCGTGGCGTCGCAGGACCGGTGTCGGCAGCCCCGCCAGGGCTGCATCCAGGCCCGCGGCGGACCGGCTGTGCATCAGGACCAGGTCGCTCACTGCCTGGTCGTCGTCCATGATGCGGGCATAGACCTCGGGGCGCAGCCGCGCGGCCAGCGCAGTCCATTGACCAAGGGCGGCTTCGCTGGCGGCCATGTGGTCAGGCTGGGGGTTGTAGGAGGTCACGGATATCGCCAACCGGCGCATATGGTCTCGTGCCAGCTTGTCGTCGCAGGGTTGCCGAAGGTCAGTGAAGCGATGCGCTTCGCATCCACGGGCTGGGGTGGTGGATTCGGTGATGACGGGGGCGTCGTGTCGGGCACGAGGCCGTAGGTCGACTTCAGTACCTGCAGGACCTTTGCGCGCTTGTAGCGAGCGCCGAGCGTCAAGGCGGTGTCCGTGCCGCCTTGGAGTGTCTTGCGCGGATCCGCGCCATGAGCAAGCAGCCAGATCGCGGTGCGTTCCTGGCCCGCACGGATCGCGTGGTGGAGCAGCGTGCCGACGTGCCGGTAGGCATTGGGATCCGCGCCAGCCTTCAATTGCTTCGCCAGATAGGCGATCAGCGCGGTCTCGTTCGCCGCCGGGAGGTCGTCGGGCTTCGGAAAGTCCCAGTAGCCCTGCTCCGGCCCTGCGCCAGGCATCGAGAGCAAGGCCGCAAATGCATTGTCCGTTGCATCGTCGGAGAAGGCACTTGCCGCGGTGGACAGCAGTACGAACGACAGCGCCATCACGACGCTTCGCCCGAGCCTCAGGATTTTCTTGTGCATGGAAGCCTCGCAGGTCACTGGATCGCCATGATGGAGGCCTCATCGCCGCATTGAATGAAGATGGTGAGAAGCCCCCGTGAAATGGAAACGGCAAGGCCGAGATCATGGGGTGACTGCATGGGACGGGATTCCACCAATCTACCCAGCGGAGTCCACTTCGGCGCGGGGAAGGTCATGCACACTGCGCCTCGATGCTCCACATCAGATCCTGACAGGACGACGACCCGGGCAGACAACAATCAAACATGCACAGAAGGCTCGAGGATGAAGCGACTTGACGCAAGCCCCTGCTTGCTGAGCGTGCTGGTACTGCTGGCGCCATCGGTCCAGGCGAGCGGACATTTGCCACTTCGCCAGGCCCCACCGGAATCATTCGCCAGCTTCGACGCATGCGTGGATCGTCTGCGACAGCTGCATGCACAGGACAAGATCGGCGCAGACAAGGGGCCTCAGCCGATCGCGAACGGTGCAACGCGTGAAAAGATCGTCGATACCAAAGGCGTCGTGATCGAGGGAAGCGATGCAGCACACTACAACGCAGAGGTCGGCTGGTCGGTTCGCTCGCCTGGAGGCGACGCCGCCGGCAATCGCTGGATCCAGAGCAACTACACATTCGAGCGCTGGGCGTGGACCTGCAGCGGCACTTCATTGAGCGGCACGATGGAAGGCGGCTTCACATCGCCGTCGTTCGAGCCTCTGCGCTAGGGGATGAGCTGTGGCACGTTATTCAACGGCAGTTCGTTTGCGCGGCAGCTGTACTTCTTCGCTTGCTGTTCGCCTCCTCGGGTGAGACGTCTTGGTGTACCTGCATCGCTCGCATTGCAGTTGCTGTAAACCAAAGCGAAGTCACCTCCCATGAGAACGCTTGTTCTTGTCCCGGCACTCTTCAGTTCAACGGCGTTTGCCACGAAGCCCGTCATTTCGGTCTACGAGGGGCTGGTGCGCCATGCCTTACCGAGGTGAGGGCGGATTCTGCGCGCGCTGCACAAGAATGCCCCGCTCGATCAGCAGCGCCAGCAACCCCGTATATGTCGGGCAGGCATGGGTAGCATTGCGGGCAAGCGCGTCGTCAATCTCGACCATGTCATCACGCACGCACGCATACAGCTTCGCATCCGAGGGGTGCAGTCGACCAAACGCGCCGCACAACTGGACGAACGCGACGATTTCCTCGAACAGCTTCGTGTTTATCTCCATGCCGACCATCGTGTTGGAGGTGTATCCGCACTCGTTGTCCACCTTGGCGGCATAGGCGCGCAGGTCGTAACGAGGTAGCCAGTGCGGATCCAGCCCGTCCAGGCTGCGGGCGATCTCGTCAATGATGGCGGTCAGTGTCATCGTGCAATTGATCTGTGACGCCCGAAAGGGATGCGACCCAGAAAGGCTCACGTACCCTGGGAGCGGATATCGTTGCTTCAGCCGCCTTGGCAAGCTGCATGCGGTGCAGCAACAGTGCAATGTGCTGCAAGTGTCTTGCCACCGGTCCATCGCCAGGCAAGGACCACGGCTAGCGAGCTCCCCCGGGGCAAGCTGCAACCGGTGTAGTACACACGGCACTCGGTATCACTATCGCTGCCGCAGATCGCCATGCTCTTCTGTATGGCCTCCTCCTTCGTGCCTGCAGCAGCCGTACTGAATCCGCGGCTGCCAACGCTCATCGCGCCGCATCCATTGGAGTAGGAGAGCTGAAGCTTGCAGGGCGCTCCTCCCTTGGCCTGGCAATCCGCCAATGCCTTGCCTGCGGCACCTTGCTCGCTGCGCTCCCCGGTGGCAGTCCCGAGCACGCCCTTTACCCCGTCGGTGGCGATTGCCCCCCAACGAGATCCCAACTGGATGGGGGCGCCATGGTCCTCGGGCTTGGGGGATTGCTGTGAACTGGGTGCGGGCCCGCAGGAAGTCGCGCTGTAGGGGATCCACCCCGGCGGGCAAGCCACCTGCGCGCGAGCCTGGGAGCCGAAGAAAAGCATGCTCAGCGAGGCCAGGAAGAATATGAGGAGTGCTCTGTTCATGATCTTGTGATCTCTCCGCTGCCATCAGCTTCAGAATCAGCTGGTCGAAATGCTGAACACCCGATCAGTTGTTGAGCACGCCGAATGGCAACGTCCATCCAGGTAGGCCGCTCCCCGCGTTCAATGGAACGTGACCATACGGCAGGAACGTCGGGCCCGAGCGACGTTCCAGCGTCTCCTTCGGCGTATGGCCGAACTCGGCCTTGAAGAGGCGATAAAAGTACTTCTCGTCCGAGAAGCCATGGCTCCACGCTATCTCTGCAATTCGCACATGTTGACGCTGCGGGTCACTGAGCACCTGATAGGCATGACGCAATCTCCTGCGGCGGATCTGCCGCATGATCCCGCCGTCTTCCTCGAACAGTTGATAGAGCTTGGCCCGCGACACGCCGACGTCCCGACAGATCCGCTCAGGCGTCAGATCGGGTTCAAGCAAGTGGGCATCGATGTGATGCCGGATCCGCTCGAGCAGTCCCCTGCGGATGGGACTGCTTGCCTCCTGAATCACCTCGACTGTTGGCGAAACGGCAGCGGCCATGAGCAGCAACATCGACTGGACAACGCCCGGGACGTCCTTCTGTTGCAAGCTGGAGAGATTCCGGAACAGCGACAGTATCTGATCGCCCAGAAGGCGGCCGATGCCGCTTCTGAGCGTTTGATCATGCAGAAGTGCGGCAGAGCCGGGCAACAGGTGCCTGGGCACGACGACGCTGATCACGTCCCCGGCCTCGACCATGCAATCGTTGATCTGCGCGACATCGTAGAAGAACAGATCACCAGGCTTCTTGACGGAATCCGGACCCATCGATCGACGGGCCACTTGTCCGCTGAGCAGCAAGGTAAATCGAAAGGATTCCTGGCCGTCCAGGCGAATGCGCCGCGCGTTGCGATGGACTGCGTAGGTCAATGGCCGCGGCCGCTTGGGCCAGCGTCGCCCCGAGATGACCAGCGGGCCGAGTGCGGCGCCAGTGGCTTCCGCATCGAACGCGCCGTAGCCGTCGTCCTCGAACCTGCAGTCGCAGAGGTTGTCCTTGACCCAGAGGTGAAATCGATCCCGCTCGGGGTAGTCCGCAGTGGAAAACCTGAAGACAGGAACGGCGTCCGACTCATCCATGGCAACGGGCTCTTTTCTCATGACCCGAGGATCATCGCCGATCGGTGTCGCAACGCAGGCAAGCTGGGCCAGGAGCATCACATCCTGTGAGCCGTGGCGGCATCGAGGCATGGATCGGACATCTTCGCGGAGTCGCAACATCGAGCGCGCATCCTAGTCCCGCGCTTTCGGGGCCAAGGTGCAATTTCATCCACATCAGGTGGAAACTGGACACTGCCATACCAGCTACGCTTCGATGATCGTTGCGTCAGCCACGCCTCGAAACCAGTGTCTTCCCAAGTTCTCGTCATGCTGTCACGCCCATTGCCGAATCTCACTGATACCTCTGCCGTGTTGGGGGCTGCGCTCACGCTCAGCCTCGCACTTTCGCTGCCGGTGGCTGCGCAGCCTAATGCATCAACGAATGCGCCCGCACCGCGCATGGTGTCCGAATTGAAGGACATCCGCATGAAGGCGATCGCCAGCCTGCCCAAGGCCGTTGGCAGCAGCACCGACCGCAACGGTTGCCCTTGGCGCGTGATCCAGCCGAAGTCGGCGGCGGCACGGCTGGTGGCCGCACAGGGCTGGGCCGTGATGGCGGACGTGCCGCTCGGCGCCTACCGCGCCGTCAGTTTCGCCGGCCAGATGGAAGCCGGCACCAGCGGCACCTGCAACATCACCCAGGGCAACGTGGCCGTGTTCGATGGCGACAAGCTTCTCGCGCTGGCCTACGGCAAGTCGGCCGACGACGCCGCCATCGGCAACCTGACCGCGCTCGAAGGCGGCGCCGTGCGGGTATGGGACGGCGACATCGTCGGCTCGCCGGTGGGCGACCTGCGCGTGGAGGTCGACGGCACCGTGCGCCTGGGCAAGCTGGCCGACGAGGAATCCGTCTGCAAGGGTCAGGCGAAGGTGCCGAACGTCTACGGCATGCCGATCGACAAGGCGCGCAAGGCGCTGGCCGACAAGGGCTGGAAGCCCGTGCGCATCAAGCCGGATGGCGAATCGCGTCAGGCGGGCTTGATCAAGCGCGGCATCGTCGAGGTCGAGTCCTGCTCGGGAACGGGCCTCGCCTACTGCAGCTTCAGCTATGCCGGCGCGGCTGGCGCGCTGTCGATCGTCACTGCGGGCGAGAAGGGCCTTCCGAACGTCGTCGGCTATGACGTCAAGTGCCGTTGACGACGCGCCGCTGATCCCGCGACGCCGTATCGCCTGTCTTCACGGAATCCAAGGATCTTCTTCATGCAACGCCCGCCTGCGCGCAACTCCAGCATCGGTCTGCGCGCTCTCCCGGTCTGCGCTCTGCTGGCCTGCCTGGGCGCGTGCGAGCCCGCCGTGCTGCCCGCCAGCCCCACCGTAGCACCCGCAGTCAAGACTTCCGCTTCGTCGCCCCCCTCTGCATCGGTCAGGGTCGATGGATCGTCCCTGCAGTCGTTGCTGGGCGTGTTCGGTGGCCAGGCCGCTGCCCCCTGGTCCGCGTTCGACAGCGTGCCGGGCGTACGCTGGAGTGACGCGAAGCCGCTGAACAACCCCGACACCGTTTCTCCCGACGCCGCGCACTATCGCGGCGGCGACATGCTCCTCGCCGGCTTCGGCGAAGTGGACGTACCCGATGGCAAGGTCGGCGCGCAGGCCGGCGTCAGGAAGGACAACGAAGGCCATGTCGGGGTGGTGCTTCACGGCAATGTGAGCGAGGTGCTGTCGATCGCGCTGCAGAAGTTCTATCCGAGTGACGACACGCAAGGCATCCTGTGGCGGCAGCTCGGTAACGATGCCATGGTCAGGCCCATTGCCGCCAGTTGCGCGCTCGACGACGGCACGAGTGCGCCGAACACGCAGAAGAACGTCTTCTACGAGCTGGGCATCCCCGGCATCGCCATGCCGGTGTTCGCGGAAACCTATGTCGACGAAGACGGCGGCAATCAGGGGCCGGGTGTCACGAACTTCGTTTTCTATCGGAGCAAACCGTGGCAGCGGATCGAAGGTATGCAGTGCAAGGCGTCCTGACTCGGAAAAAAGAGCATCCATGTACCAAATCCCTTCACGCATCGCCCTTCGCAGTCTGCACGCCCTCGCGATTTCGGTTTCGCTGCTCGCGAGCGCTGCATACGCCCAATCGTCGCAGACGGCGCCGATCAACGACACGCCGCTTAAGCTGTTGCTCGCCGATGTCGTCAGGCAGACCTCCTACAACCCCTACGCGCCGCACCCCGGCATACGGTGGACGAACGGCAAGGATGCGGGCTCCGAAGCCGAAGGCACGATCCAGCTACCCGGCGCGCCGGGCAAGCCGTCCGTGCAGGCGGTGCTGACCATCGAGCGCGATGCGAAGGGCCGGACCACCTCGCTGGCGTCCTGATCCCGCCAGCGGCCGGCAGAAGCCGACCACGCAGTTCCGCGAGATCCTGCGGCAGCAGCTCGAGCCCGGCGTGACCGTCACGCTGCTCGCCGACAACTGCGCGTGGGACGAAGGCGGCATGGAGCCCTGGAGCAAGGACGTCTTCATGCGTCTGAACTGGCCCGGAGAACGGCGCCCGCTGTTCGCGCGAGGCAGGCTCCAGGCGTGGCCCGATGCCACTTCCAGCCCGGTCCATTCGGCGCTCTTCTTCGATGCCGAAGATCCATCGGAGCTGATCAGGCAGATGGGTTGCCAGCGCGCAAGGCAGCCATAGGAGACGGTCCAGTCATGCGCCATCGCATCGTGTTGCCTTTTTGCTGCCTCTGCTTCTTCTCTTGGCGGGACGGGGCCACGCCCAGCCGGCCAATCGAGACCGGGAGATCGAACCGCCGGCGCTGACCCGGCAGGTTCCCCTGCATTTCAAGCGCCACAACTTCCAAGCGCTGTGCTACGACAGCGTTGGCTGCACCGTGGTCTACAACGGCCACCAGCAGGTGCGGCAGGCTGACGGCAAGGCCTCGCCGCCCAAACCCGTGGGCGGCAACGGCAATGCGTGGGGATCGACAGAGCTCGGAATTCGCAATTTTCCTGGTCCGGTGGAGGTTCGCTGGCAATCGAAGGACGGTACAGCTCACGAGGCGAGCGTCGACATCGGCCGGATCTTCCGGGACGAACTGGTCTGGCATGCCGTTCCCAGAGAAAAGATGACCGACTTCCACGCCGGTCCTGTCGCCGGCGCGCCGGACATCTACCTCGAAGTGGACGACCGCACCATCAACGTCTACACGGCGATGTTCATTCCAACGCAGGACGAGCAGATTCCCGGCAACAAGGACAGCAATTTCCGGAAGGACATCTTTCTTGTCTGGAGCAGGACCTACCGATGAGAGTTGCATATGACCAAGAAGCTGCATAAGCGAGGCACATGGCCCGCATCGGGAGCTCCGATAGCCATGAGGCTGCTGCTGCCCCTGCTCATCTGCCTGTTCGGCATCCAGCCGCCCGCTCATGCGGAGGGTGGTTGCCCTGCAGGCACGGTTCCCGAAGGCGGCCCAGGCGTGTCTTCTTGCCGGCCTCTTCCTGGCTATGGCGGATCTGGAGCAGCTGCCTCCTCGGGGCCGCGAAGCGTCACGTACATCGAGCGGTGGGGCGCCGTTGCGATGGATACCTACGTTACCGCGAATGTGGGCGCCTCGCATGACAAGTCCAGCCGCGCCGAAGCGGAAAGGATCGCCATGGAAAACTGCCTCTCCCTCGGCTCCAAGAAGTGCGAGTTGATTTCGACCTATTCCAATGGTTGTGTGGCACTGGCAGAGAGCAGCACTCACTTTGGCATCGCGAGCCGACCCACACTAGGTGAATCCCAAAACGCCGCGATGGAGCAGTGCAATGGGGCTTCCTGCAAGGTCGTTTTCACCAGCTGCAGCAAGGCAATCGCCGTTCGCTGACCTGCAGAGCCAAGCAGAGGCAGATGTCAATGAGAGCGCAAATACTATTGCTTTGCTGCGTGCTGGTGATGCCGGCGGAAGCGAAGCCCGGGATCCAGGCGAGATTGCGGCAACTGAAGCCGGGAGAGGCGTCCGAGCTTTGGACTTGGCCCGAACTACAGCATCGCATCGAGGCTCTCTTGGCCGCTGGCGAATACGGGCTTGCCCGCGAGCACCTCGGTGAAGCCAGGCCAAGCTTGGATCGTGCGCCACCGCAGTTTCGGCTTAGTCTTTTTCGCCTCGAACTTCAGCTGCTTCTGAAAGAGAAGAACTGGGTTGCACTCGATGGTACGGTTGTCCCTTCGGCGCTGGATGAGTACACGATGCGTCAGGCGCAAGACCAACTGGACTTCTACCAGGCGACATCCCAACTGCTACGCCCGAACGGCAATCTGGCTGGTGCTCAAGCCGTATTGCAGCGTCTCGCTGCGCGTCCTGATGCAGCCCCAGCCTACAGGGAGAATTTCTTCGCGATTGCCCTTCAGCAGCTTTTGGGGCCAACCCTTCATCCGTTGACCGATGCGGACAAGATTGCAGGCGAAGGCCTCCTTGCGGAAATCAATGCCGCGGTCGCTGTGGACGAGACCCTGGCCAGCATCAATTTGCTCGCCAACCGTGGGCTGCTTTTGCTTTCCTTGCGAAGACCTGAAGATGCATTGAAGAGCGTGGCTGTGCGTCGTCAGGAGACGCGAAGCCCGGAGCTCGAACTCACAACAGTACTTGCCAAATGGGAGATGGGATTCCAAGTTGAGGCGATGGCAATTTTGGATGCGGCCATCACGGAGTTTGATGGCGACAATCAACTTACTGCCCTCAAGAATGACCTGCGAGCTGGTGACACTACGCGCAGCATCGCGTCGGCACCAAGACGCAGCTGCGACAGGCTGACGCCTTGCGCAAGGAGATCGCGGAGCGGGCGGCTTCGCTGGATGCCAGGCAGTCGGAGCTCCTCCAGAAGGAAGCCGCGCTCGAGCACACACGCAGCAGCCTGGAGAGCGCGCTCGCCTCGGTCCGGCAGGCCCTCGATGCGAGCCAGGCCCAACTCGAGGCCGCGACCCGCGGGCGCCAGGACAGCGAGGCGCGCTCCAGGCAGCTCGAGCAACTTCTCGAGCAGGCGCAGGCCTCCCTGGAGCGTCAGCGCCTCGAATTCGCTTTGCAGCAGACCGCCTGGAACGAGACGGCGCGCCAGACCGAACAGCTGAATGCCGAGCGCGAAAAGAGACTGCTGCTGGAGGTCGATCGCGAGCGGCTGGCCGCGCGTCAGGCCAACGCGGAGTCCCTCAAGGAGCACAAGCTGCGCGAGCGCGCTGATGAGTCTCTGGCCGATGCCACGCGCAATCTGGCGGCCTTGCGCCATGAATTCGCCCTCGCCCAGGCGGCGCAGACGCGTGCGCAGGAAGACATCCAGTCATGGCAGGAGCGCCGGGACGAACTTCAGAAGCGCCTGTCCAGCGAGGAGGATGCACACCAGGCCACCCGCGCGCTGCTTGCCACAGCCTTGACGACCAAGCCGAAGGGCAGGCGCCCTGCCGGGGCCTGAGCAAGGCACGTCCGACCCGAACCACTCGGGCTGGATGATGGCTCTGGTCAGCAGCAGCGGCAAAGTTCAGCAGTAATCGGCGTTTGATGCGATCTGCTTCGCAGGGCCGGCGGCGGCACGCCGCAGAACTGAAGCGGCAATCCAGATCGAGCGGCCCATGGCCAGCCGCTGAGGTCTACGTCCACCTGACTTCCACGCCAAAGGGCAGGGGATCGAGGTCAAGCAGTCCGCCGCACGGTATGCTGCCTCTACGGCAAAGTTGGTATGCCGTGACCCAGGAGGAGATTCTGACGATGGCCCCAGACAAGAAAGACCAGCCGCAATCCAATAGCGAGATCACGGTGTCCGCGACGGGCGTGACGGTGAAAGGCCAGCTTGTGGACAGTATGAGCAAGCCAGTCATGAGGCTCGCGACCACCGCGGACTCGGTGCTTCGGTTTTGTTCAAGCCTCGTCGTACTGCCGTTCGACTTCATGAGTCACAACCTGGAGTCATTTCGTCGACGCTACGCTCACAAGTTCGAAGAGATACCGTTCGAACATCGGCAAGAACCATCCGCAAGGATCGCCGCGACGGCGATCCAGCAGGCCGCGCTTTCGGCAGATGCGCCTGACATCCAGGAGATGTTTGCCCAACTTCTCGCCTCGGCGTCGGACGCCCGTCTTCAAGGTCAAGTTCATCCAGCCTTCGTCTCCGTCATCAGCCAGCTCGATGCCAACGATGCTGTGTTCTTGCAGGCCGTTGCGGCCGCCACCGCGGCAGAGACCCCCGTTCATCTAGGCGATCGACGGGAAGAACTTCGCGAGATCGCGAGCGCAGCCACAGCAAACCTGCTGAGGATCAGAATTTTCGAGACCCGCGATCTGCCATACAACACGGACGAGCTGAATCGACTGGTGGGGAGGTCACACTACGCTGCACCACGCGACTGGAGCGATGGTTTGCAGACGCTGGTGTCACTGATCAACGACGTTCAGAAGCTGAAGAATGAATTGGTGAACAAGCTCGGACAGCAGCACGCGCGGCAAGCGACGTACATCTCGCCATTCGGCCAAAGTTTCATTCGCGTCGTGCTCGGCGAGCTTCCAACGTTGGATTCGATCGCGATCAAGATCGAGATTTAGCCGCCCACCCAACCCAACTGAAGCCGCATTTCCAATGGCGAGGTGCGGCGCTTGGCGAAATTCCTCCTGGAGAACTCGCTCGAGACGGGGCGTGGAGGCATATTTTTCGCCGAACGAGCCGGGCATCCGCTGCGGGAGTCTCGTCTTTATGGTCACGGAACCTGCGCCAGTCTCGCGTTTATGGTCTGACTGTCCTGCGATTTAGGTAAAAAACGTCAGCAACTTATTGTCGCCGCAGGCTCGGCTTCGGAAAATTGACCATGGCTGCTCGAACCCCCAATGGGCCGCGCGCTCAATGCCTTGTTTAAATTTAACATAAGATAT
>NZ_MOWM01000165.1 GCF_016082275.1 Variovorax sp. E3
GCGTTTCCGCTCGGCGGCGCGCCGGCGGCTCCCGGCGCCGCGGCCGACACCGGCCCCTACCATTACCCCCAGGCCAAGAGCGACGACGAGGCCGTGCGCTTCTTGCTGCAGGCCCAGTTCTCCGCCGCCGATGCCGAGATCGCCGACGTGCGCGCCAAGGGCTACTTGCCCTGGCTCGGCGAGCGCTTCGGTGCGGCGCGCACGTCCACGGCCTGGGAGTGGATCAACGGCAAGACTTACGGCACCACCGACATCGACGCCGTGATCTGGCGCGAGCTCATGGCCTCGCCCGATCCGGTGCGCAAGCGCATGGCGCTTGCGCTCAGCGAGATCTTCGTGGTGTCGGCCACCGAGATCGGCTCCAGTTGGCCCCACCACATGATGGCCCAGTACTGGGACACGCTGGTGGCCGGCGTCACCGGCAACTTCCGCCAGCTGCTGGAAGACATCACGCTGAACCCGGCGATGGGCTTCTACCTGAACACGCGCGACAACCGCAAGGAAGACGCGTCGGGCCGCCAGCCCGACGAAAATTACGCGCGCGAAGTCATGCAGCTCATGACCATCGGGCTGTACCAGCTCAACGCCGACGGCACGCTCAAGACCGGCGCCGACGGCCAGCCGATCGAGACCTACGTGCAGGACGACGTGTCGAACCTGGCGCGCGTGTTCACCGGCTACGACCTCGACATCAAGGCCTCGGAGCGCAACGGCTTCACCAGGCCGGACAGCGGCACCATCGAGACCAACGCCTGGACCACGCGGCCCATGGCCTTCACGGCCGCCAAGCACTCGATGCTCGCGGCCAGCTTTCTCGGCACCACGGTGCCCGCCAACACGCCCGGCCCGGCCGCGCTGAAGACCGCGCTCGACACGCTCTTCAACCATGCGAACGTCGGTCCCTTCATCGGCAGGCAACTGATCCAGCGGCTGGTGACGAGCAATCCGACCCCGGCCTACGTCAAGCGCGTGGCCGACGCCTTTGCGAACAACGGCGCGGGCGTGCGCGGCGACATGAAGAGCGTGTTCGCGGCCGTGCTGCTGGACGACGAGGCGCGCGCGCCCTCGGGCCTGGCCGACTCCAACTTCGGCCGTCTGCGCGAGCCGATGCTGCGGTTCGTGCAATGGGGCCGCAGCTTCGGCATCGGCTCGCTCAAGGACAGCTGGAAGATCGGCCCCACCTCCGACCCGAGCACGGCCCTGGGGCAGAGTCCGCTGCGCTCGCCCTCCGTGTTCAATTTCTTCCGACCAGGCTACGTGCCGCCGGCGACCGCCATCGCGAGCAACAAGATGGTCGCGCCCGAGTTCCAGCTGGTCACAGAGACCAGCGTGGGCGGCTACCTCAACTTTCTGCAGAAAGTGCTGCCCAACGGCTTCGACGGCAAGGACGTGACGGCCAGCTACGCCGTCGAGAAAACGCTCACCGCCGACCCCGCCGCGCTGGTGCGCCGGCTCAACCTGCTGCTCAGCGGCAACCAGCTGTCTGCCGCCACGGTGGCGCTCATCACCGATGCGCTGTCGAAGGCGCCGCTCGTGAACCCCTCGACCGACGCCGCCCGGCTCAACCTCATTTGCGCCGGCGTGTTGCTGGTGATGGGCGCGCCCGAATACCTGGTCCAGAAATGAAGCACGCGCAAGAGAGCCGCACATGCACCTGATCAACCCCGCCGAGCACACGCGCCGCGCCTTCCTGCGCCGCGCGGGGCACCTCGCGATGGCCGGCACCGCGATGCCGTTCGCCATCAACCTCGCCGCCATGGGCGAAGCCGCCGCGCAGGGCGCGCCGGGCGACTACAAGGCGCTGGTCTGCGTCTTCCTGTACGGAGGCAACGACTACGCCAACACACTTGTCAACTGCGACGGCGTCAACTACGGCAAGTACAACACGATCCGCGGCGCCATTGCGCTGCCGCTGGGCGGGCTCGCGGCCACCGAACTCAGCCCCACGGTACCGCTCGCCAACGGCTTCAAGTACGCGCTGAATCCGGCGATGACCGGGCTGTCCACGCTGTTCGGCGAAGGCAGCATGGCGGTGCAGCTCAATGTCGGCCCGCTCATCAAGCCGCTCACGCGCGCGCAGTTCAACGGCAACAACCGCAAGGACTTTCCGATTCCGCCCAAGCTGTTCTCGCACAACGACCAGCAGTCGGTGTGGCAGTCGTCCTCGCCCGAGGGCTCGACCATCGGATGGGGCGGCAACATCGGCGACATCGCGTTGTCGCAGAACGCCGGCCCGGGCGCTCTTTTCACCTGCATCTCGGTGTCGGGCAACACCGTGTTCCTGTCGGGCGACGAAGCGCTGCAATACCAGGTCGGCACCGGCGGCGCCGTGCGCATCGAGAGCGTGAGCACCGCCAGCGGCAACGTCTACGGCTCGTCGTCGGTCAAGGCGGCCATGCGCGAGCTCGCACAGCAGGCACGCGGCCACACGCTGGAAAACGAATACAACAAGGTCACGAAGCGCGCCACCGACGCGGAAGGCAAGGTCACCATCGCGATCAAGGCCAACGACCTGACCGGTTTTCCGGCCACCAACAACCTGGGCGACCAGCTGAAGATGGTCGCGCGCCTGATCCGCGGGCGCGCCGACCTGGGCGTGAAGCGCCAGGTGTTCTTCGTGTCGATGGGCGGCTTCGACCTGCACGACGACATCGACACGAAGCAGGGCGACCTGATGGGGCGGGTGTCGAGCGCCATGACCGCGTTCCAGCGCCAGATGGAAAGCGCCGGCCTGGCCAAGAGCGTGACGGCCTTCACGGCCTCGGACTTCGGCCGCACGCTGTCGAGCAACGGCAACGGTTCCGACCATGGCTGGGGCAGCCATCATTTCGTGGTCGGCGGCGCGGTGAAGGGCAAGGCCCTGTATGGCACGCCGCCGCCGGTGAGCGTCGGCAACACCTCGGCCGACGACGACCAGTGGCACGTCGGCCAGGGCCGGCTGCTGCCGACGACCTCGGTCGACCAGTACGCCGCCACGCTGGCGCGCTGGTTCGGCGTGCCCGACGCGGACCTCAACGCGATTTTGCCCAACCTCAAGAATTTCGGCCTGACCGCCCCGAGCGGCATTGCGTATCCGCGCGACGTGGGGTTCATGGAATGACCGGCCTCAATGCAGCGGAAGGTGGGGCCAGCGTGAGCTTTGCGCCCAAGCGCCAGCGGGCCCGGCGCGCGCGCGGGGGCGAGGCCGTGCGGGTGTCCGTGCAGCCCTTCACCAGCGTCGAGGCCGCGATCGCGGCCCTCGATGCGCTGGACCGCGCGCTCGAGAAGTTCGAACTCGCGGTGGACGACAGCCTGCAGGACTACCTGGGCGTGCAGATGGCGCAGATCACCGACCGCGCGCTGGCGCGCGGCTGGGAGCCGTTGAGCTTCGTGCAGAAGAACGGCTTCAGGCTGTACCGCTACGAATCGATGCGCTGAAGGCGCTGCTAAGCGCTCTTCAGCGTCGCGATCACGCCGCTTCCTCCAGCCGCTGCAGGTGCCGCGCGACGGCCGAGACAAAGCGCGGTTCGCCGCCGAGTTCACCGAAGACCGGCGTAAAACCGGTGAAGAAGGCGACACGGTCCTTCACCGAGCCCGAGGCGTTGGCCTGCGCCAGGCGCGCGGCCAGCGCGGCTGCCAGCGGATCTTGTATCTCGTGCACGGCACCGGTCTCGTCCGTACCGCGCAGGTAGTGAACCCACGCGGCCACCGCCAACGCGAGCCGGTCGATCGACTGGCCCGCACTCAGCCGGTCGCGCACCGTGCCCAGCAGCCGCTGCGGCAGCTTCTGCGAGCCGTCCATCGCGATCTGCTTCGTCTGGTGCTGCAGTGCGGGGTTCGAGAAGCGCGCGAGCAGCCGCGCGCGGTAGCCGTCCAGGTCGATGCCTTCCATCGCGGGCAGCGTGGGCGCGATTTCCTCGCGCATCAATGCATCGACGAAGCCGCGCAGCGCGGGCTCGGCCATCGCGCGGTCGACCGTGCGAAAACCGGCCATCGCGCCCAGGTAGGCCAGTGCCGAATGGCTGCCGTTGACCATGCGCAGCTTCAGCCGCTCGAAGGGCTCGGCATGCGAGACGAAGCGCGCGCCGCCCGCCGTCCACTCGGGGCGGCCGTTGGCGAAGCGGTCTTCCACCACCCATTCGAGAAAGGGCTCGCCGATCACCGGCCACGCATCGTCCACGCCCAGCCGCGCGGAGATGCGCGCGCGGTCTTCGTCGGTGGTGCGCGGCACGATGCGGTCGACCATCGAGTTGGGAAAGGTGCAGTGCGCGTCGATCCAGTCGTGCAGCCCGGCGTCGACCTGCTGTGCGAAGGCCAGCACGATGCCGCGCAGCGTGTCGCCGTTGGCGGGCAGGTTGTCGCACGACAGCAGCGTGACGGGCGCGAGCCCGCGCACGCGGCGCAGCGCCAGCGCATGCACCACGAAGCCGGGCATGGTGCGCGGCGCCTCGGGGTGCGCAAGGTCGTGCACGATGTTCGCGTCGTCCAGCCGCAGCGCGCCGGTGGCCGGGTCGTGGTGGTAGCCCTTCTCGGTGATCGTGAGGCCCACGATGCGCGTGTCCGGGTGCGCGATGCGCTCCAGCACGGCCCGCGGGTCTTCGGGCGCGACGAGCACCTCGACCAGGTTGCCCACCACCTGCAGCACCTCGCGCGGGCTGCCGTCTTCGGCGGCGTCGCGCAGGGCCAGGGTGTAGAGACCGGCTTGCGGTTGCAGCGCGTCGCGCGTGTCGGCCGCGCGCAGCGACACGCCCACGGTGCCCCAGCGCAGGTCGTCGCCCGCGTGCAGCGCGGCCTCGTTGACGACCGCGAGGTGCGCGCGGTGGAAGGCGCCCACGCCCAGGTGAACGATGCCGGCGCGCAGCAGGTCGCGCCGGTACCGCGGCACGGCAACGTCCGCGGGCAGCTGGGGCAGGGTGTCGGGGTGAAGGCGTGGCATGGCGCGCGGTTCCGTGCTCACCAGTTCCAGAGCGTGCCGTCATGCTGCAGGCGGTTCACCGGCAGGTAGGCGCGCTGGTAGGGGTACTTGGCGGCCAGCGTCTCGTCGATGTCCACGCCGTGGCCCGGTGCCTCGCCGGGGTGCAGCATGCCGTTGGCGAAGGAGTAGGAATGCGGGAACACCGCATCGGTTTCCTCGGTGTGGCGCATGTACTCCTGGATGCCGAAGTTGGGCACCCACATGTCGAAGTGCAGCGCCGCGCCCATGCACGCCGGCGACAGGTCGGTCGCGCCGTGGCAGCCCGTGCGCACCTGGTAGAGCGAGGCCAGGTCGGCAATGCGGCGCAGCTGCGTGATGCCGCCCGCGTGGACCACCGTGGTGCGGATGAAGTCGATCAGCTGGTTCTCGATCAGGTCCTTGCAGTCCCAGATGCTGTTGAAGATCTCGCCCACCGCCAGCGGCGTGGTCGTGTGCTGGCGGATCAGCTTGAAGGCTTCCTGGTTCTCGGCCGGCGTGGCGTCTTCCATCCAGAACAGGTTGAAGGGCTCGAGCGACTTGCCCAGCCGGCCGGCCTCGATCGGCGTCAGGCGGTGATGCACGTCGTGCAGCAGGTGGATGTCGGGGCCCACGGCGCTGCGCACCGCGTCGAACAGCTTGGGCGTGTGCTCCAGGTACTTGGCGGTCGACCAGTCGTGCTCGCTCGGCAGGTCGCGTCGGCCGGCTCATAGAACATGGTGCCGCGGCCCACGCCGTAGACCTTCTCCAGGCCCGGCACGCCGCTCTGCGCGCGGATGGCCATGTAGCCTTCTTCCTTGTAGCGCAGCACCTCGTCGACCGTGTGCTCGATGTCGCTGCCGTTGGCGTGGCCGTACACCATCACGCCGGTGCGGCTCTTGCCGCCCAGCAGCTGGTACAGGGGCATGTTCGCGGCCTTGGCCTTGATGTCCCACAGCGCGGTGTCGACCGCGGCAATGGCGGTCATGGTGACCGGGCCGCGGCGCCAGTAGGCGCCCTTGTACAGGTACTGCCAGATGTCTTCGATCTGGTGCGCGTCGCGCCCGATCAGGCAGGGAATGACGTGCTCGGTGAGGTAGGCGGCCACGGACAGCTCGCGCCCGTTGAGCGTGGCGTCGCCGATGCCGGTGAGGCCCTCGTCGGTTTCGATCTTGAGGGTGACGAAGTTGCGGCCGGGGCTGCAGACGATGACGCGTGCGTTGGTGATTTTCATGGTGTGTGTGACGTGAAGGGTGTGGGGGAGGGCCGCGGTTCAGCCGTTCCAGCCCAGGTGGCCGAGGAAGTCGCGCGTGCGCCCGACCGTGGGGTTCTCGAAGATCTGCGTGGGCGGGCCCTGTTCGATGATGGCGCCGGCCTCGAACACCACCACCCAGTCGGCCACGCGGCGGGCAAAGCCCATTTCGTGCGTCACGACGATCATGGTCATGCCTTCCTGCGCGAGCTTCTGCATGACGGTGAGCACTTCGCCGACGGTCTCGGGGTCGAGCGCCGACGTGGGTTCGTCGAACAGCATCACCTCGGGCTCCATGGCCAGCGCGCGCGCAATGGCCACGCGCTGCTGCTGGCCGCCCGACAGGTTGGCCGGAAAGTTGCCGGCCTTGTCGGCCAGGCCGACCTTCTCGAGCAGCACCATCGCGCGCTCGCGGGCCTTGGCCTCCGACATGCCCAGCACGGTGACCGGGCCCATGGCCACGTTGTCCAGCGCCGACTTGTGCGGGAACAGCTCGAAGCTCTGGAACACCATGCCCATGCGCTGGCGCACCTTGCGCACCTGCGACTCCTGCGTGGGCAGCGGCACGCCGTCGACCAGCACGCGCCCGCCGTCGATGCCTTCCAGCGCATTGGTGCAGCGAAGCAGGGTGGACTTGCCCGAGCCCGAAGGCCCGATCAGGCACATCACTTCGCCCTTTTGCACCTGCAGCGACACGCCGCGCAGCGCCACGAAGTCGCCGTACAGCTTGCGCACGTTTTCATACACCAGCACCGGCGGCTGGCCGGCGTTCTTGCGCGCCGGTGTGAGGGTGGTCGTGTTCATTCCTTGACTCCGTATTTGCGGTGGATCCAGTCCACCAGCTTGGCTTGCGGGTAGCCCATGAGCCAGTACAGGACGGCCATGGCGGTGAGCATTTCCAGCACGCGGAAGGTCTGCGCGCGAATCTGCATCGAGGTGTAGGCCAGCTCGCTCACGGCAATGACCGAGACCAGCGAGGTGTCCTTGAACAGCGAGATCCAGGTGCTCGCGATCACCGGCAGGATGCGGCGGCCCGCCTGCGGGATCACGACCTTGAACATCGCCTGGCGGCGCGACATGCCCATGGCCAGCGCGGCTTCCATCTGCCCCTTGCGGATCGAGTTGATGCCGGCGCGGAAGGTCTCGGCGTTGTAGGCCGAGATGTTCAGCACCAGCGCCACCAGGGCCGTGGTGAGCGCGGAGAACTGCACGTCGAAGGCCATGGGCATCACGTAGAACGCCCAGTAGATGACCAGGATCAGCGGCAGGTTGCGAAAGAACTCCACGAGGCCAGCGAGGCCGACTGCAGCAGCTTGTTGGGCGACAGGCGCATCAGCGCGAGCACGATGCCGCCCGGCACCGCCAGCAGCATGGTGACCACGGTGAGCCCCACCGTGAGCGCCGCGCCCTCGAGCAGGGCGGTGCGGTGCGTCCAGATCACGGACCAATCGAATGTCATGGCGTGATGCCTTTCCTAGGAGCGACCGAAGTGCGCGTAGCGGCGGTAGAGCCGGTCCACGCCCCGCGTCACGGGGAACAGGATGCAGAAGTACGCCACCATCACGGCGGTGAAAACTTCCACCGGCCGGTAGCTCTGGCCCGCCACCGTTTCGGCGCGGTGCATGAGCTCGGGCACCGCGATCACCGTGGCAATGGCCGTGTCCTTGATGGCGATGGTGAGGATCGAGCCGAAGGCCGGCAGCATGCGCACCACGGCCTGCGGCAGCAGCACCTTGCGCAGCACCTGGGCACGCGACATGCCCAGCGCCAGCGCGGCGCGCGTCTGGCCCGGCCGGATCGACTCGATGCCGGCGCGGATCACCTCCGACGCATAGGCCGCGATGTGCAGCGTCAGCGCGACCAGCGCCGCCCAGAAGGGCGGAAAGGTCACGTTGGCGATGATCGGGAACGCGAAGTAGATCCAGATCAGCACCACGAGCACCGGAATGGCGCGCATCGAGTCGATGTAGAAGACCAGCAGCGGGCGCAGCCAGCGCGGGCCGTACATGCGCAGCAGCGCAATGGCGAGCCCGGCCAGCAGGCTCGTCACCGCGCTGACGATGCTCAGCAGCACTGTCATGCCCAGGCCGCCGGCGAAGAATCGCCAGTTGTCCGCGATGGGCGAAAAATCGAAGTCCATGAAGGGAAACTCCGTCAGGTGGAAGGAAAAGAAGAGCGCGGCGACGTTCGTCAGAACGTGACCATCACCTTCATGGCGCGCTGCCGGTCGGCCGCCAGCGCGAAGGCTTCGTGCACGCGTGCCACCGGCAGTGCGTCGGTCAGCAGCGGCGACACGTCGAGCACGCCGCGCCCGAGGTAGTCGACGGCCCATGCGTACTCGTCGATGAAGCGGAAGCTGCCCACGAACGACAGGCTCTTCACCATGATCTGGTTGAACGGGCAGTTCTCGCTGCTGCCGTTCAGCGTGCCCACCTGCACGATGGTGCCGCGCGGGCGCGTCAGGCGGATGCAGTTGGCCAGGCCCGCGTAGTTGCCCGTGACCTCGAAGCTCACGTCGACCTGGCCCTTGCCCTCGGCCAGCGCGTCCAGCGCCGACGGGTCTTTCGCCACGTTGATGGTCTGCGTGGCGCCCACGCGGGTGCAGGCCGCGAGCGTCTGGTCCTGGATGTCGACCGCGATCAGCCGGCTCGCGCCCGCCAGCTTCGCGGCCATGAGGATCAGCGCGCCGATGGGGCCCGCGCCGATCACCATCACCGTCTTGCCCAACAGCGAGCCGGCCTCCTGCACCGCGTGCAGCGCCACCGCCAGCGGCTCGCCGAACGCGGCCAGCTCGAACGACAGGCTGTCGGGCACCGGCACGCACTGGCTGGCCTCGACCACCACCTGCTCGCGCATCGCGCCCTGCATGTGCGGCCATTTGCTGGCACTGCCGAAGAAGTGCACGTTCTCGCAGTGGTTGGACGCGCCCATGCGGCAGAAGCGGCACTGGCCGCAGGTGCGCGACGGGTTGAGCGCCACGCGGTCGCCGGCGCGCACCGACGTCACTTGCGCGCCCACTTCCAGCACCTGGCCCGACGCCTCGTGGCCCGGCGTGAGCGGCGCGCGAATCAGGAAGTCGCCGACGCGGCCGTGCTGGTAGTAGTGCAGGTCGGAGCCGCAGATGCCGACGGCCTTGACGCCGACGCGAACCTGCGTGGGCGACAGTGCCTCGGAGGGCGCTTCTTCGACGCGAAGGTCGCGGGCGCCGTGGATCTGGCAATTCAACATGATGGGAACCTCGATGAAATGATGGGCAAAGAAAGGCCCGCGGGCGGCGCCGATGGCGGCGGCCCGGAAGGCTCGATCAGGGGGGAGGGTGAAGAGGGCGCTGCCGAAGAGCGCTCAGTTCACTTGAGGTTCTGCGTCATGCGCTGCTCTTCTGCGGTCAGCGCGGGCTGCATGCGCTGCGCCACCGAGCGCAGCCAGTCGAGGTAGACCTGCTGCTCTTTCGCCACGCCCATGCCGGCCTGGATCTCGAAGATCTTGCTGTCCTGGCAGTTGTTTTCCTTCGGGAAGGCGGCCAGGCCCTTGACCTTCTTGCTGATGTTGGGCCACAGCATGCGGTTGAGCGGCGCCACGTCGGAGCGCCCGGCCATCACTTCCTCGATGGGGGCCACCGAGCCCGAGTTGGCCACGCCGCGCAGCTTGGCATTGGGGAACTGCTGGCGCACCAGCGGCTCCTCGCCGGCGCCGGAGAAGTAGGCCATGGTGATCTCCGGCTTGTTGAAGTCCTCGAGCGTCTTGGCGTTGGTGAATTTCGGATTGTCGGCGCGGCCGAACATGCACACGCCGGTGCTCGAGAAGGTCACGAAGTCGATGATCTTGGCGCGTTCGGGCGTCTGGTTCAGCGGGCCGATCATGATGTCCATCTGGTTGGCCACCAGCGCGGGCACCTTGGTCTCGTGGCTCACCGGCACCGGCACCACCTTCACGCCGAGCAGCTTGCCGAACTCCTTGCCCAGCATCCACGACGGGCCGGCCCAGTCCTCGCCGTCGCCGGCGGTGTTCTGCACCAGCCAGGGCGGGTTGTTGACCACGCCCACGCGAATGACGCCGGCCTTGCGGATCGCGTCGATGCGCGCGCTCGCGCCGGGCGCGGGCGGGGTTTGCGCCATGGCCGCCGTGCCGAAGGCCGCGAGTGCCGCGAAGGCGCCCGCGAGCGTGGTGCCGCGCGATGCGCGTGCCAGAAAAGTACCGATCTTCTTCATGACTGTCTTCCTCCTGTTGATGTTGCTGTTCTTCGGGTTCACTTCAAGCCGCTGACGATGCGTGCCTCGTCGGCGTCCAGCCGCGCCTTCTGCGCCTTGGCCACGTCGCGCAGCCAGTTCAGGTACGCGGGCTGGTTCTTGTCCACCGCGAGCCCGACGGGCGATGCCTTCTCGGTGCTCGACTGGCAGTTGTTGTCCTTGGGCAGCACCGCCAGGCCCTTGACCTTCTGCTGCAGGCCGACCCATGGCACGCGGTTGATGGGCGCGGCGTCGGCGCGGCGGGCCATGATTTCCTCGATGGGCGCGGTGGCGCCCGAACTGGCCACGGCACGGAGCCTGGCCTTGGGGAAGCGCTCCTTCACCCAGCCTTCTTCGGCGCCGCCCGTGAAATAGGCAATGGTCACGTCGGGCTGGTTGAGGTCGTCCACCGAGGTGGCCTTGCCCAGCCGTGCGTTGTCGGCGCGGCCGAACATGCACACGCTGGTGGCGGAGTAGATGACGAAGTCGACCACCTTCAGCCGCTCGGGCGTTTCGCCCAGCGGGCTGATCGTCATGTCGACCTGGTTGGCCGCCAGCACCGGCACCTTGGTCTCGTGCGAGACCGGCACGGTGCGCAGCTTCACGCCCAGCTGCTTGGCGTATTCGTTGGCCAGCAGCCAGGCCGGGCCGCTCCAGGGCTCGCCCTGGCCGGTGGTGTTTTCCATGAGCCAAGGGGCGTTCTGCAGCACGCCCACGCGCAACTCGCCGGCCTTGCGGATGGCGTCGACGCGCGGGCTCGCGCCCGGCGCCGGCTGGGCCGAAACCCCGGCCGTGGCGGCTGCGAGCAATGTCAGGGCGAAGCAATGCGCGGCGATGCGGCATCGCCGAATAACGGGGGATCTCATGGCTGTGTCTCCGGTTTGTCGGGTGGTGCCGGGCGGCACCGGGGCCTGTTCAGCGCCAGGCTTGCGCGAATTCGCTGATCACGCGCTCGATGTGCGCGCGCATGGCCTTGCGGGCCGCGTCCGCGTCGCGCTCCAGCAGGGCGGTGAACACACGCTGGTGGTCGTCCTGCGAGGCGCGGCGCAACGCCGGGGTATGGAAGTGGGCTTCCATCTGGGACCAGATCGGCGCTTGGTGTGGTCCCACACCGCGGTCACCATCTGGAGCAGCACGCTGTTGCCGGTCGACTCGGCAATGCGCAGGTGGAACATGCGGTCGGCCGCTTCGTTGGCCTCCTTGTCGTGCATGTTGTCGCGCATTTCGACCAGCGCGCTGTAGATGCGGTCCAGGTCGCTGTCCTTGCGGCTCTCGGCGGCCACGGCGGCGATCTCGGCCTCGATGAGGCAGCGCGCGCGCAGCAGCTCGAACGGGCCGGGGCCGGGCGACAGTGTGTAGGCGGAGGCGGGCGCCACGGCACCGGCCACCGGCGCGCAGACATAAATGCCCGAGCCGCCGCGCACTTCGACGTTGCCCTGGATCTCCAGGACGATGATGGCTTCGCGCACCAGCGTGCGGCTCACGTTGAAGCGGTCAGCCAGTGCGCGTTCGGAGGGCAAGCGGTCGCCCACCTTGAATTCGCCCTCGGCGATCAGGGCGGCAATGCTGGCGGCGAGCTTCTGGTAAGAGCGGTCGGATTCCGGCTCTGTCGCAGGCACGCGGGGGAGTTCGTGGATGGTTGCCATGTGGTGAGCCAGTCTAAAAGTGGTTCACCAATTTGCCGCTAGTGGTTTACCACTACGGTTCCGGCCGGGCTTTTGAAGGAATGCTCAGGCCGGGCGCGCCGCCAGGATCCGGTCCAGCTGATCGATGTCGATGGGCTTTTGCAGATGGTGGTCGAACAGCCCTTCGGCCGACTTGCCGCCCGCGTCCTGCGCCGAGAAGCCCGAAATGGCGACCAGCAACCTGGGCGTGCCCTCGGCCGTGCTGGCGCGCAGCCGGCGTGCCACCTCGGTGCCCGGGAAGTCGGGCAGGGTGAGGTCGATCAGCGCGGCATCGAAGCGCTCGGCGGCGGCCGCATCGAGCGCCTGTTGCGCCGTGTAGGTGCAGCGCGCCGTGTGGTCCTGCAGGGTCAGCAGTTCCTGCAACAGGTCGGCCGCGGCTTCGTTGTCGTCGACGATCAGCACGTTCACAGCTTTTTTTCTTTCCAGTAAGTCGAAGTAGCCAGTATCGCAAGCACCCGCGCGCGCGGCGGTAGGAGCATGCCTACGTTTCCTGCTGGGCCGCGGCGTCGGCGGCCGGCGGTTGCAGCGGCAGGTCGAGCACGAAGCGCGAGCCCTCGCCGGGCGCGCTCTCCACGCCGATGTGCCCGGCGTGCAGGCTCACGATCTTGCGCGTGATGTACAGCCCCAGGCCCAGCCCGGCCGCGTGCTTGCGGCTGTGGTCGGTGCGCTCGAACTGCTCGAAGATGCGCCCGTGGTCTTCGGGCGCGATGCCGATGCCCTGGTCGCGCACCGTCACGCGGGCCGTGTCGCCTTCGCGGCTCACCGCCATCGTGACCGGCTTGCCGCCGCCGTAGCGCAGCGCGTTGGTCAGCAGGTTGGTCAACACCTGTTCGATGCGGAACTCGTCCCACACGCCGCGCAGTTCGGCCGGTGCCTCCAGCGTGATGGCCGAGCCCGCCGCCTCGGCCTGCTGGCGCAGGTTCTCGACCACCGCGCGCGAGAGCACGGCCAGGTCCACCGGCTTGGTCTGGATCGACAGCGCGTCGCGCCGCATGCGCGTGACGTCGAGCATGTCGTCGATCAGCCGCACCATGTTGCGGATCTGCCGCTGGTCGCGCTCGATCATCGCGGGCAGCCGCTCGGGCGAGAAGTTGGCCAGGTTGCCCTTGCTCAGGTGCAGCTGCCGCAGCTGCGCCTCGAGGTAGAGCGTGTTCAGCGGCGTGCGCAGCTCGTGCGACACCATCGACATGAAGTCGTCGCGCATGCGCACCGCGCGCTCCAGCTCGCGCTGCGTGTGCTGCAGCTGCTGCACCAGCTCTTCCTGCTTGTGGTGCGCGGCCGCGAGCTGGTCCATCTCGTGGCGCAGCGCCTTGCGGTGGCGGTGCAGGTCGACGAACACGTTGACCTTGCTGATCACCGCGTGCGGGTCCAGCGGCTTGTGCAGGAAGTCGACCGCGCCGCTCTCGTAGCCCTGAAACGCGTAGTTCAGCTCGCGCCCGGCGGCGCTCACGAAGATGATGGGAATGTGCCGCGTGCGCTCGGTGCCGCGCATCAGCTCGGCCAGCTCGAAGCCGTTCATGCCCGGCATCTGCACGTCGACGATGGCCAGCGCGAACTCGTGCTCCAGCAGCAGCGCCAGCGCCGCTTCGGCCGAGGCCGCGCGGTACACCACGCGGCCCGGCGCGCGGATCAACGCCTCCAGCGCCAGCAGGTTTTCGGGCAGGTCATCGACGATCAGCAGCTTGCTCTCGACGTCAATGTTCATGGACAGCCTCCAGTTGCAGGAGCAGGGCGCGCAGCTCGCCCAGGGGAAGCACGTAGTCGGGTGCGTGGCGCGCGATGGCGGCTTGGGGCATGGTCGGAATCTGGGCTTCGGTCGGTTCCTGGACGGCGGTCAACCCGCCGGCCAGATGGATGCGGTGCAGACCCTCGGCACCGTCGTAGTTGGCGCCCGTCAGCAGGAAGCCGGCGAGGGCGGGGCCGTAGGCGTCGGCCGCGGAAGTCATGAGCACGTCGATCGAGGGCCGCGAGAACAGCACCGGCGGCTCGCAGCTCAGCGAGAACACGCGCTCGCGCTCGATCGACAGGTGGTAGCCCGGCGGCGCGAAGTACAGGCAGCCCGAGGCCAGCGGCATCTTGTCGGCAGCCTCGTGCACCGCGATCGGCAGGCGCTGGCCGAAGATCTCGGCCAGGTGGCTGTCGTGGGTCTCGGGCAGGTGCAGCACCACCGCCATCGGGAGGTGCCAGCTGGCGGGCAGGTCGTGCAGCAGCGTGGTGAGCGCGTCGATGCCGCCGGCCGAGGCGCCGAGCACCACCGCCTCCACGCGCTTGTGGGTCGAGCGAAGCCGTCTTTTCATGTGGCCTTGCGGTAGATGCGCTCGGCGCGCGCATGCGTGTCGAAGCGGTCGGAGTAGCCCGAGAAGTCGATGCTCTCCTTGGAGCCCAGCCCCAGGAAGCCCCGGTGCGACAGCGACTCGTGGAACAGCCCCAGCGCCCGGTCCTGCAGCTGCCGGTTGAAGTAGATGAGCACGTTGCGGCAAGACACCAGCTGCGTCTCGGCGAACACGCTGTCGGTGGCCAGGCTGTGGTCGGCAAAGATCACGTCGGCGCACAGCGAGGGGTCGAAGCGCGCGGCCTCGTAGGCGGCGGTGTAGTAGTCGGAGAACGCGCTGCGCCCGCCCGCGCGCTGGTAGTTGGTGGTGTAGCCGCGAATCGCCTCGAGCGGAAAGATGCCCTGGCGCGCCTTCTCCAGCGAGGCCGGGTTGATGTCGGTGGCGTAGATCTGCGTGCGTTCGAGCAGGCCCTCTTCGCGCAGCAATATCGCGAGCGAGAACACCTCTTCGCCGGTGCTGCAGCCGGCCACCCACACCTTCACCGACGGGTAGGTGTGCAGGATCGGCACCACATGCTCGCGCAGCGCCAGGAAGTAGGCCGGGTCGCGGAACATCTCGCTCACCGGAATGGTCAGGAACTGCAGCAGCCGGCCGAACAGCGCCGGGTCGCGCAGCACGCGCTCCTGCAATGCCGAAATGCTCGGCAGCCCGAGCTGGTCGAGCGCATGCAGCACGCGGCGCTTCTGCGAGGCCACGGTGTAGTTGCGGAAGTCGTAGCTGTACTTGAGGTAGATCGCCTCCATCAGCAGGCGCAGCTCGATCTCGGTGTCGCTGAGCGGCGGCAGTGGGGCGGTGGGCGGGGAAGGCGGCGTGGCGCGCGGGTTGGTCACAGGCGCTCCATTTTCGGCATCCACACGCGCAGCAGCGAGAACAACCGTTCCAGGTCCACGGGCTTGGCGAGGTAGTCGTTGGCGCCCGCGGCCAGGCACTGCTCGCGGTCGTCCTTCATGGCCTTGGCGGTGATGGCAATCACCGGCATCTTCTCGAAGCGCGGGTCGGCGCGCATGCGGCGCGTGGCTTCCAGGCCGTCCATCTCCGGCATCATGACGTCCATCAGCACCAGGTCGATCTCGCGCACCTGGTCGAGCTTTTCGAGCGCCTCGCGGCCGTTGCGTCCGATCTCGACCGCCGCGCCGCGCTGCTCCAGCGCGCTGGTCAGCGCGAAGATGTTGCGCACGTCGTCGTCCACCAGCAGGATCGTGCGGCCCTCGAAGATGCGGTCGCGCCCGCGCGCCGTCTTGAGCATGCCCTGGCGCTCGCTCGACAGCTCCGCCTCCACCTTGTGCAGGAACAGCGTCACTTCGTCGAGCAGGCGCTCGGGCGAGCGCGCGCCCTTGATGATGATCGAGCGCGAGTAGCGCTGCAGCTCGGTTTCTTCATCGCGCGTGAGGTTGCGCCCGGTGTACACGATCACTGGCGGGAACGACACGATCTCTTCGGCCGCCATGGCCTTGAGCAGCTCGCTGCCCTGCATGTCGGGCAGCCGCAGGTCGGTGATCATGCAGTCGAACACGCGGGTGCGCAGCAGCTCCAGCGCCTCTTCGCCCGAGCCCACGGCCACGATCTCGATGTCGTCGTCCTCGATCAGGCGCATCACGCTTTCGCGCTGCAGGTCGTCGTCTTCCACCAGCAGCACCACCTTGACCTTCTGCGTGAGTTTTTCCTCGAGCCGGCCGAACACCTTCATGAGCTCGTCGCGCGTGGTCGGCTTCAGCGCATAGCCGATGGCGCCCATCTGCAGCGCCGCGCCCTGCGCGTTGTCGGCGGCCGAGACCACGTGGATCGGAATGTGGCGGGTGTGCGGCGAGTCTTTCAGGCGCTGCAGCACGTCCAGGCCGGTGCTGTCGGGCAGGCGCATGTCCAGCAGGATGGCGTCGGGCACGAACTGCGTGGCCAGCTCGAAGCCGTCGGCCGCGCCGTGCGCCACCAGGCAGCGGTAGCCCAGCTCGTGCGCCAGGTCGTAGAGGATGTGCGCGAACTGGGGCTCGTCCTCGATCACCAGGACGCGGCGCACCTGGTCGCGCGGAATCGAGCGGTCGTCGGCGAACTGCGGCGCGGGCACCGGGGAGGGCGGCTGCGG
>NZ_MOWM01000166.1 GCF_016082275.1 Variovorax sp. E3
CACCGGGGCGGAGCTGGCGGCGCGCGCCGCGCTGGCCCAGGCAGCCGCCGCCAGCGCCGAGCCCGACCCGCAGGCGCGAACTTTTCACACCGAACTCGGTCTGATCTGGCTGCAGATCGACGCCTTGCGCACCCACGCAAGCGAGTGGCTGCAGCCCGCCGGCAGCGACACACCGACCGCGCCCGCCTGAGCGAGCATCCGTGCGATCCGGTCGGTTGAAAGTGGCTGCGCCGGACACCCCCCGGCGCGGCAGGTAAAATTACCCCTTCATGTCCCGCTGGTTTGCCGCTACTGTCCTTGCCATCATGTTGTCCTGCTACGGCTTTGCCGTGCTTGCGCACAACATGATCGGTGCTGGCCATTCGCACGACCCGTCGGCCCAGGCCACCACCCAGACGACCACCGTCACGGCCGTGTCGCTGGCCGACGTGCTGGCGGACGCCAAGGTCGCCGATGCCGATTCGGCATCCGACGATGCCAATTCCGTCGATGAAGCCGGCTCCGAACACGCCGAGCTGGTCGACGCACGCAACGACACCCCGCTGCCGCTCCTTCTCTCGGAGCAGCCACCCAAGCTCGGCCTGACCACCACGGTCTCGCCGTTCCTCGCCCGGCCCAAGCGGCCACCCCGCGCCGCGACCCTCGTCGCCTGAGGCCGCAAGGCCTCTGCGCGACCGGGTGCCGCCAGCGCCCGCCTCCCTCCGATCCGGGCCTGCCGGCCATTCGGCGGCATCCCGCATCGCCCAGACCCGCTTTTTCTCTCGCTTTTTCTCGTTTTCTTACGGCCGCTCCGCATTCGGCACGTGCCGTATCCGGAGCCAACAAGGAATCAACACAATGAACAACAGCCCTACCGCTTACAACGCCAGCCTCGACCTGCCGCTGGCTTCGCCCCAGGAACGCAACCGCGTCCTGCGCAACACCTACTGGCTGCTCGCGCTGTCGATGGTGCCCACCGTGCTGGGCGCCTGGATCGGCGTGAGCACCGGCTTCTCGCGCGCGATGTCGCCGGGCATCGGCCTGATGGTGTTCCTGGGCGGCGCCTTCGGCTTCATGTACGCCATCGAGAAGACCAAGGAATCGGCCGCCGGCGTACCGGTGCTGCTGGCCTTCACCTTCTTCATGGGCCTGATGCTGTCGCGCCTGGTCGGCACGGTGCTCGGCCTGCAGAACGGCGCCAGCCTGGTCATGACGGCCTTCGCCGGCACGGGCGCGATCTTCTTCGGCATGGCCACGCTGTCGTCAGTCATCAAGCGCGACCTGACGTCGATGGGCAAGTGGCTCTTCATCGGCGCCATCCTGCTGCTGGTGGCGGGCATCGCCAACTTCTTCATCCAGTCGAGCGCGCTGATGATGACGCTGTCGGTCGCGGCCATCGGCATTTTCTCGGCCTTCATCCTGCACGACCTCAAGCGCGTGAAGGACGGCCTGGAGACCAACTACATCTCCGCCACGCTGGGCGTGTACCTCAGCATCTACAACGTGTTCCAGTCGCTGCTGGCCCTGCTGGGCATCGCCGGCGGCCGGGACGAGTAACTCTCCAGGAAGGAAGGAAACTCCCATGCGCCTCACCACCAAAGGCCGCTTCGCGGTCACGGCGATGATCGACATCGCCCTGCACGGACGTTCGGGTCCGGTCACGCTGGCTTCCATCAGCCTGCGCCAGCGCGTGTCGCTGTCCTACCTGGAGTTGCTGTTCGGCAAGCTGCGCCGCAACGACCTGGTCGAATCGACACGCGGTCCCGGCGGCGGGTATTCTCTGAGCCGGAAGGCGGCGGATATTTCCGTGGCCGACATCGTCCTCTCGATCGAGGAACACGATGCCGATTCCAACCGCCAGCGCGGCGCCGACGCGCCTGGCGAACCCGGCCGCTGCGAAATCGACGAGCTCTGGGCCACCGTGAACCTGCGGGCGGTCGAGTTCCTCAAGTCGATCTCGCTGCAAAGCCTGGTCGACGAACAGAAGGCCAAGGGCGTGCAAGCCGCCGTTCGCAGCGACAGCCGTCGCTCGCCGAGCGGTCAGCCCGTCACGCGCAAGCCTTTCGTCGTCGACGCGCCGAACTCGGTGTTCGCACTGGGACGGCGTCAGCAAAGCGCCAGCTAGCTCCGAGCCAGCCAACGCATCGCGGCCCATGCGGCAGGGCCCGCCGCCACGGATCGACGTGGCGGCGGGCGCTTGCCTGCGTGGGCCTTTTTCGTTGGTCTTGCCTCTGGCAAGTCTCAGGAATCCTTCATGTTGCGACGCAGCACGACAGGCAAAATGCACCATCACGGTGCAAAAACAAAGTGCGCGACCCGGACGATTCCGGCTCGCGCCGCACCGCGTTTCCCAACGGCAACGGCCATGACTTTCAACAAGCTCCTGCTCCCCCTTTCGCTGCTCTCCCTGCTGGCGCTCGCCGCCTGCGGTGCCAAGCAGCCTCCCGCCGCCGACGCGGCGCCGCCCGAAGTCGGCGTGCTCACCCTGCACGCCGGCGACGTGCCGGTGCGCACCGAACTGCCGGGCCGCACGGTCGCGTTCCGCGTGTCGGAAGTGCGGCCGCAAGTGAACGGCATCGTGCGCAAGCGCCTGTTCGAGGAAGGCAGCATGGTCCGCGCGGGCCAGGTGCTGTACGAGATCGAGCCCGGCCCCTTCGAGGCCGCGCACGAGCAGGCGCAGGCCGCGCTCGCCACCTCGCAAGCCAACATCGCCAGCCTGCGCGGCAAGGCCGGGCGCTTCGGCGAGCTGGTCAAGGCCAACGCCGTGAGCCGCCAGGAGCATGAAGAGGCGCAAGCCGCGCTGGTGCAGGCCGAGGCCGGCGTGAAGGCCGCGCAGGCGGCGCTGAAGGCGGCGCGCATCAACCTCGAGTTCACGCGCATCGCCGCGCCCATCGCCGGGCGCATCGGGCGCTCGAGCGTGACCGAGGGCGCGCTGGTGGCGCCGGGCCAGGCCCTGGCGCTGGCGACCATCCAGCGGCTGGACCCGATCTACGTGGACGTGGTGCAGTCCAGCCTGGAGCTCACGCGGCTCAAGCGCCGCTTCATCTCGGGCGACATGGCGCCCGCGAGCACGCAGGTCGGCCTGCGCATGGAAGACGGCGTGCCCTACCCGCACGCGGGCACGATGAAGTTCTCGGAAGTGGGCGTCGACGCGGCCACCGGCTCGGTCACGCTGCGCGCGGAGTTTCCGAACCCGCAGGGGTTGCTGCTGCCCGGCATGTACGTGCGCGCGCAGGTCGAGTCGGGCGTGGAACGGCAGGCGGTGCTGGCGCCGCAGCGCGGCGTGGCGCGCAACGAGAAGGGCGAGCCGACCGCGCTGGTGGTGGGCGCGGGCGACAAGGTCGAGCTGCGCGCGCTCGAAGTGCGCAGCGCCGTGGGCGACCAGTGGGTCGTGACCCAGGGGCTGCGCGACGGCGACCGCCTGGTGGTCGACGGGCTGCAGCGCGCGCACGCGGGCGAGAAGGTCAAGCCGGTGCCCGTGACGGCGGCGGCAACGGCGCCGACCACGGCCTCTTCGGCGGATTGAGAAGCACACCGTGATCGCGAACTTCTTCATCCAGCGGCCCGTGTTCGCATGGGTCATCGCCATCCTCATCATGCTGGCCGGCGGCATGGCCATTCGCACGCTGCCGGTGTCGCAGTACCCGGACATCGCGCCGCCCACCGTGGTGGTCTCGGCCAACTACCCCGGCGCCTCGGCGCAGGCGGTGGAGACCAGCGTGACGCAGGTGCTCGAGCAGCAGCTCAAGGGCATCGACGGCCTGCTGTATTTCAAGTCGACCAGCAGCTCGGCCGGCTACGCCGAGATCGGCATCACCTTCCGCCAGGGCATCGACCCCGACACCGCGCAGGTGCAGGTGCAGAACAAGGTCAGCCAGGCCACCAGCCGCCTGCCGCAGGCGGTGCAGCAGCAGGGCGTGACGGTGGCCAAGTCGCAGAACAACTTCCTGCTGATCGTGGCGCTTTACGACGAAACCGACCGCCGCACCGACACCGACGTGGCCGACTGGATGGCCAGCAACCTGCGCGACCCCGTGAGCCGTGTCGACGGCGTGGGCTCGGTGCAGGCCTTCGGCGCGTCGTACGCGATGCGCATCTGGCTCGACCCGCATCGCCTGGCCAGCTACCAGCTGATGCCCTCGGACATCACGGCCGCCATTGCCGCGCAGAACACGCAGGTGTCGGTCGGCGAAATCGGCGCGCGGCCGTCGTCGCCCAGGCAGCAGCTCAACGCGACCGTCACTGCGCTCTCGCGGCTGCAGACGCCCGAGCAGTTCCGCGGCATCGTGCTCAAGACGCAGGCCGACGGCGCCGTGGTGCGGCTGGGCGACGTGGCGCGGGTGGAAATCGGCAGCGAGTCGTACACGGAAACCACGCGCCTGAACGGCCACCCCGCCGCCGGCGCGGCCATCATGCTGGCGCCCGGCGCCAACGCGCTGACCACCGCCAACGCGGTGAAGGCGCACATCGCCGAGATGGAGCCCTCGCTGCCCGCCGGCCTGCGCGTGGCCTACGCCGAAGACACGACGCGCTTCGTGAAGATCTCGATCCAGTCGGTCATCAAGACGCTGCTGGAGGCCATCGCGCTGGTGGTGGTCGTGATGTTCCTGTTCCTGCAGAACTGGCGCGCCACGGTGATCCCGGCCATCACCGTGCCGGTGGTGCTGCTGGGCACCTTCGGCGTGCTCGCGGCCTTCGGCTATTCGATCAACGTACTCACGCTGTTCGGCATGGTGCTGGCCATCGGCCTGCTGGTGGACGACGCCATCGTGGTGGTGGAGAACGTCGAGCGCGTCATGCACGAAGAGGGGCTGGACCCGAAGGCCGCCACCATCAAGTCGATGAAGGAAATCACCGGCGCGCTGATCGGCATTGCCGTGGTGGTGTCGGCGGTGTTCCTGCCGATGACCTTCTTCGGCGGCTCGGTGGGCGTGATCTACCGGCAGTTCTCGGTGACCATCATCGCGTCGATGGCGCTGTCGGTGGTGGTGGCCATCGTGCTGATTCCGGCGCTGTGCGCGCGCTTCCTGAAGCCGGGCGTGCCGCCGCGCACGCGCGGCTTCCTGGGTGCTTTCAACCGCCACTTCGACGCCTCGCAGGGCCGCTACGTGGGGCTGTTGGGCCGCATCCTGCGCAAGCCGCTGCGCTTCACGGCGGTGTACGTGGCCATCGTGGCGGGCATGGGGCTGCTGTACGTCGGCCTGCCCGGCGGCTTCCTGCCCGAGGAAGACCAGGGCAGCGTGATGGTGCAGATCTCGCTGCCGGCCGGCGCCACGCAAAGCCGCACCGACGCGGTGAACCTGGCGGTCGAGAAGCACTTCCTGGAAACCGAGAAGGACACCACCGACACCATCTTCACGCTCGCGGGCTGGAGCTACGGCGGCTCGGGGCAGCACACGGGCATGGCCTTCGTCTCGCTGAAGGACTGGGCGCAGCGCAAGGACGCGAGCCAGCGCGCGCAGGCCATCGTCGAGCGCGCCAGCGCGGCGCTGTCGAAACAGCAGCGCGACGCCGAGGTCTACGGCATGGTGCCGCCGCCCATCGAGGGCCTGGGCCAGTCGAACGGCTTCGAGTTCTGGTTGCAGGACACCTCGGGCATGGGCTCCGACAAGCTGGTGCAAAAGCGCGAGGCGCTGGTGCGCGACGCCAACAAGGACAAGCGCCTGCAGTCGGTGCGCGCCAACAGCATCGCCAACACGCCGCAGCTGCGGGTCGACATCGACCAGGTCAAGGCGTCGGCGCTGCGGCTGTCGCTGGACGACGTGAACACCACGCTGGGCATTGCCTGGGGCGGCAGCTACGTCAACGACTTCATCGATCGCGGCCGCGTGAAGCGCGTGTACGTGCAGGCCGACGCGCCCTACCGCTCGGCGCCCGACGACATGCGCCAGTGGTTCGTGCGCGGCAGCACCGGCGCGATGACGCCCTTCTCGGCCTTCGCGACCACGCAGTGGTCGCAGGGCGCGTCGCAGCTGGAGCGCTACAACGGCGTGCCGGCGGTGCAGATCCAGGGCTCGGCCGCGCACGGCACCAGTCGGGCACGGCCATGGCGGCGGTCGAGTCGGTCGCGAAGAAGCAAAGCGGCACGGGCTACGCATGGAGCGGGCTGTCCTACCAGGAGCGGCTGTCGGGCGGGCAGGCGCCGCTGCTGTTCGCGCTGTCGATCCTGGTGGTGTTCCTGTGCCTGGCCGCGCTGTACGAAAGCTGGTCGGTGCCGTTCTCGGTGATGCTGGTGATTCCGCTGGGCGTGCTGGGCGCGGTGATTGCCGCGTCGCTGCGCGGGCTGTCGAACGACATCTACTTCCAGGTCGGCCTGCTCGCGACCATCGGGCTGTCGGCCAAGAACGCGATCCTGATCATCGAGTTCGCCGAAGCGGCGCTGCGCCGCGGCGTGCCGCTGCTGGACGCGGTGGCCGAGGGCGCGCGCCTGCGGCTGCGACCGATCCTGATGACCTCGCTGGCCTTCCTGGCGGGTGTGATTCCGCTGGCGCTGGCCACGGGCGCGGGTTCGGCGAGCCAGATCGCCATCGGCACCGGGGTGTTCGGCGGCGTGCTGGCCGCGACGGCGCTGGGGATCTTCTTCGTGCCGCTGTTCTACCTGCTGGTGAAGCGGCTGGCGGGGCGTGGGGTGGGAGCAGGCTGGGGATGGAACAGGCGGCCTGAGCGGCCGCGTTCCGGCCAGGGCCTACTGCCCGGTGCCCTTGGCCGGCACGTCGAAGCTCAGCGTCGCCGTGTGCCGCACTTCGTCGTACTTCTTGCCGTCGATGGTCACCGCGCCGTTCACGCGCGCCGTCACTTCCAGCACGTAGAGGCCGGGGAATGGCGTGCCCAGCGTCACGGTGCCGTCCTTGGCGGGACGCAGCACGCGGCGCCAGCCTTCGGCGGTGTCGACATTGACCTGCGTGGCCGGCACAGTGTTGCCCTTCCACACCAGCTTGAAGGTGTTGCCGCCGGGTTCGGTGGGCACCAGTTCCAGGTCATTCACGGCCTTGGTTTCCGCGCGGCCCCAGCGTGCCTGGTACTGCGTGAGCGTGGCCTTGCCACCCTCCTCGGCGGCACGGCTTGCGACGGCGCGCAGGTCGGCGCCCGCCGTCGCAGGGATGACGACGCGATCGGGCTCGACGGTCAGCGGCAGGTCCTTGCCGTCGGCCAGGAACGCGCGCGGCGCGCTCACGGCGGCCGCCGGCTGTGGCTTCCTGTCGAGCTCGCCCAGGCGCGCCGTGGCGGCATCGCCGTCGCGCGACAGCCAGAGGTAGTCGGCCTGCGCGGCGCCGGTGGCGGCAAGGCAGGCGACGGCCAGGAACAAGGGGCGAAGACGAAAGAAAGAAGACGGCATGTGTGACAGGAACAGAGGGTTGAGAAAAAGAGCGAAAGGCCATGCCGGTCAGAGCATCGCCCCCGCCAGCGCGGCGCCACCCGCCACGGCGGCGATGCCCGCGAGCCACGCGCCGCGCGTGGCCGGTAAGGCAGCATCAGCGCCAACGGCAACGCACCGGCCGACAGGAAACCGAGCCACGCGACCGGCCCGACGGTAGCGCCCCACGCGATCACGCAGGGCACGGCGGCCGCGACAAGCAGCACCGCACCACCAACGCGCAGCAGCACGCGATGGCGCGACGGCGTTTCGCGCGAACGCGTCAGTTGTTCATAGTGCCGGTCCATGGCAAAGCCCAGGCCCGCCATGCCGGCATAGGCCAGCGCAAGGCTCAGCAGCGAAGCGTACGAGGTCGTCATGCCGCGGGCTCCGAGGCAGCGCGCAAGGCGGCGTGCGGCGTCTTCCTTTTGTGCGCGCCGCGCAGATGGCGCAACGCCCCGAGCGCGGCGATGCCGAAGGCCATCGCGACCAGCGCCACGCCCGTGCTTTCCCAGTCGCCGCGCAGCACTTGCGCGGGCAGGTGGTCGCCGGTGGTCAGCACGTCGAGCACCGGCAGCAGCAGGCACAGCGCCGCGAGCGCGCCCAGTTGCTCGCGCCAGGCCCGCGCCGGCGAGCGAATGAAGGCGTGCGCCAGCGTCAGCACCCACGCGGCGAAGAAGGCGCGCAGCTCCCAGTCGGCGCGCTGCGCGACGTCCACCGGAATCAGCCGGTTGGCCCACAGAAAGCCCATGCACGCCACGGCGAGCCCCGCGATGGCCGCGACGTTCAGCGCCTCGACCAGCCGGTACACCCGCGCCGTTGCGCCGCCGAATTCGCCGAGGTGCTTCTGCCTGCGCTTCACGATGAACAGGATGGCGCCCGTGCCCATCATCGCGGTGCCCGCGAGCCCGCACAAAAAGTACAGCCACTTCATGCCCCAGCCGCCGAAGGTGGCCATGTGCAGCCCGCCCATGGTCGACTGCGCGAGCATGGCGGCCCCGCCCTCCGACGCGCCCGGCAGGCGCATGCGCTGCAGCTCGCCCGTGGCGGCCGAGAACATCGCCATGCCGGTGTTGGCGTTGATGCGGCGCAGCGATTCGTCGTCGCCGTTCCAGCCGTAGACGCCGATGCGCGCGCCGGCGTCGCCGGGGTGGTCGATCACCACCGCGCGCACGGGCTGGCCCGTGAGCTGCTGGCCGCGCGCGGCAAAGGGTTCGAGCTCGGGCAGCGGCATCGCGCGGCCGGTGCGCGCGGGCCTGGCGCCTTCGCCCAGCTCCGACGCGAACCGGGCCTGCGCCGCACTGCCCGTGCCGTAGTGCAGCAGCTTGCCGGCCGGCATGAAGGTGGTGCCCGAGATCACGAGGCCGGTGTAGGCGATCATGAATTGAAAAGGCAGCGTGAGCACCGCCACCGCGTTGTGCGCGTCGAGCCAGCTGCGCTGTCCCTTCTTCGGGCGGAAGGTGAAGAAGTCCTTGAAGATGCGCTTGTGCGTGACGACGCCCGACACCAGCGCCACCAGCATCGCCAGCGCGGCGATGCCGACGATCCACAGGCCGACGGTGCCCGCGTGCAGCTCGTAGTGGAAGTCGACGAAGTGATGGCCGCCGAGGGTGGCGCGCACCGCGTGCTCGCCGGCTGCGGCGACGGCGCCCAACGGCCGCCCGGTGGCGGGGTCGAGGCTGGTCGAGGCGTACTGGTTGTTGGCGTCGAACCAGTAGACGGTGAGGCCGCCGCCGCCGTTCGCATCCGAAGGCCACAGCTCCCACATCTTCGCGGCGGGGTGGTGCTCGGCCATGTAGGCCACGCCCCAGGCCAGGCGCTGCGCGCGGTCGGCGCCGGTGGCCGCGGCAGACTTGGGCGCCGCGGCCTCGGCGGCTTCTTCGGCGCGGTGCTCCGGCGTCATCCAGTGCGTGAGGGGGTCGTCGAACACCGCGATCGTGCCGGTGAGGAACACCGCGAACAGCAGCCACGAGAACCACAGCCCGCACCACGTGTGCAGCCACGCCTGCGCCTGGCGGAAACCGCCCTGCTGCCGCTGGTCCTTCCCGCTCATGCGCCCGCTCCGCGCAGCGCCCAACCCAGCCCCGCCAGCACCACGGCCGGCAAAAGCAACCCCGCCCACACGCGAGACAACGCCACCGGCGAGAACGCCCAGACCACCGCCAGCGCGTGCACGGCAAAGCTGAACTGCATGCCGCCGACGACGGCTTCGGCGCGGCCCGTGGGCAGCACCGCCGCGAGGAACAGCGCCACGGCCGCGGCCAGCGCATAGCCGCCGAACACGGCGGCCGCGACGCGGCCCAGCAGCAGCAGGCCCGGGGAAGGGGAAGAAAGGCGGGATGTCATGGTGGGGAAAAAACGGGGCGCGGAAATTCGCGCCCCTCTCCCTACATGACAAACGAAACCGCAAAAAGGGTCAGGCCGGCCCTCAGAACTTGTAAGTGAGCGTTGCCACCGCGTTGCGCGGCGTGCCCTGGTAGCCCTGTCCGTCGATGTTGTTGTAGTACTTCTTGTTAAAGAGGTTGTCGATGTTCAGTTGCAGCGTGAGCTTCGGGTTGAACGCGTAGCGCGCCATCAGGCCCACCACGGCCACCGAGTTCTGCTGGTAGCGCAGCGCGACGTCGCCGACGCTGTAGCCGTAATAAGTGCGGTTCTGCCAGTTCACGCCGCCGCCGAGCGTGAGCTGCTGCCAGCGGCCCGGCAGCCGGTAGGTGGTGAACACGTTGATCAGCGTGCTCGGCATCGCGGTGTTGATCGGCTTGCCGCTGCCCTCGCGGCCCAGCGTGCGCGCGATGCCGGCGCTGAGGTTCCACCCGCTCGCGAGCTCGCCCGACACCTGCGCCTCGAAGCCCTTGGTGGTCACGCCCTTGGCGCCGTAGTAGGCGCTGTCGGTCGAGTTGGGCACGAGCCGCGTGCCGTCGCGCTGCCCCACGTTTTCCTGGCGCGAGCGGAAGACGGCGAACGAGGTGTTGAGCTTGCCGCCCAGGTGCTCGCCCTTGATGCCCAGCTCGTAGTTCTTGCCCGTGACCGGGTCGAGGTACGCGCCGGCGGCGTCGCGGTAGTCCTGCGGCAGGAAGATGTCGGTGTAGCTCGCATAGAGCGAGTAGCTGGCGTTCAGGTCGTACACCAGCCCGGCGTAGGGCGTGAACACCTCGTGGCTGCGCGCGGCCGTGGCGTTGCGCGTGCGCCAGCTGTTCTGCCGCCCGCCCACGATGAGCTTGAGCGGGTCGGCCAGCGACAGGCGCACCGCGCCGTAGTAGCCGGTCTGGCGGGTCTTGTCGATCTGCGACACCTCGAGCGCGCCCCAGGTCGGCTCGGGGTACGAGCCGTTCCATTCGTAGAAGTTGCCGGTGCCGGCCGCCGTGTTGGTCAGCGGGTGCTTGGCCTGCAGGTAGCGCGACTGCGAATGGCTCAGGCCCGCCACCAGTTCGTGCTTGCGGCCCAGCAGCTCGAACGGGCCGGTGGCCTGCAGGTCGACGCTGCTCTGGCGGTACGCATGCTCGAAGAAGCCGGGCAGCGTGCGCAGCCCGGTGCCGGTGAAGCGGTCGAGGTCGCCGGACAGGTACAGCAGCTTGGCGTTCTGCTCGCTCTTGCGGTACGACAGGTTGGCCTTGAGCTTCCAGTCGTTGTCGAAGCGGTGCACGAGGTTTGCGAAGACGGTGGTGTTGGTCGTGTCCCAGTGCGTCCACGGCGTGCCCACGGTCTTGCCACGGCGCCAGTCGGTCGGCGTGCCGTCGCCGAACACCAGCGGCAGGCCGCCCCAGGTCGAGCCGGTCGGTCGGTTGGCCTGGTAGTCGATGCCCACGCTCAGCGACGTGGCGGGCGTGAGGTCGGCGTCGACCACGCCGTACAGCACCTGCTTGCGGCCGTGGTACATGTCGATGAACGAGTCGCGCTGCTCGGCCATGCCGATCAGCCGCGCGCGCACGCGGCCGTCTTCGGTGAGCGGGGTCGACAGGTCGACCGTGCCGCGGCGCAGGTTCCACGAACCCAGGGCCAGCGACGCCGAGCCCGCGAACACCTTGCTGTCCGCATGCTTGCGCACGAGATTGATCGACGCCGACGGGTTGCCCGCGCCCGTGAGCAGCCCCGTTGCGCCGCGCACGATCTCGATGCGGTCGTACAGCAGCGGGTCGCTGTTGGAGGCGCCGAAGAAATCGGTGGTGACGGTGGTGGGCACGCCGTCGTACTGGTAGTTGTCGATGTAGAAGCCGCGCGCATAGAGGTCGGTGCGGTCGGTGTCGGAGCTGACCGCGAAGACGCCGGTGACGCTCTTCATCGCCTGGCCGAGCGAGAGCATGTTCTGGTCTTCGATCTGCTGGCGCGTGAGCACGGTGACCGACTGCGGCGTGTCGCGCGCGCCAGCGCCAGGCCCGTGGCCGCGGCCGTGGCGCGCGTGGTGTAGGCGCCGGTGCCTTCGGTGGTGCCGCTGCGGTCGGCCTCGGCCGTGACGGTGACGGGCGCGAGCGTGTCGACGCCGGTCGCGCGCCCCGCGCTTGCATCGGCTTCGCGGCGGCCCAGCGTGTAGCTGCCGTCGTGCGGCCCACCACCTGCAGGCCGCTGCCCGCGAGCAGCCGCGTGACGGCTTCGCGCGCGGTGTAGCGGCCCGAGAGCGCGGGGCCGGTGCGGCCTTCGGTCAGCGCGGGGTCGAAGGACAGCGCGATGCCGCTGTGCACCGCAAAGGCCGCGAGCGTGCGGCCGAGCGGGCCGGCGGGAATGTCGTAAGCGCTGGACGCGGCCGCGTCCAGCGAGCTCGCCTCCGCGGCAAAGGCCGTGGGCACGGCGGCACCGGCCAGGCCTCCGAGGGCCAGCACCAGCAGGGCCTGGCGAAGGGCGGTGTTCAGGCGACGCTCTGCGTGCGAAAACGGCAGGGCGGACGGGCGTGATGCGGACATGGAAACGGGGCCTTTCGGTTGGGCAATGGAGGGGTGTTCACCTCCCTTGCCAGCCGAAACGAAAAAGTCTCACCCCTTGGCGGAAATATTTTTCGGTGTGCCGCCTGCATCGGCATCTGCGTCGGCGCTCGCGCGCGGCACCAGCGTGACCCAGTAGCCGCGCAGCCGCGTCACCGCATCGACCGGGTAGGTCGACACCAGCATGCCCAGCACGCGGTCGGTGTCGGCGACGGGGAACGCGCCCGACACGCGCAGGTCGGCCACCGCCGCGTCGCAATGCAGCGCGCCGGGCCGGTAGCGCGACAGCTCGGCCGCAAAGTCGGCCAGCCGCATGCGGTCGGCCAGCAGCATGCCCTGCGTCCACGCCACGTCGCTTCGTCGGCCGGCGTGAAGGCGCCGTCGATGCCGCCGGCGCTGAAGCGCCCCTGCTGCCCCGCCGGCAGCACGCGCGACGCGGCGCCACTTGCGGGCGAAATGCGCACCGCGCCTTCGAGCACGGCGATGCGGGTGGCGCCGCCCTCTTCTTCCTGCCGCACGCTGAAGCGCGTGCCCAGCGCTTCCATCGTGCCGCTGCCAGACTGGACACGGAACGGGCGGTGCGCGGCGGCGGTGTCGGGCGCGGTGGCCACGAGGATCTCGCCGGCACGCAACACCACGAGGCGCTGCGCGGCGTCGAAGCGCACATCGATCGCGCTCGCGGTGTTCAGCGTGACGCGGGTGCCGTCGGACAGCAGGAGTTCGCGGCGCTCGCCGGTGGAGGTGTGGTGCTGCGCGGTCCAGCCGTGCGCGTGGACGAAGCGCCAGCCGAGCCATGCGGCGGGCACTGTCGCGAGCAGCGCGGCCAGCCGCGCAACGGCCGCGCGCCGGCTGGTGCGCGCGGGCCGCGAGAGCGACGGCATCGCCAGCGCCGACGGCAGGCCGCCGAGCTTGTTCATCAGCAGCTCGGCGCGTGCCCAGGCGCGCGCGTGTCGGGGTGGCGCTGGCGCCAGCGCTCGCAGGCGCGGCGGTCGTCGTCGGTGGCGGCGCTGTCGTGCAGGCGCATGAGCCATTCGGCGGCCTCGTCGAGCACATGGGGGGCGAGCGCGCCGGACGGCGACGCCTCGAAGGCCAGCGGCTTCATCGTCACGCCGCCGCTCAGTCCATCAGCGCCAGGCAGCCGCGAAAGCCCTGCTGCATGTAGCGCTTGACGGTGACCAGCGCCACGCCGAGTTCGCGCGCGATGTCCTCGTATTTCATGCCCTCGATCTGCGAGAGCAGGAAGGCGCGCCGCGCCTGCGGCTTGAGCGCGTCGAGCATGGCGTCGATCTCGTGCAGCGTCTGCAGGATCAGCAGGCGCTGCTCGGGCGACGGTGCCTCGGGCTCGGGCATGACGGCCAGCGCCTCGAGGTAGGCGCGCTCCAGCGCCTGGCGCTGGTACCAGTTGACGAGGATGTTCTTGGCGACGCTCGTCAGGTAGGCGCGCGGCTGCGCGATGACTTCGGGGTTGCGCGCCGTGAGCAGGCGCGTGAAGGTGTCCTGCGCAAGGTCGGCCGCGTCGCAGGAGTTGCCGAGCTTCTTGCGCAGCCACGACTGGAGCCAGCCGTGGTGGTCGCTGTAGAGGGTGTGGACTTGCTGGAAAGCGGCTTCGGCGGCGGGCATGAAAGGACGGCACGGCGGCCGGACTGCCGCTCGTAAACAAGAATAATTCTCATTTTAGAACAAAGGCAGTCCGCGCCCGTGTCCGTGTCCGCGCCTGCCCTCCCCTTACAGCTTCGGCGTGTACTTCACCGTGAACATCACGTTGCGCGGGTCGCCGTAGTTGTTGTTGCCGTTGGTCTCGTTGAACGCCGGGATGTAGTAGCGCTTGTCGAAGATGTTGTTGATGTTCACCGCCAGGCTCACTTCCGGCGTGGCCTGGTACGCCAGGCGCGCGCTCCACACCGTGAAGCCCGGCACCTTGAACGAACGGTCGTAGCCCAGCGTGCTGCTCTGGATGGTGAAGCCGCCGCCCACGCTGAGCCGGTTCCACGTGCCCGGCAGCTGGTAGCTGCTCCACACGCGCAGCATGTGCTTGGGTGTCCACTGGCTGAAGACCTGGCCCTTGTTGTCGGGGTCGTCGAGGAACTTGGTGGTGTTGTAGGTGTAGCCGGCCGTGAGCTGCAGGCGCGGCGCGACCTCGCCGCTGAGCTCGGCCTCGAAGCCTTCGCTGCGCACCTTGCCCGAGGACTTGTAGCAGTACCAGTCGGCGCAGGCATAGCCGCTGTCGTAGTCGGTCACGGCGCGGTTCTTGTGGTCGTAGCGGAACACGGCCACCGAGGCGTTCAGGCGCCCGTCCATCAGCTCGCCCTTCAGGCCCAGCTCGTGGTTGCGCCCGGTGATGGGCTGCAGCGGCTGGTTGTCGAGCGCGACCTCGGTCTGCGGCTCGAACACCTGGGTGACGCTGCCGTAGGCCGACCACTGCTTGTTCAGCGCATACACCAGGCCGACGTAGGGCGTGATCTTGCCGTTGATGGTCACGGTGCTGCGGGTGTCGCGGGTGCGGTCGGCATAGAGGTAGTCGTACCAGCTCGCGCGCGCGCCGACGATGGCCGTCAGCGGCTCCGCCAGCTTGGCTCGCCAGCTGCCGTACAGGCCCGACTGGCTGATGTCGTAGTAGGTGTGGCTCTTGGTGCCGCCGGCCGCCAGGATGGTGTCGTAGCTCTGCGCCGGGCGGTAGTGGTCGATGGCGAAGATGTTGCCGCCGCCGGTGAAGCGGCGCGCGAAGCGGTCCGCCGAGGTGTACTTGGAATAGTTCGCGCCCACCGTCACGTCGTGTTCCATCGACAGCGCCTCGAAGCGCCCGTTCAGGTACACGTCGAGCCCGGCCTTCTTCGAATCGAAGAGGTTGTCCCAGTCGGCGAAGCTCAGGCCGCTGCCGTCGGGCTGCACGTCGCCGTGCATGCGCTGGTGCTGCGAGGTGTTCTTCTCGTTCATGCCCAGCACCGAGGCCTTGAGCTTCCAGCGCGCATTGAAGCGGTGCTCCAGGTCGGCGTACACCGTGGTCTGGTCGGTCTCGTGGTGGTTCCACAAGGCGCCGGTGTACACCGAGCGCGGCAGGCCGATGTCGGTGCCGTCCGGAAAGCGCGCAAAGCCGCGCAGCATGGGCCGCCCGCGCCCCTCGACGCGGCTCACGCCGAAGCCCACGGTGGTGTCGGGCGAGATGTCGTAGTCGATGGCGCCGTACAGGGTGCGCGTCCTGCTCCACACGAAGTCGGTGAACGAACGGCTGCGGTCTTCGTCGATCACCACGCGCCCGCGCAGCGTGCCTTCGGCGTTGAGCGGGCCGCCGGCGTCCAGCTGCACGCCGTAGTGGTCCCACGAGCCGGCCTTGCCGGTGAGCGTGAGCGTCTTGTCGGCCTGGCCGCGCTTGCGCACCAGGTTGACCGCGCCGCCGGGGCTGCCCGAGCCCTGCAGCAGGCCGGCCGCGCCGCGCAGCACCTCGAGCCGGTCGTAGATCACCAGGTTCTCGGTGGCCCAGTTGCCCAGCGAATACCAGTTGCGCGGCACCGGCACGCCGTCGTACTGCCACGCGTCGATCTGGAAGCCGCGCGACGACAGCACCGTGCCCGGCCCCACGCCCTTCACGCCGACCAGCCCGGTGACGATGTTGGCCGCGTCGCGCAGGTCGACCAGGCCCTGGTCGTCCAGCCGCTGGCGCGTGAGCACGCTGACCGATTGCGGAATGTCCTTCATCGACTGCTCGCCCTTGCCCAGCGTCAGCGCGCGCGCGGTGTACGAGCGCGTGCCCTCGGTGGTGGCGCTGCGCTCGGCCTCGGCCGTCACGGTGACGGGGGCGAGCGTGGTGCTGTCGGCGCCGCTCTCGCCGCCGATGCCGGAGGGGCGCAGCACGTAGGCGCCGCCCGCGCCGCCGGCCGCTTCGAGGC
>NZ_MOWM01000167.1 GCF_016082275.1 Variovorax sp. E3
CCGCGCCGCGCTGAGCTTCGGCCGCCGCGCGGCCGACGGCCGGGCCGCCGCCAACGGCCGCATCCACAACGACTACACCGAGGAATCGGGCCGCGTCGGTTGGCGCTGGTGCTTCCCGACGCCGACGAGGCCGCGTCCGTGCGACGCTACTGCATCGTCAACATCTGGCGCTCGATCAAGGGGCCGGTGCTCGACACGCCGCTGGCCGTGTGTGACGCGCGCTCGGTCATGGCCAGGGACCTGGTCAACGCCGAGGTGCGCTACCCGCGCCGCACCGGCGAGATCTACCTGGCGACGCATTCGCCCTCGCACCGCTGGTCGTATTTTTCGGCGATGGACCGGCACGAGGCGCTGGTGTTCAAGCAGTACGACTCGCAGCTCAGCGGCGTCTCGCGCTACACGCCGCACGCCGCGTTCGACCACCCCGATGCGCCCGCCGACGCGCCGCTGCGCGAGAGCATCGAAGCCCGCTGCCTGGTGGTGTTCGAATGAACGCGCTCGACGTCTGGTTCGACTTCGGCAGCAACTACAGCTACCTCAGCGTGATGCGCCTGGAAGACGAGGCCGCCGCGCACGGCATCGCGATCCGCTGGCAACCCTTTCTGCTGGGGCCGATCTTCCGCTCCTTCGGCTGGGCGTCGTCGCCCTTCGTGCTGCAGAAGGAGAAAGGCGACTACACGTGGAAGGACATGGCGCGCCAGTGCCGCAAGCTCGGCCTGCCGTGGAAGCAGCCGACGAACTTTCCGCGCGCCGCCGTGCTGCCGCTGCGCATTGCGCTGGTGGGCGCCACGCAGCCGTGGATGGGCGCATTCTGCCGCCGCACGATGTCGATGAACTTCGCGGAAGACCGCGACATCGATTCGCCGCAGGCCATGCGCGACCTGCTCGTTTCACTCGGCCTGCCGGCGCACCGCATCCTCGAAGAAGCGCTGTCGGACGCCAACAAGCTGCGGCTGCGGCGGCAGACCGAGCTGGCCGCCGAAAAAGGCATCTTCGGCGCGCCGACCTTCTTCGCGGGCGACGAGATGTTCTGGGGCAACGACCGGCTCGACGAGGCGATCGCGCATTGCCGGTCGATGCCCTCGTCAGCGCCCTGACGACTGGCGCGCCTCGTCCATCAGCCATGCGGCCACGTGGCGCACGTCTTCGCGCGGGGACTCTTCCGCGTGGATCAGCCAGTAGGCGTGGCCCGACGGCTGTGCCGGCGTGGGCGCGGCCACGCGCACCAACCGCTTGTCGTCGAGCAGCGGCTGGATCAGCTCCAGCCGCCCCAGCGCCACGCCCTGCCCGGCCAGCGCGGCCTGGATCATCTGGTCGTACTGGTTGAAGTGCAGCACGGCCTGCGGCTTCGCCTCGGCCCAGCCCACCGCCGCGAGCCAGTCGCTCCACTGCAGCCACGGATGTTGCGGGTCATCGAAGGCCAGCAGGCACAGGCCGGGCAACGCCGCCGCGTCCATCGAATGCAGCCCGAGCGACGGGTGCGCCACCGGCGCCAGCGTTTCCCCGAACAGCCGCTGCGCCCCGGCCGGCGCGAGCGCGGGCGTGGTGTAGCGGATGGCCAGGTCGATGCCTTCGTTGCGCAGGTCGGCCACGCGGTTGTTGGACGACACGCGCACATCGCGCCCGGGTGCAGCTTCTGCACACGGCCCAGCCTTGGCAGCAGCCAGAGCCCCGTCATGCCGATGCTGGCGCTCAGCGTCACGGGGCGCTGCTCGCTTGCCTGGCGGATGCCGCCCATCACGTCCTGCAGTTGTTGCACCGCGCCGTCGGCGCTGCGAAAGAGCCGCTCGCCCTCGGGCGTGAAGGCAATCGAGCGGTGGCCGCGCACCAGCAGCTTCACGCCGAGCTGCGCCTCCAGCGCATGCACCTGCTTGCTGACCGCCGACTGCGTGAGGCACAGGTCTTGCGCCGCGAGCGAAATGCTCATGCGCCGCCCCACGGCGACGAAGCCTCGCACGAGGTCCAGCGAAGACAGGCGAAGGAGCGAGAGTGGCATTCCCATGATGAATGTGAAGCGGCATTCTGCGGGCGCGGGCGCCCTGCCGCAAGCCAAAGAGCGGTTTACCCGCGCGGGCCGCCTTAAGATGAGTTTGTTAACAATTTGTGACTATGGCACGCAACACCTTTCATCTGCTGGCTTCGGCCCTGGCCGCCCTCGTCCTCACGCTGTCGCCGGTGGCGCAGGCGCAGACCAAGCCGATCGTCATCGGCCAGACCTACGTGAAGACCGGGCCGCTGGCCTCGCTGTCGACGGAGCCGCTGGTCGGCATTCGCGCCCTGTTCACCACGCTCAACGCCGGCGGCGGCATCAACGGCCGGCCGGTCGAGCTGCGCCAGCTCGACGACGCCTACGACCCGGCCAAGGGCGGCGAGAACGTCAAGGCCTTCGTCAACGAAGGGGCGGTCGGCATCCTGATGCCCATCGGCACCTCGTCGTCGGTCGGTGCGCTGAAGGCGGCCAACGAACTGAAGATTCCGGTGGTCGGGCCCTACACCGGCGCGGGCCCGGTGGTGAAGTTCTCGGAATACGGCTTTCCGGTGCGCATCAGCTTCGACGAGGAATACAGCCGCATCGTGAACCACCTGTTCACCATCGGCATCTCGCGCATCGCCTTCGCGCACAACGACAACCCGGGCGCCCGCTCGGCGATGGAGAGCACGCAGAAGTTCATTGCCGAACGCGGCGACAAGATGGTCGGCAGCGTGGCCGTCAAGAACGACGGCTCCGACGCCGCCGAGCGCGCGGCCGAGCTGGCCAGGCTCAAGCCCAAGGCGGTGGTGCTGTCGGCCACCAACGACGTGGCCGCGAAGTTCATCACCGCCTACCGCGCGGCCGGCGGGGAGACGGCCTTCTATTCGTTCTCTTTCCTCAACGGGCAGAAGCTGTTCCAGGACATCAGGAAGGACGCGGCGGGCGTGGTCATCTCGCAGGTGGTGCCCTACCCGTGGAACAGCGCGATGCCGGTGATTGCCGAGTACCAGGCGGCGATGAAGAAGATCGGCGTCACCGAGTTCAGCTACGCCAGCCTCGAGGGCTACGTCACGGCCAAGGTGCTGGTCGAGGGGCTGAAGCGCGCGGGGCCGAACCCCACGGCCGAGTCGCTGCAGAAGGGGCTGGAGTCGTTCAAGACGCTCGACCTGGGCGGCATTGCCGTGTCGTACCGGCCCGGCGAGCACCGCGGGCTGACCTTCTCCGAGCTGTCGATGCTGAAGGCCGACGGGCGCTATTTGCGCTGAGGCGTCTTCCGGGTCTTCCTGGCAAGGGCAACAAGGCAACCCCGCGATGCAGCCGATGAACACCCGCCCCATTCCCTCCACCCGCGAAGCGCTGCCCGTGGTCGGCTGCGGCACCTGGATCGGCTTCGACCGGCGCCCCGGCAGCGACGAATACGCGCGCCTGCCCGGCGTGCTTGACGCGCTGTTCGCGGCCGGCGGCACGGTGATCGACAGCTCGCCGATGTACGGCCGCTCCGAAGAAACCACGGGCGAACTGCTCGCCGCGGCGAAGCAGCGCGACAAGGCTTTTCTCGCCACCAAGGTCTGGACCTCGGGCCGCGAGGCCGGCATCGCGCAGATGGAGCAGTCGTTCGCGCGGCTGCGCACCGAGCGCATCGACCTGATGCAGGTGCACAACCTGGTCGACTGGCGCACCCACCTGGCCACGCTGCGCGGCTGGAAGGACAAGGGCCGCGTGCGCTACATCGGCATCACGCACTACACGGCCTCGGCCTACGGCGAGGTCGAGGCGGTGCTGAAGGCCGAGAAGCTCGACTTCCTGCAGATCAACTATTCGCTCGACGCGCGCGAGGCCGAACAGCGCCTGCTGCCGCTCGCGGCCGAGCGCGGCGTGGCGGTGATCGTCAACCTGCCCTTCGGCGGCGGCGGGCTGCTGCGCCGCCTGCGCGACAAGCCGCTGCACGCGTGGGCCGGCGACATCGGCTGCACCAGCTGGGCGCAGGTGCTGCTGAAGTTCGTGCTGGGCCACCCGGCCGTGACCTGCGTGATCCCGGGCACCAGCCGCGGCGAGCACATGGCGGACAACGCCGCCGCAGGCACGGGCGCGTTGCCCGACGCGGCGTTCTGGCGGCAGCACGCCGCCGACATCGGGCGCTGAAACTCAGCCGAAGAACTGCAGCAGCCGCGCGTTGACTTCGTCGGCGCGTTCGTACTGCGCCCAGTGCCCGGCGCCGTCGATCACCGTGCCTTCGCGGTGCGGCCCTTCGGCCACCAGTTGCGCCACCAGCGGGCGCGGGTCGGCGGTGACGTCGAACTCGCCCCACAGCAGCAGCGTCGGCACGCCCAGCGTGTCGAGCGCCTTCTGCAACCCGCCCGACAGCGACACCTCCTTGCTGCGAAAGCGCGTGCCGTGGCACGAGATGTCGTGGATCTCGAAGGCCAGCGCGTCGATGGCGGCCTTGTCGTGCAGCATCAGCGCGGCCAGGTTGTGCAGCAGCGCGGCGCGCTCGTGTTCGCGGTCGGGAGCGGAGCGCCAGTTGATCATCTGCACCGCCATGCGGCGCAGCGTGCCGTGGCCGCCGCTGCCGACCAATGCGAGCCGGCGGATGGCGCCGCGCCGCACCGCGAAGCGCGCGGCCGTGAGCCCGCCGAACGAGAAGCCGCCCAGGTCGATGGGCGTGCCAGCGCCGACGAGCTGGTCGAGCGTGCCGCCGAGCGCATCGAGCAGCGGCGGCAGCGAGTCTTCGCCGGGCGCCGCGCGTGGCAGCGCGTCGGACTCGTTGAAGCCCGGCATGTCGGGCAGCCACAGCGTGCGGCCGGCCGACAGCGCCTCGGCGTTGCGCAGCCAGTGCATCCAGCTGCCGTGGCCGCCGTGCAACAGCACCAGCGGCGGCTTCGTGGTGTCGGTGCCGAAGCGGCGCCAGCGCACGCGCACGCCTTCGTGCACCGGGTCGTGGTGGGTCGAGAGTGCGTCGATGCGCGCGATGTCGTTCATGCCCGTGCTCATCCGCGCGCTCCCGGCCACATGCGCTGCAGCTCGCGCTCGCCGTCGAAGACTGGTGCTTCAGCGCGCCCAGCACATGCAGCCCGAACATCACGTAAAGCACATAGCCGGCCCAGGTGTGCACGCCGCCCAGCACCGTGTGCCAGGTTTCCTTGAGCGTGGGCTCGATGGCCATGATCCAGCCGATGCGCGGCCATTCGAACAGGCCGAACAGGAACATCGGGTGCGTGCCGGCGTCCTTCCAGGCCGAGTCGTGCATCCAGCCCGACAGCGGCAGCAGCACCATCAGCAGGTACAGCACCCCGTGGGCCGCGTGCGCCGCGAAGCGCTCGAGCGCGCCGTAGGAGTCCGGCATGGCCGGCGGTTTGTGCGTCAGGCGCCACAGAAGCCGCAGAATGACCAGCCCCAGCACCGTGATGCCGATCGACTTGTGGGTGTCGACCGCCGGGCGCACCCAGTCGTCGGGGTAATGGTCGACCAGCAGGATCATGGCGATGTTGACGGCCATGAGCAGGGCGATCAGCCAGTGCAGCGCGATGGCGGTTCGGGTGTAGCGGGTTTGTGCGAGCATGCGGGGAATTTTCGGGCGAGAGTGGAGTCTTTCTGTTGCGCTTGCGATTGTCCCGGGTCGACTCGGGCCTTTTCGAAACCGCTGGCCGAGTTTTTGCGTATCACCGTTCGTCGCCCAGGCATCTCCTCTTGAACGATCCCCTCCAACCCGCCTTCGTGGCCGCGTCGCCGCGCCTGTCTCCTCCCGCCACGCCGCTGCGAAGCTGGCTGATCCATGGCGGCGTGCTCGTGCTGTGGGGCCTGCTTTTTGCCATGGCCTTTCGCGTGGGCAACGTCGGCGCCTGGTCGGTCGGCGTGGCCTATGTGCTGTACGACACAGTGCTGCTGCTGTTCGTGGGCTGGATGACGCTGCCGATCCTGCGGCCCCGCCCGCGTCCCGCCGAAACGCCAGCAACACGGCGCAACACGCTGGGCGTGATCGTCGCCTCGCACAACGAGGCCGCCGTGCTGCCCGTCACGCTGGCCGCCCTGCTCGGCCAGAGCGACGTGCCCGACCGCATCGTGATCGCCGACGACGGCTCCAGCGACGGCACCGCCGAACTGCTCACCACCCGCTACGGCCTTGTCGCGCCGGCCCTGGGCGAACTGAGCGCGGCCAGTGCCACGCACCCTTCGCTCTACTGGCTGCGCCTGCCGCACGGCGGCAAGGCGGTGGCGCTGAACGCGGCCATTCTGTGCATCGACACCGACACCGTGCTCACGGTCGATGGCGACACCCTGCTCGACAGCCAGGCCATCGGCGCGGTGCGCCGGGCCTTTACGGACGAGCCGAACCTCGTGGCCGCCACGGGCGTCATCACGCCGGTGTGCAGCCGCACGCTGGCCGGGCGCTGCTTCCAGTGGTTCCAGACGTACGAGTACATCCGCAACTTCCTGTCGCGCTATGCGTGGATGCGCGTCAACGGGCTGCTGCTGATCTCGGGCGCCTTCGCGGGCTTTCGGACCGACGCGGTGCGCGCGGTCGGCGGCTTCGACACCGACTGCTGGTGGAAGACTACGAACTCATCCACCGCCTGCACCGCCACGCCCAGGCGCACGGGCTGCCGTGGACCGTGCGCGTGCTGGGCGATGCGCAAGCGCACACCGACGCGCCCAGCAGCACCGGCGCCTTCCTGCGCCAGCGCCGCCGCTGGTTCGGCGGCTTCTTGCAGACGCAGTACTGGTACCGCGCGATGGTCGGCGACCGGCGCTACGGCTGGCTCGGCGTGGCGATGCTGCCGGTGAAGGCCATCGACACGCTGCAGCCGCTCTACGGGCTGGCCGCTTTCGGGCTGCTGCTGGTGTACCTGGTGCGCGGCAACTTCGGCGTGCTGGCACCGGTGGCGGGCGTGATCGGCGCGAAGATCGCGCTCGACCTGCTCTTTCACCTGTGGTCGGTGTACCTGTACCGCCGCTGGATCGGACAGCGCAGCGAGGCCAACATGCTGCAGGCTTTTCTGGCGGCGCTGGTCGAGCCCTTCACCTTCCAGATCCTGCGGCACACGGGCGCGGCCTGGGGGTGGTGGACCTTCTTGACGGGGCGCGGCACCTGGGGGCGGCAGACGCGCGTCGGGCTGGTCGATGCCGACGGCGTGCGCCGCAGCTGAGGCTTCAGCCGCCGAAGCGGAAGCTCGACACCACGAGCCCGCCCATGAATGCGTCCTCGTGATAGACGCGCTCTCCGGCTTCGCCCTCGGCAGCGCCGACCGCCACCATCAGCGGAATCAGGTGCTCTTCGCGCGGATGGGCGATGCGTGCCGCCGGGGCTGAAGCCCAGTCGAGCAACTGGCCGCTGCGCTCGGCCACGGCGCCCTTCACCACCGCCTCGTCGAGCCAGTCGTCGAAGGCCTTCGACACACCGTGCGCCTGCGGCCCGAAGTTGCGCAGGTTGTGATAGCTCAGCCCGCTGCCGACGATCAGCACGTTCTCGTCGCGCAGCGGCGCGATCGCGCGGCCCAGCGCCAGGTGCTCCGCCGGGTCGAGCCCGCGGCGCAGCGACAGCTGCACCACCGGCACGTCGGCCTTCGGGTAGATCGCGGCCATCGGCGAGAACATGCCGTGGTCGTAGCCGCGCTCGGGGTCGATCTGCACCGGCAGGCCGGCAGCGGCGATCAGCGACTGCACGCGCTGCGCGAGTTCGGGCGAACCGGGCGCGTCGTAGCGCACTTCGTACGTGTGGGCCGGGAAGCCGCCGTAGTCGTAGATCATCGGCGGCTTGGGGTTGCCCTGCACCGTGAAGGCAGGCGCCTCCCAGTGCGCCGACACCATGAGGATGACGCTGGGCGTGCGGCCGATCTGGCGCGGCATGTCGGCCAGCGAGGCGGCGAGCTGGTCGTAGGTCGGGCCCATTTCCTTCTTCATCCAGGGCCAGGGGCCGCCGCCGTGCGAGATGAAGTACGTGGGCAGGCGCGAGATGTTGTCGTGGGTCAAGTCGATGCTCCTTGAAAGCGTTGCATCGACTGTAGACATTTCCTCCAAAGAAATCGACAGGCTACGATGCATCGAATCAGTTCTTCACAGGAAACATCGACATGGACCGCATGACCAGCCTGCGCGTGTTTCGCGAGGTCGTGGAGGCCGGCAGCTTCGTGGCCGCCGCCGAGCGGCTGGGCCTGTCGCCGCCGATGGCCAGCAAGCACGTGGCCCAATTGGAGAAGTCGCTCGGCGCGCGGCTGCTGCACCGCTCCAGCCGCCACCTGAGCCTGACCGAGGCCGGCACCGCCTGGTACGAGCAGAGCCGCCGCGCGCTCGACCTGCTCGACGCGGCCGAGGCCGCCATCGGCCAGACCCACGACACGCCGCGCGGGCAGCTGAAGGTGAGCGCGCCCGTGTGGTGCGCCACGCCGCGCTTCGCCCGCGTGCTGGCCGACTACCGCGAGAAGTACCCCGAGGTGCTGGTCGACATGCACCTGGAGAACCGCAAGGTCGATCTCGCGGCCGACGGCTACGACCTGGCCCTGCGCGCCACGCAGGAGCCCTCGCCCGCGCTGATTGCCCGGCCGCTGTGCCGCGTGCCTTTTTATCTGGCGGGCACGCCGGCCTACCTGGAGCGCATGGTCGGCGTGCCCGGCCTGCCCGCCGACCTGGCGAAGCTGGGCGCCATCGTGCCGAGCTACGTGAACCTCGACAACCTCGCGCTCAAGGGCCCGGGCGGGCGCATGTTCCCGCTGCGGCTCACGCCGGCCATGCGCTCCGACGACACCACGCTCACGCTGCACGCGGTGCGCGCCGACATGGGCATCGCGTTCATGCCGCTGTGGTTGATCGACGACGACATTGCGCAAGGCCGCCTGCTGCGGCTGCTGCCCGAGTTCGAATCGACACCCGTCACGCTCTTTGCCGTGTACACCAGCCGCCAGTACATGTCGCCCAAGCTGCGCACTTTCATCGACTTCCTGAGCGAACGGCTCGGCGATGCAAAACCAAAGACTTCACACGCCGAAGCCAGGCCGCGCCGTCCATGAAGGCTCCCTGAACGATCGCACCTTTTCGGGGCAAGGTCATGCATGCGCGGCTACAGTCAAAGGCTCTCTGGGAGACCGTTCGCCTTGTTCCGCTTCTTCGAAAAACTTCTTCACCCCTACCCCGCCGCCGAACCTTCGCTGCCGCCGCAGGGCTTCTTCGCATTCCTGTGGGCCTGCACGCACGGCGTGCGCGGCAAGATCGCGGCCATGGCCGTGCTCACGGCCGTGATGTCGATCTTCGAGGCGGCGCTGTTCGCCATCCTCGGGCGCATCGTCGACTGGCTCGGCGGGCAGGTGCCTTCGCGCCTGTGGGAAGAGCGCGGCAATGCGCTCATGTGGCTGGCCGGGTTCCTCGTGATCAGCATCGGCGTGGTGGCGCTGCAGACCATCGTCAAGCACCAGACGCTGGCCGTGAACCTGCCGATGCGCCTGCGCTGGAACTTCCACCGGCTGATGCTGGGCCAGAGCATGGCCTTCTACCAGGACGAGTTCGCGGGCCGCATCACGGCCAAGGTCATGCAGACCGCGCTCGCGGTGCGCGAGACCATCTTCGTGCTGGCCGACGTGCTCGTGGCCATGGGCGTGTACGTGGCCACCATGATCATCCTGGTGGGCGTGCTCGACGCGCAGCTGGTATGGCCCTTCGTGATCTGGCTGGCGCTGTACATCGTGTCGCTGATCTATTTCGTGCCGCGCCTGGGCAAGATCGGCAAGGCGCAGGCCGACGCGCGCGCGCTCATGACCGGCCGCGTGACCGACGCCTACACCAACATCGCCACCGTCAAGCTGTTCTCGCACACGCAGCGCGAGGCCGGCTTCGCGCGCGACGCCATGCGCGAATTCATGCACACGGGCTACGGCCAGATGCGCCTGGTGAGCGCCTTCGAAATCGTCAACCACGCGCTGAGCATGGGCCTGACGGCCGGCATGGCGGGCATGGCGCTGTGGCTGTGGTCGCACGGCGCGGTCGGCGTGGGCGCGGTGGCCGCGGCCACCGCCATGGCGCTGCGGCTGCAGGGCATGTCGCACTGGATCATGTGGGAGATGACCAGCCTGTTCGAGAACATCGGCACCGTGCAGGACGGCATGAAGACGCTGTCGCGCCCGCGCACCGTGCTCGACGCGGCCGATGCCACCGTGCTCGACGTGCCGCGCGGCGAAGTGCGCTTCGAGCATGCGAGCTTCCGGTATGGCGACGGCGGCCGCCGCGTCATCGACGACCTGAACCTGACCGTCAAGCCCGGCGAGAAGATCGGCCTGGTCGGCCGCTCGGGCGCGGGCAAGTCGACGCTGGTGAACCTGCTGCTGCGCTTTCATGACCTGGAAAGCGGCCGCATCCTGATCGACGGGCAGGACATTGCCCACGTGACGCAGGACTCGCTGCGCAGCCACATCGGCATGGTCACGCAGGACACTTCGCTGATGCACCGCTCGGTGGCCGACAACGTGGCCTACGGCCGGCCCGACGCCACGCCGGAGCAGATCGAGGCCGCGGCCCGGCGCGCCGAGGCGCACGACTTCATCCAGACGCTGGGCGACGCGAGCGGCCGGCGCGGCTACGAGGCGCATGTGGGCGAACGCGGCGTGAAGCTGTCGGGCGGCCAACGCCAGCGCGTGGCCATTGCGCGCGTGATGCTGAAGGACGCGCCGATTTTGCTGCTCGACGAGGCCACCAGCGCGCTCGACTCCGAGGTCGAGGCGGCCATCCAGCAGAGCCTGTACACGCTGATGGAAGGCAAGACCGTGATCGCCATCGCGCACCGGCTGTCGACCATCGCGGCAATGGACCGGCTGATCGTGCTCGACGAAGGCCGCGTGGTGGAAGAAGGCGACCACCGCACGCTGATGGCGCAAGGCGGGTTGTATGCGCGGCTTTGGGCGCATCAGAGTGGCGGGTTCCTGGGTGAGGGGACCGATGAGGATGAGGCGCTGCGCGCCTGACTTCGCTCAGCCCGGCAACGCCCCGGCCTCGTACTGCGCAGCGAACTCCCCCGACGGCGGGATCGGCTTGATGATGTCGATCAGCACGCCGTTCGGGTCGCGCGTGATGAAGTGGCGCTGGCCGAAGGCCTCGTCGCGCAGCGGCAGCAATATCGGCAGGCCGGCCGCCTTCAGCCGGTCGTGCACCGCATCGGGGTCGTCCACCTCGAAGTTCAGCAGCAGGCCGCCCACCACCTGCCCGCGCGCCGCCTCCGGAATGGTTTCGTGGCGCCCGTCGAGCACGGCGAGGTTCACCGAAGGCTCGTCCGCCAGTTGCAGATGCACATACCAGTCGCTGGTGAACAGCGGCACGAAGCCGAAGTGCGACTGGTAGAAGCCGGCGGTGCCGGCCACGTCCCCGGTCATGACGACGGGGTAGTAGCTCGTGACTTTCATGGGATTGTCCTTTTCATAAAACATACAGACTGCACGCATTTTAAATATTAACCTACAGACAGCCTGCATGTAAATTACCCCTCATGGCCACCAACCGCGAACGCACCGAAACCACGCAGCTCGCCCTGCTCGAAGCCGCCCGCGCGCTCTTCGTGAGCAAGGGCTACGGCGACACCTCGACGCCCGACATCGCAGCCGCCGCCGGCATCACCCGGGGCGCGCTGTACCACCACTTCGCGGACAAGCGCGACCTGTTCCGGCAGGTGCTGGCGCGCGAGGCGATGGCGGTGGCGGCCGACATCGAGGCCGCGACGCCCGAGCCGCTGGGCCCGCGCGAGGCCCTGCTCGAAGGCAGCGAGGCTTACCTGAACGCCATGACCGTGCCGGGCCGCACGCGGCTGCTGCTGGTCGATGGGCCTGCCGTGCTGGGCATGGCGGAGATCATGGCGATCGACGACGCCAACGCGGCGCACTCGCTGCGCGAAGGCCTCGTGCGCGCGGGCATGGGGCGCGGCGAGGTCTCTGTCGATGCGCTGTCGCAGCTGCTGTCAGCCGCCTTCGACCGCGCCGCGCTGGAAATCGACGCGGGCGCCGACGCCAGGCAGGTGCGCGCCGCCATGCGCTGGCTGATCGAGCAGGCGCTGGGCCCGGTCCGCAAGCGCTGAGCCGCCGTCCTTCAGACGATGCCGCGCCCGCCCATGCGCACGGGCCACTTGGCGACCGTGCCGCGCTGCATCGACTCCAGCACCGTCTGCGTGAACACGTTGATGCTCACGTGCCGCGCAAGGTAGTGCTCCAGCACCAGCCCCAGCAGGTACGGGCTCGTGCCTGAAAAGCCCTCTTCGTCCACGCTCAGCGTGCATTGCACGCCGCGCCCGTAGATCAGCGGCCCTGCGCCCGGCAGCCGCCGCGTCACCGGTTCGATGCGCGAGCCGACGAGGCTGTCGATCTGCCGGCCCAGCACGTCGTTGTCGGCCGTGACGAACAGCCGCAGCATGTCGCGCAGCGCCTGCGCGCCTTCGCGGTGCGGCATGTCGGCCAGCGGCAAATGGTTGAAGCCCAATTGGCGAATCAGCCGCCACGCGATTTCGCGCTGCGCGAACGGCGACTTGGGCGTGCTCGGCGGGCGGATCAGGCCCACGGCCGACACCGGAATCGAATCGGCCACCGCCAGGTCTGAATGGCCGTTGCGCGGCACCAGGCACGGCAGGTCGCGGTTGGTGAGCAGCGCCTTCACCGACAGGTAGCGCAGGCTGTCGGGGTACGGCGCCTCGTGCTGGTCGACCAGCGACAGGAACACCTCGGTGCCGATGTACGGCGTGCGCGTGCCGTACTTGCGCGCCGTGCCCGACACCAGCCGCGGCTCGCGCCGCACCGAGAAGTAGCGGCCGTAGTTGCCCTCGTCTTCATTGAGCGTCTGGTAGAGCGGTCGAAACTCCAGCTCGGCCGTGGTCTGCGCCTGCTGCCCCGCGATGCGCTGCACCGAATACACCTCGAAGTCCAGCGGCCGCGAGCGGTCGGGCACGAGGTGGAACTCGGGCTGCGCCGCATTGAGCTCGATGCGATCGGTGCGCCGCTCGAACAGGTTGACCACCGGCGTGCTGAACAGCGCGAACTGCCCCGCGTCGACCAGCGAACTCAAAGCGCCCGGCTGCTTGCTCAGCAGCACGAGGATCTCGACCTCCTTGCCGTGCACGCGCGCCAGCCCCGGCGCCAGCTGCGTGAGCGTGAAGAAGTAGAAGCGCTCGGGGCAAGCGAAGTATTCGTGCAGCAGGTTGTGGCCGTGAAAGGTGTTCCATTCGAGCGGCAGGAGGCCCTCGCCGGGCTTCAGGCCTTCGTGCACCAGCGCGCCTTCGGTCACCACGTGGGGCCGCTCCATCAGCTTGCCCGGCTCGCCGACGAAGGTGGCCACCGCCGAGGTGTGCAGCAGCTCGAACAGGTGCGAGGCCACCTGCTCGTTGCCGCGCAGGTAAATGGGCAAGCGGTCGAGCCCCACCAGCGTGCTGAAGTTCATTTCGCCCACGATGCGCAGCCTCAGGCGCAGCGCGCCCGTCACCTGCACATGCGGCGGCACGTAGCGCTCGAGCGCGGGAATGTCGGGCGGCGCACCCGTGAGCCTGGCGTCGACGATCTCGAAGGGCCACAGCGTCACGTCCTGGCTGGAGCGGAACTCGCACGGCGTTTCTTCCCCTGCCGGCACGCGCGCATGAAAGGCCGTGCCGCGCGGCACCACGAAGCCGCGCGTGAAGTCGCCCTCTTTCACGCTGGGGTGCAATTGGGCCACCGCCATGGACGGCGTGGGGCTCAGGTAGTTGGGGTATAGCACCTCGAGCAGGCGCTGCGTGAAGCGCGGAAACTCCGCGTCCAGCTTGATCTGCATGCGCGCCGACATGAAGCTGAACGACTCGATCAGCCGCTCCACGTACGGGTCGGCCACCTCGATGCCGTGCATGCCCAGGCGGCGCGCGATCTTGGGGTGCGAGGCCGCGAACTCGCTGGCCGCCTCGCGCATGTAGACCAGTTCTTTGTTGTAGTAGTCGAGAAGTCGGGGGTCCATGGGGCCAGTGTTCCCTGAAGTGATGGTGACGAAGGCGCTTGTTTCAGCGTGCCGCGCACAGCACGCTCATGCGGTTGGTTTCCAGGTCGACGGCGCTCTGCACCGTGAACTCCAGCGGGTAGGGACGCAGATTGATCATGGCGCGGATCTCGAACAGCAGCACGTTGTATTCCCCGGCTGCCCCGCCCTCTTTCATGAGCGGCACCACCGCCACCGTGTCGGGAATCAGGCGCGGCTCGTAGTCCTGGATGGCGCGGCGGATGATGCGTTCGATGTCCGCCCACTTGCGCTCCGACAGGTAGCTGCCCGCCAGCGGCGGCACGCCGAAGTTGATGGTGGACGAGGCCGCCTCGGCATGGCGCGCGCGGTCGATCAGGTCTTCGGCGTTGGTGGTGTTGAGCAGGTAGGCCAGGTCGCGCTGCACGATGTCGCGCATCTGCGCGGGCGTCGCGGTGTAGTCCGAAGGCGACTCCGAGGTACGACTCGGCGCATCGTCGCGCAGGCGGTCGAACAGCGTGGGAAGCAACTGGGCGTTGACACGGGCGGCGGTGGCATCGGCCGGGCGGGGGGAGCGGGCACCGGGGTGAGCGGGGTGGGTGCCGGTGAAGGGAGTCTGCTCGGTGAGTCGCATGAACGGGCGCCTTTCAGGAAGGGCCAGAGTCTTGCGTGGATGCCGGTTGCGCATTGCAAACAATCGTCACATCTGCGGGAAGGCATGGAGAAAAGCCGACAAACCGGGAGATAAGTCATGGCGACGCGCGCTTCGCGAGTCCTACAGCACTCGCAGCCCGTTGCCGACAGTCGCCACACGCATGCGGCGAGATGCTGACAGCGTCGTCAACAACGGAGTCCTCGCGTGAATTCCATCATTTACATCGTCGGTCTGGTCGTGGTCGTGGTTGCCGTGCTTTCGTTCTTCGGCCTGCGCTGAGACCGGGCACGCCCCCTGCTCCGACACCCTGTTGAACGGGGCCGCTCGCGGCCCCGTTTCTCATGGGGGCCCGCGGCGCGCCGGGCATAATTCGCGCGCCCCGGCACTCGCCGTGCGGGGCCTTTCTTGCGAATTGCGAAGGGACCCTGTTGACCAACACCGCGACCGCGCCGCGCGCACCTGCCTTGCCGGACTTTCCGGATGCGGTGATCACCGAGGCGATCCGATGGGTCGAACAGAACGGCCCGCTCGACGACGCGCAAGCCCTGCGCACCGCCGCAGCGCGCGCGCCGCACGGTCCCGCGCAAATCACCGAGCGCGCACGCCAACTGGGCGAACGCATCGGGCTCCCATCCGAACTGGCACGCGCCCGGCAATGGGCGCCATGGGTGCTGCTGGCCATGGTCGCGCTGATCGTCATGGCCGGGCTGGGCCTGGCGGGCAACGTGGTCGGCGGCGGCGAGCGCCACATCAACGTGATCGTCGCGCTCGTGAGCCTGCTGGGCCTGCATGCACTCACGCTGCTGCTGTGGCTGGTGGGGCTGTGGCTGCCGATCGGTTCTTTCGGCGGCGCGTCGCTCGGCTGGATCTGGCTGTCGCTCACCGCGCGCGTGGCCGGCGGCAAGCGCGGGCAGGCGCCCGTGCTGGTGCGCGCCGCCACCGGGCTGCTGGGCCGCGCCAGGCTGCTGCCCTGGGCCTTCGGGCTCGTGAGCCACGGCATCTGGTCGCTGTCGTTCGCCGTCGTGCTGGCCGCGATGCTGTTCGCGCTGGCCTTTCGCAGCTACACGCTGAGCTGGGAAACGACGATTCTCGACCCCGCCTTTTTCGTGCGGGCCGTGCAGGCGCTGGGCTGGGCGCCCGCGCAGCTCGGCTTTCCGGTGCCCGACGCGCCGACGGTGCTGTCGGCCGCCCCGGCGCGGCGGGCCAGCGCACCTGGGCGCTGTGGCTCACCGGCTGCATCGTGGTGTACGGCCTGCTGCCGCGCCTTGCGCTGGTGCTGCTGAGCGCCGCCATGTGGCGCAGCCGCCGCAAGGCGCTGCAACCCGACTGGCGCGAGCCCTACTACCGCAAGCTGCTGGCCCGCTTCGCCGCCCTGGCGCCGGCCGCCATCGTCGATGCCGACCCGGGCCGCACGCGGGGCACCGCGCCCACGGGCCTGTCGGGCGCCGAGTTGCAAGACGCTCTCTTCGTCGTCGGTTTCGAACTGCCGCCCGACATGCCCTGGCCGCCCGCCGGCCTGCCCGCCGATGCCGCCACGCAGGTGCG
>NZ_MOWM01000168.1 GCF_016082275.1 Variovorax sp. E3
CGCCAGGCCCTCGCGGGCCGCCTGGACATCGGTCGCGGCCGCCTCCGCGCGCTGCAGCAGCGGCTCCACGTCCTCCAGCAGGATGTGCAGCGCGGCCTGCTGCGCGCTGGCCGCGCTCATGCCCGGCGCGCCGCCTTCGTCGGCGCGAACAGCAGCGCGTGCACGCGCGCGAGATTGTCCTGCGCGGTCACCGCCAGGTCGTGAATCATCTGCGCGGCCATGGCGCGCTCCAGCGCTTCCATGTCGCCCGCGCGGCGGGCCTCCCCGCGCGCGGCCCGCCAGTCGGTGGCATCGCGCGCAAGCTCGCGGATCGTGCGGCGGCTGGACTTCGCGAGCTCGAAGACCTCGCTGCGCGCGATCACCGCGTGGGGCTCGAACACCGCCTTGGCGCGCCCGTCGCTCAGGCCGTAGCCCACGACCTGCGGGTAGACGCTGGCCACCGCCTCGAGGCTCTCGCCCGGGTACTGGTTGAACACGATGCGCACCTTGCCCGGCGCGACGCCCAGCGTGTGCAGCCAGTCGACCGTGGCGATGGTGTCGCGCTGCTGCTTGTCCGCCGGCACGGTGGGCACGAGCACGAGGTCGAATTCGCCGACGGCGCTTCGAAAGCGCGCCATCTCGCCCATGAAGGCCGCGACGTTGGAGGCGCCCACGTCCACGATGAGCTCGTCGTGGACCATGATCTCGCGAAAGATCTCCCGAAACCGGCTCGCGCTGAACGCCTCGACGTCCAGCGCATCGACTTCGTCGACCTCGCTCGCGTTGATCGACTCGACGCTCACGATGCGCGCGCCGGGTGAGAAGGCCGCCAGCAGGTGGACCGCCAGCGTGCTCTTGCCGACGTTGCCCGAGAGGTTGAGGACGCAGGTTTTCATGAGCGGGGCTCCCGGGGTCTGCGGGGTGCGCGCGCTGCGGGCGCGTAGTCGCGGGCGGCGGCGCGCCGGGCGCCCGCCAGCGCATCGAGGATCGGCGTGGACGACGCGGCCACGGCAGGGGAGCCCGCCTGGCCGTCGCGCGCCGTGAGAGGGGCCCCCTGCGACGGCGCCGCCATCGCAGGCGCCGCGTTCGCATCCACTGTCGCCGCGGCGCGTCGGCGCGCACGCACGAGGCTGGCGCGGTAGTTGTTCCAGCTCACCGCGAGCCCGCCCGCGCGCAGGCGGGCATGGATGGCCGCGTGGGCATGGCCCGCGGCGTGCGCCGCGCCGATCAGCTCGCGCAGTCGCGCGATCACGACCGACACGCTGCGCAGCCGCTGCGCCACCAGGCCGGCGGTGCGCCGCTGCAGCGTGTCCAAGAGGTCGTCCTCGTCGGGCGGGCGGTCGTGGGCCATGCGGCTGTCCCCGTGATCGATTTGGCGATACATTTCGCGCATGCGTCGGATTTTGTATTGAAATACAAGACATTTCAAGCAAGGACGTGCCCGCTGGCACCCAACGGTCGCTGTGGATACGGGACGGAGGCACTTCGGATGCGGAATGGGGGCGGCTGGACAAGGAAGGAACGCGCAATGAACACACTTTGGATGCGAATCGGCTGCTGCGATGCCGGCCTTCGGCCCGGCGATGCCAAACGCTCGGGCATGGCCTTCGGCCTGCCAGGAGGGCGCGCCCGCGAGCCGGTCGGGAGGGGGGCGGCCGTGCCCCGCCTAGGAGGCCATGGGGCATACACCATACGCACCCACAAGGTGCCGGCAATCCCGCATGGCGCTCGCGGGGGCGGTGTTACAGGCGCACTGCCTGTGTCACTTCGGAATCGACCGCGCGCCCGGTTGCCCGAGGCAGGAGTAACACGTGAGCCGGTACGTGCCTCTTCGGTTCAATGACATCGAGCAGGCTGCGCTGGAGCGCATCTTCGCCGCCTCGGAGGACGCGGCGTTGGGGACCCACATCAAGCGGGTGTATTTCGACGCCTCGCAGCCGAACACGAATGCGCTGCAGGGCATGCGACGCGAACTCGAGACCATCCGGGAGATCGCCGCGCGTCTTCAGGCCGGCGGTCCGGACGGCACCGATCCGGATCTGCTCCTGAGCCTGGTCTGCGGGGTCTACCTCATGGTGCGTCAGTCCGTAGGCGCCGGTGTGAGGGCGCAGGCCGACCAGTTCATCGATGCGTCGGTCCTCCAGGGCTACCTGGGGAGGCGTTGATGGCCGCCAGCCAGCGCACGCCCGACAACGCGATGCGCGGATGGCTGTGCCTGGGCGTGCTCGCGCTGACCCTGTCCGGATGGCTTGTCGGCGTCGCCCTCTGCTACCGGATGCCGTTGAGCCTGTTGCCGCGCGGCCTGTGGTTCGCGGCCCGGGCGACGATCGACGTGCCGGCGCTGTGGATCGGGCCGCTGTGCGGCGTTGCGACGGGTGTGGCCTTGTTCGCCTTCATGGTCCGTCGCTACGCGAACCATTTTGGTGGCGCCGTGTTCGTGGCGCGCCTGCGAGGGCCGAGGATGGTGAGCCAGCATGTGCTGGCATCGAAGACGCGGCGCAAGGGTCCGCAGCTTCGCTTTGCGGGTGTTCCCGTGCCGCATGCGGTGGAGAGCACGCAGTTCTTCGTCGGCGGATCGACCGGGACCGGCAAGAGCGTGTGCATCGCCGAGTACATCGACAGCGCCATCGGCCGCGGTGATCGCATCGTGTGCATCGATCCGGACGGCGCGTCGATGCGCTACTTCCTCTCGCCCGGCGACCGGCTCCTCAATCCGTTCGACAAACGCAGCCAGGGCTGGAGCATCTTCAACGAGATCCGCACGAGCTTCGACTGCGAGCAATTCGCGATCAGCCTGATCCCGCGAAGCCCGTCCACGGAGCAGGAAGCCTGGAACAGCATGGGCCGCACGATCGTGAGCGAAACCCTGACGGTACTGCTGCGGCAGGGCCAGGGCACGACGGAGCGCCTCGTGCACTGGCTCACGGCCGCCGGCAACGACGACCTCAAGGCGCTGCTGGCGGGAACCCCGGCGGTGGGTTGCTTCCATGGCGCGACGGACACCCTGGCGAGCATCCGCACGGTGTTGACGCAGTACATCACGCCGCACAAGTACCTGCCTTCGGGCGGATTTTCGTTTCGCGATTGGCTCGACCAGGGCGAGGGCAGCCTGTGGATCACCTGGCGGGAGGACATGTTGCAGGCGCTCAAGCCGCTGATCTCATGCTGGGTCGACGTGACGTGCGCGAGCGTGCTGTCCATGCCCGAGGACCCCGCGCGCCGCCTGCACCTGGTGTGCGACGAACTCGATTCACTCGAGAAGCTCAACTACATCGTCGACGCGGCCACGAAGGGCCGCAAGAAGGGGCTGCGCATCGTGCCGGGTGTGCAGTCGCTCGCCCAACTCAACAATGTCTACGGCCGGGACGACGCGCTCACGCTACGCAACTGTTTCAGAAGCTCGTTCCTTTGCGGCATCGGCGAACTGGACACCTACACGGCAGAGGAGTTCTCGCGCGGGCTGGGCGAACATACGGTGCTGCGCCGCGTGTCGAGTTTCGCGCGGGGCGGCGCGGGCGGCAAAGGCACTGTTTCGCACAGGCAGGACACGGAAAGGATGGTCTCGCCCGCGGAGTTCCACCTGCTGCCGAATCTGACGGGGTATCTCAAACTGGCCGGCGACTACCCGTTGGCGCGCGTGACGATGAAGTACAAGGCACGCCCGCTGGTGGCACCCGCGGTCGTGATGTCCGATGCCTTTCTCCACCAGCCACCGGGCGAGGGCCTGCTTTTCGGGGCGGGCGGCGCCTCGCAGGCCTGAGGGTGCGCCGCATGCTTTCCTTCAAGTTCGTCACCAGCGCGGCCGGGGCCGCGCACTACTTCGAGAATGCCGACGACTACTACGGCAAGGAAGGGCATCGCGGTGAATGGATGGGCGCGGGCGCAGCCTCGCTGGGGATCGAAGCCGGCTTGGCCGTCGCGCCGGAAACGTTCCGGCAAATGCTGGATGCCCATCTGCCCGATGGGCAGCGCCTGCGCACGAGCCGCACGCGCGGCGGCAAGGATCGCAAGGGCATCGACTTCACCTTCAGCGCGCCCAAGTCGGTGAGCATTCAGGCATTGATGGTGGGCGACGAGCGCATCGTCGCGGCGCATGACGCGGCCGTCGCGCAGAGCCTGCAGCTGCTGCAGACGTTTGCGGCTGCGCGCCGGAAGGAGCACGGACTGTCCTTTCGCGAACGCACGGGGAATCTGGTTGCCGCGGCTTTTCGCCATGAACTGTCCCGCGCCCAGGATCCCCAGTTGCACACGCATGTCATCGTGATGAACCTCACGCGACGCGCCGACGGGCAGTGGCGGGCGCTGTCCAACGAGGATCTGCTGCGCAACGTGCGCATGGTCGGGGCCTTCTATCGCGCCACGCTGGCGACAAAACTGCGCGAGCTGGACTTCGAGTTGCGGGCTACGGGCAAGGGGGATGGGAGCTGGCCGGCGTTCCGGAGGCGGCGGTACGGCTTTTCAGCCAGCGAAGCCAGGAGATCGAACGGCTGCTCGCCGCCGGCGGACGCGACCGCGACCATGCAACCTCCGCGCAAAAGCAGATCATCGCGCTTGCGTCGCGACCCCGAAAAAGCGAGAGCGACCGCGCGTGGCTGCGCGCCCATTGGCTGCAGACCGCGCGCGAGGCCGGGGTCGATCTCACGCGGGCGGGCCCCGCGAAGCGGCGAGAGAGTGCCCGCATGGGGTGGGTGCTCAGCCGCGCCATCAGCGAGTCGCGCCGCACCGCCGCGTCGGCCAATGAAGCGGTGGACTTCGCGATCGCTCACCTTGCCGAGCGTCAGGGCATTTTTTCCCGCGCGGAATTGCTGGAGGTCGCCTACGGGCGGGCGGCGACGACCGCTCCTCCGGCGGCCGTCGAGGCAGCACTGCTGCAGGCCCGCTCCGACGGAAGGCTCGTGCCTGAGCTTGCGCTTTACCAGACCGCCCGTTCGCTCACGTCGGCGCCTCGGATCTGACGAAAGATCCCCATGCCGGGCGTTTCAAGTCGCGCGACGAATTCGAGAAGCTCTCGCGCTCGTCGTGGATCGCCTTGACCATGGCGGCGCGACGGCAGACGCCGGCGCAAGCGCAGCGCACGGTTGACGCCGCCATCGCGCGCGGCGCGCTCGTGGCGTCGGAGCCGCGGTTCGCAACGCCTGCGGCGCGGCGCAGCGAGCTGCGCATTCTGGACCTGGAGCGACGCGGCCGGCAGAGCGTGCCGGCCGTGGCCACGCCGCGGGCCGTGGCGGGCCTGCTGGCCGGGAGCGATCTCAACGCCGGGCAGCGCGAGGCCGTGGCGATGATCCTGTCCACGCGCGACCGTTACGTCGGGGTTCAAGGTCTCGCAGGCACGGGCAAGAGCCACATGCTGAGCAAGGCCGTGCAGGGCATCCAGCAGGAGGCGGCGCGGCTTTCGGCGCTGCGCGGTTTCAGGGTGATCGGCTTGGCGCCCTACGCATCGCAGAACCGGGCACTGGCCGCCTTGGGGATGGAATCGCAGACCTTGGCGTCCCTGCTCGCGCGCCGACGCGAGCAGGACCGGCTCGATGACCGAAGCATCGTGTTTCTCGACGAGGCCGGCGTCGTGCCCGCCCACCAGCTTGAAAAGCTCATGGCACTCATCGCGCAACGACACGCCCGCCTCGTGCTGTGCGGAGATCGCTACCAGACGCACGCGGTGGAGGCCGGAAAGCCGTTCGAGCAACTTCAGGAAGCCGGCATGACGAAAGCATTCCTCACGGAAATCCAGCGGCAAAGGCGCGAATCGCTGCGCGCAGCCGTGGTGCATGCGGCGCGCGGCGAAATACCCAGCGCGGTCGCCCGGCTGCAACACACGGTGGTCGAGGTGCGCGACGACGAGCGGCGTCGCGCGCTGATCGCCAGGGCCTACCTGCAGTTGCAGCCGCACGAGCGCGAGCGCACGCTCATCGTCGCAGGCACCAACGAGGCGCGCCGCAGCATCAATGCCCACGTTCGCGCGGGCCTGGCCCTCCCCGCGGGGCATGAGGTGCGAATCCTCGAGCCCGTTGACATGACACGGGCCGAACTGCGCTCGGTTCAAAGCTACGAGATCGGCCAGGTCATCGTGCCGCAACGCGACTACGGCGAGGATCTGCGCAGGGGCGAGCAGTTGCGCGTGCGCGATGTGCACCTTGACCGGACGAATCCTGCGCTGACCGTGCAGCGGCAAGACGGACGGCTCGTGACCTTCAATCCAGCGCGCCGCTCCATGCTGAGGGTCTATCTGCCGGAGGCGGCGCAGATGGCGCCCGGGGATTGGGTGCGCATCACTGCCAACGATCCGCTCACGGGTGTGCGCAACGGTGAGCGCTACCGCGTCGCCGATGTGCAGGCGCCGCATGTCGCGCTGGAAGGACCCGCTGGCAGCGTTCGTCTGGACCGTTCACACGCCTTGCATCTCCAGCATGCCTATGCCAGCACCGTCCATTCGGCGCAGGGCATGACCTGCGAACGCGTGCTGGTGGATGCCAACACGCGCAGCCTCTCGAGCAACCGCGCGGTGTTCTACGTGGCGATCTCCCGTGCGCGCGAGCACGTCTCGCTGTTCACCGACGACGCCTCGAAGCTTGCAGCCGCGATGGGCCGTGAGCCAAAGAAGTTTGCCGCGCTGGAGCTTCGGGACATCCGCAACGAGGCGGCCCTGCTGAAGGCACGCCTGGAACGGCTGCCGGGAGGCGTCAGCGCTGCCCAATTGGCCGCTCAGTTCAGGCCGGCCGGCTCCAGGGACGCCTCTGAACTGCGGGGGCCGCGGCGCAAAGCGGCGATCTGAGCGCAGCGCACGATGCGCCGACCGCGCTCGGTGCGCTCACCTTGCACGCCCCGCCGGCTCACGCGGCGAAGCCGCCTTGGAGCATGGACCGAAGCAGCGGCGGCTGTACCGGCCGTTCGAGCAGCTGGGCTTTGTACCTTGCCACGACCTCGGCCAGCTCCGACAGTGCCTCGGACCCCGCCCGCGAGCGCGAGGTCAGAAGGATCAGGGCGCAGGGCTTTTTCTGCGCGCGGATGGCCGACAGCAGGGCCCCGGTCTGGCCGTTGGCGACAGGCCAGCCGATCACGTAGCCATCGAACGGAAGGCGCGGGATGACCGCCAGCAGATCGCGTGCCGTCTCGAACGGCTGGACTTCCATGCCTGCGGCTTGCAGCGGACCGGCCACCGCCTTGGCCGCGCGTCCCAGTGGATCGAGTAGCGCCACGCGTCGAGCGGATGGTGTGGATTGATCGACCTCCATGCGGGCGATGCCCAGGGCGTGCGCGCCGGGCACCGCCGAAGACGGCATCACCACGTACTCATTGCCGGTGCGCAGCGCGACGAAGGCGTCGCCGCTTGACGGCGCATGGTCGGCGCGCAGCCAGATGCGGCAAGGCGTCCTGGCGTCGCCCGCGCACAGGGTGGCCGCGAGCCCCGGCGAAAGCTCGGCATCGCCAGGGGGACGAGACGGCGCGACGACCTGTGCGAGGGTCTCTCCGAAGTGTTCGGCCAGCACACCGAGCTCCTCCAGGGTCCACGCCGTGCTCTTGCTCACGCGCTGGTGCGCCGCGGCGCGGGACAGCTCGAAGAACTCTCCGACGAATGCGGAGTGCCTGTGTTTGGGAAGCCCGTGGCGCTCCAGGAGCGCGCGCACGGCCTGGGCGCCCCGGGAAGGCGCATCGTCGTCGGCGGAATCGGACATTCGAATTGTTCCAAGAAGTAAGCAAGGCTTTTCAGAGGCGCTGAGTTGGCATAGTCTTGAAAAACAAGACAAATCAGCCGATGTCTTGTCGAAATGTACAACATTCGTGTGGCTGCGGCAAAGGAGTTCGTCATGGTGGATACCATCGCACTGCTTGAACAATGTGCCCCGCAGGTCGCCCCGGCGTTGATGGGCGCGCTCGTTCGAAGGGAATCCGCGTGGCGACCTCTGGCCATCGGCATGGATGGGGAGCAGGAGCCGGTGCGGCAGCCTCGCACGCTGACCGAGGCTGTCGAACAGGCGCGGTCCCTGTCATCGAAGGGACGCGGCTTCTCGGTCGGACTCGCGCAGATTCACGTGAGCAACGTGACGCGCCACGGCCTGACGTGGGAGCAGGCCTTCGATCCGTGCCTGAATCTGCGCTCGGGTCAGCAGATCCTGCTGGACTTCCACCGGCGTGCGCGTGTCGCGGGCTACGCGGGCCCCCAGGCGGTGCATGCGGCGCTGCGCGGCTACAACGCCGGTGACATTGATCGCCGCGCGGCGGACGTCTATGCCCGGCGCATCCTCCAGGCGGCGGCGGACCCGTCGAGCCGTCCCGCGGTGAACATGGACAAGGCCACAGACCTGGCCCGGGCGCCGGGATCGGACCTTGCGCAACGCGCCAAGGACGTGCGTCTGGGCGCCGGGGCGTCCATGGCGGCGGCGCCCGCGGATGAAGCCCGGGAGATTTTCGCGAAGGAGCCCGCGGTCCGCGGGTTCTAGCCATCCTCACGGAGCTGCCATGAAGACCATCCTGTCTCCCAAGGTGGCGATGCGCGGTGCGCAGGCGGGCCTCGCTGCGCTGGGCGCCGCCCGGCGCACGATTGCCATCTGTTCGGCGCTGTGCGCCGCCAATCCGGTGATGGCGCAGAGCCTGAAGCAGGCCGGCGTCAACATCTTCACCGCCATCTACGGCGTCGTGGGCGTGATCGGCGCAATTGCCTGCCTCGTGACCCTGCTCAACTGGGTCACCGGCAACTGGCTCGGAAGGGAAGACCCGAAGAAGATCTTCTTTCAGTCGCTGCTCGGTACGGCGCTCGCATTCGGCGTGGTGGCCATCATTCAGTTCGTCAAGGATGCCGTGGGCGGCTCGGCCTCCGGCATCTCGAGTCTTTGAGCAACGGCGATGAACGACGTTCGCCATGAGGAGCCGCCACTGGAGCGGGTGGCCATCTACCGGGGGCCGCAGGTGCCCGTGCTGCAGGCCTACGTGCCGCTGCCGGTCTTTGGCGCCGAGTGCATGGCGCTGCTGCTGTGCATGCGCGTGTTCGGCTTCTGGTCGCTGCTCATGCTGCCGCTGCATCTCGTGTTGGTCTTGCGCACCAATGAGAACCCCTTCTGGGTGCGCGATGTGGTGGCCGGTTACCGCCACCGGTGGTTTGTCGCCAACCGCAGCAGGAATGCCGCGCGCGCGGTCGTCTTCAGTCCCCACCTTCACCGCCGGGAGGTGCAGTGATGCGACCATCCGACGTAGTTGCTTCGGAGCGAAGTGTGGCGAGTTGCCTGCCGTATTCGCAGCAGATCGACGACCACACCGCCATCACCTACGAGGGCGACCTGACGCAGACGATCTCCGTGCATGGGATCGCGTTCGAGACGATGGGCCACAGGGAACTCGATGGCCTGAACCAGCAGTGGCTGTCGGCCATCAACAGCATCGCGCACAGCCCCCATGTGGCGCTGTGGACGCATGTGGAACGTCGACGGGTGCAGTTCGACCTGCTGGAAGGGGACTACGACAACGGTCTGTCGCGTGAGTTTGCCCGCCAGTACGCCAAGCGGTTCGAGGGCGAGCGCCTCTATCGCAACCAGTTGTTTGTGTCGCCCGTCTACAGGGTCGCCGGCAATGGCTTCGACCGCCTGGGGCTTCGTCTGTCGCGCCAGGGTGGCGAAGCGATGGCGCAGGTGCGCCGCGGCGCCCGGGAGGAACTGTCGCGCCTGTGCGCGCAGTTGATGGCGAGTCTGCGTCGATACCATCCGCGCCTGCTCGGCCTCGACGAGAGCCAGGGGCAGCCGTGTTCGCAACTCGCGCGCTTCTATGGGCGCCTGGTCCACAACGCCGATATGACGGTGCGGCTCGGTCCCTGTGAGCTCAGCCAGCAGTTGCAGGCCGGCGCGCTCAATTTCGGGTCGGAAACCGTCGAGCTGGAAGGTGCCGCCGGCTCCCGGCTCGCGGCATGCCTGACGCTGGTGGCGCCCTACCGGGCCGAGCAGATCGACGTGAAGGTGTTCGAGGGCCTTCTTTCGGCGCCGTTTGAATTTCTCCTGAGCCAGTCCGTGACAGTGATGGCCTTCGACCACGCCGATGCACTGCTCAAGTCGCAGTACAACCGGATCAAGAGCACAAGTGGCAATGAAGACCAACTCGCCGAGGTCGCGGCCGCGCGCACGCAGTTGCAGGCCGGACGCTTCTCGATGCTCGACCATGAACTGGTGCTGATCGTGTATGCCGACACGATCAAGGAACTCAATCGAAACATCCACACGGCGGTGATGCTGCTCGATCAGAAGAGCATGGGGGTCGCCCGTGAGCGGGGCGGGGCGCTGATCTGCACCTACTTCAGCTGCCTGCCCGGCAACTTCAGGCACGGGCGCATCCGGTCGATGCCCATCAGCAGCAAGAACTTCGCCAAGCTGTTTCCGATGCACAACCATCCCAGCGGCAACGCGCGGGGGAGCCAGTGGGGCGCGCCGATCGCGTTGATGAAAACGACGGCCAACGGCCCTTACTTCTTCAACTTCCACGTCAGCCGCGACCGCCTGCGCGAGCAGGGAGTGGAACTGGACTACGACGATCGCACGGAGCTTCCCACCGGTTTGCCGCCCGCCGGCGAAGGTGGCCCTCAGCGGGCCCATCGCAAGGAACTGGGCAACTACAAGATCATCGGCCGCTCGGGCAGCGGGAAGACGGTACTGAAGCTGGCGCTGCGACTGCTGGCACGCAAGCAGGCATTGCGCAAGGGCAAGGCCCTGAAGGTGTTCAGCTTCGACAAGGACTATGGCGAGGAGATCTGCATCCGCGCGATGGGAGGACAGTACTTCCACATCGCCGCGGGCAGGCCCACCGGAATGAACCCGTTTTCGCTGCCGCCCACCCCGGAAAACATCGCGGTGATCCTGAGCATCCTGTCCTGGAACGCGCAGCTGGACGGCAAGTACGTCATGACGCACAGGGACGAGGAAGATCTGCTGCGCAGCATCCGGCAGGTCTACCAGCTTGAGCCGCAGCAGCGGCGCTATGCCCGCGTGCGGGACGCCTTGCCGACCCACCAGGAGCACAGCCTCTTCCATGCGCTGGGGCGCTGGTGCGACGGCGGCGCCTTCGCCTGGGTGCTCGACAACGCCGAGGACCGCTTCGACCTGAGCGGCGGCGACACCTACGGGTTCGACATGACCCATTTCCTGGACATCGACGAGGCGCGCACACCCATCCTGCGCTACCTCACGCACAAGATCGCCCTGGAGGCGGCGGGTTCGCCGCACATCATCGACATCGCCGAGGCATGGCGCGCGCTCAAGGATCCGCTCATGCAACGCTTCATCGAGAACAAGGGAAAGACCATCCGCAAGGAAGACGGTGTCATTGGCCTGGATACGCAAGAGCCCAGCGACATCAGCCGCTCGCCGCTGGGAAGCACGCTGCTGTCGCAATTTCCGACGCAACTGCTGCTGCCCAATGGCGAAGCCGAGCAGGTCGACTACATCGAGGGGTTGAAGCTGACGCCGCGCGAGTTCGATCTGATCAAACACACGGAGGAGAACTCGGGCCAGTTCCTGCTCAAGAAGGGCGCGGAGTCGGTGATGGTGAAGCTGGATCTGGGCGGCATGGAAGACATGCTTGCCGTGCTCTCGGCCAGTCTCGACAACGTCGAGGTGATGCGCGCCGCGATCGACCTGGTCGGCCCTGACCCGGCGGGGTGGCTGCCCCTGTTCCTTCAAAGGAGAGTGTGATGACGATGCGACCGTACGCCCGAACGCTCGGTGTCGCCGTGGCCGCCAGTCTGGGCCTGATGCACGCCGCGATCGCGCAGGTCCCGGTGACCGTGACGAGCGACCTCCCAGCCGCAATCAACCAGATCGAGACGATCGCGAAGTGGATGGAGCAACTGAGCGCAATGGAAAAGCAGCTCGGCCAGATGAAGCAGGTGTATGGCACCTTGCAAGGTCCGCGCAACCTGGGCAGCCTCCTGAACAACGAACTCCTCAGGCAGTATCTGCCCGAGGACTATGCGGCGGCCGCCCGTGGGATGCGCGATGGCACGGGGGACTTCGCGGGAGTCTCGGGCATGCTCGGCGACATCGCCCGTGCCAGTCAGCTGCGCACGTGTGCCGAGCAAAATTCCAATCCCTCCCTTCGAACGCAGTGCACGCAGCAGTGGCAACAGCTCGCGCTGCAAAAGCACATCGGCGACCTCGGCTACCGCAAGGCCGCGCAGAACATCCGCAACCTTCAGACCTTCGTCAGCTCGATCAACGCATCGACGGATCAGAAGGCGATCGCCGAAGTCCAGGCGCGCATCCAGGTGGAAACCGTGCGCATGCAGAACGAGCAAATCAAGCTTTCGGCCATCCAGGCGATGCAGGAGGCGGACCGCCAGCTCCGGCGGCAAGCCATGGTCGACGGTTTCAATGCCGGCATGGCGCGTGGCGCGGCCGGCGGCATCCGGTTCTGATGCCATGCGCAGGAAGCCGTACCCGGTGGTGGCTGCAGTTGCAGTCGTTGCTGTTCTGATGGCCGCATGCGGCGATCGTCCCGATCGGGAGGCGGCGCGGTTTGATGCGCGCTTCGTAGCTTCAGAAGCGGACAAGGGAAACCTGCAGCCCCTCGACGAACTCGTCAAAGCATGTCGAGACGAAGTCGACAGATATGGGCGTCGACGTGCAACGTGCCGTGTTCTTGACGAGGCTCGCAAGTTGCGAAAGCCAGTCGAGATCCGGTTCTAGGCCGATGGCTTCTTTGCGGATGGACCATCATGGCGAGCGACATCATCGGCGACATCTACGCCAACTTCGACAGGGCCTTGGCCGGCTTCTACGAGAGCGCTGCTACAGGTATCTCTGGCTATGTCATTCCTGTGGCCTGGGTCCTCTTGGGGATCAGCATGCTGATCTGGTGCTACCTGGTGATGGAGGGCAAGGTGGCGATTCCCGCGACGGACTGGTTCCTGAAGTTCATCGGTTTCATGTTGGTGCTTCACATGATGGGTGGGGGCTATCTCAGCTGGGTTGCCAGACCGATCTCAAGCCTTCCTTCTGAATTGACCGCCGCGGCAAGCAAATCCGGCGCGAACGCACCCGAGATGTTGGGCAGCGTGAACAGCAAGGTGGTCGACCTGATCTCAGTACTGTTCACGGCGGCCAGCAACTTCGCGAATGATCTCGCTTTGGGCGCTGCGATTGCGATGTTTCTGCTGGCGACGCTGGTGACGATCGCGGCCTATCTCCTCCTGGCGACCGCTTTGTTCGCCGTTATCTTCTCCAAACTGGGGCTGAGTCTGGTCTTGGCCGTGGGGCCATTTTTTCTTCTAGCGCTTGTCTTACCTCAAACACGAAGCTACTTCTTTTCCTGGGTAGGTACCGCCCTCTACTTTATTTTTTATCATCTTTTCACGGCGTTGTTCATCTTCATGTTCATCGGCATCGTCGAGAGCTACCTCGCACACCTCGTTGTGAAGCTTGGCGGCGGAGCAGGCGGCGGAGCAGGCGGCGATGTCGCGACGATGGCGCGTCAACTTTCTGGCGCCAGCGGCGACGGCGCGGGCATGAACGTGGTCGCCATCTGTGTACCGATCATCCTGATCTCCCTGGCCATGTTCTGCATGTTCCTGCAGATCCCGTCGATCTGTGCATCGATGACCGGCGGCAATGGGGGATCGTTCGTTTCGGGGCTGGCCAGTCTGGCGCGCGCGCTGCCACGGACAGGTCGTTCCAGAGGTCGCTAGGAGCATGCACATGTCTCATCTCGCGAGCCTTCGACGATCCGTCCTCATGGCCCTGCTGGCCGGCGTGCTGACCGGCTGCGCGTCGGCCAAGGCACCGCCCGGATGGCCTCCAGGTGAAGCCAGGCCCATCAACGCGGCCTCCGGGCAGAAGGCCGGGCGGTGATGGCCAAACAGACATATTTCTCGGCGGCGATCGACTGGGACGCGCAGCGCCGGCTCGATCTGGAGCGGCGCGCCGCCCGCAGCACGGCGATCGCGTGGGTCTGCGGCGTTCTGAGCGGCCTGAGCGTGCTCAGCGTGAGCGTTCTGTTGCCGCTCAAGGAGTTCGTGCCGACCGTGATCCGCGTCGACAACGCGACGGGCGCGTACGACGTTCAGGCGCCTGGGGAACTCGTGCATGTGGGACTGGCACGCGATCAGAAGATCCTGCTGTCGGACGTGGCGCGCTACGTGCTTTCCCGCGAAGGCTTCACGCGCGGCGAGGCCGAGGCCAACTACAAGACCGCCTATCTGATGTCCTGCGGGCCGGTGCGCGCGCAGTGGGAGGCCTATTTCAACCCCCAGGTCAACGCGCAATCGCCCGTCAAGACGATGAGCGCGACGGACTCGGAACGCGCGGAAATCCTCAACGTGACGTTCCTGCCGACCGATCGCGAGGACCTGCGGGTGGCGCAGGTTCGATTCGACAAGACACTCACGCGCGGCGTCACTGCGCCCGTGCGCACGCGCTACATCGCGACCCTGACGGTCCAGTACGATCCATCGAACGTGCCCACGCGGATCAAGGACCTGCACGTCAATGCCTTTGGCTTCTGCGCGCTGAACTACCGGCGCGACCAGGAAGGCGCGCCGCAGGTGCTGGCCGTGCCCGACATCGCGCCCGTGCAGACGGGCTTGTCGGCGCAGACCGCCGAGGCGACTTCGTCGAGCGTGCGATGAGGCCTTGCGAATTCGCGCTCGCGCTGGCCGCCTGCGGGCTGGCGCTGCCCGGCGCGCGCGCCGAGATCGGGACGCTGCCCACGCCGCGGGATGCCCGCATCCAGACCGTGCGCTTCACGGGGGAGGACGTCATCCGGATCCTGGCGGCGGAAGGCGTGGCGACGACGATCGAACTTGCGCAGGGAGAGCAGATCACGGACTTCGCCATGGGCGATCGTGACGCGTGGCACGCGGCGGTCAGCGGCAACCTCTTTCTGATCAAGCCCAAGGACGTGCGGGCGGACACGAACCTCACGCTGTTCACGGGCCGCCGGGCGTACCTCTTCGTGCTTCGCACCATTTCCCGCTCGGCGAGAAATGTCGCCTACTGGGTGCGGGTGGTGGGCCCGGGCGAGGCCGCAGACAAAACCGCGGACGCGGCGCAGGCCGAGCGAGCGCAGGTGCGCCGTGACCTGGCCGGGGCGGCCGAGGACGGCGTGCGCAACGAGGACTACTGGATCGTCGGTGCGCGGGAGTTGCAGCCGATGGCAATGCACGACAACGGGCGGCAGACCTTCATGCGGTTTTCGGCCGCGCATGCGTTGCCGGCGGCCTTCGTGATGGAGCCGGACGGCAGCGAGAGCCTCGTGGACTTTCACATGGAAGGCGACACCATGGTGCTGCACCGTGTTGTCGAGCGGGTGCTTCTTCGCCGCGGCAGCCTGGTGGCGGGTATCACCAATCGCTCGTCGGCGCGACCGGTGCAGTCGGCGCCCACCGGCACGGCCAGCAGCAAGGTCCAGCGTGTCATCCGCAGCCAGCCGGCCATGCCTGGCGGGGAGTGACGCATGTTTGCGACGAAGCACGATCCCCCGTTGGCGGAGCAGGAGCGCGACGGGCTGGCAGATGCCCCGGCGCGGCGCGCACCGGGGCAGAAGCTCATCCTTGCGGGCACGGCGGGCATCGCGGCGCTGTTGATCCTCTTCGGGGTGGCCAGCCGCTACAACTACTTCGGGCTGTTCGGCGCTCCCAAGGCCGCGGGTGGCGAAGTGCAGGCGGATGCGCGGCCTGTCAGCGTCCCGGTGGTGTCGGTGCCGCTGGCGGTCGGGGAATCGCCGGCGCCCGTGCCCTCGTACGTGGCGTGTCCGGATGGCATTCGGCTGCCAGTCGGAATGGATTGCCCGCGGGCCGAGGCGGCGGGGCCGCCGGCGAGCGCGCCGCCGCCGGGCGAGTCGTTGGCGCA
>NZ_MOWM01000169.1 GCF_016082275.1 Variovorax sp. E3
CTCGCCCTTGCCGCCTATGCCCGCGCCGTTGTTCACGGTGACGGTCGGCGCAACAGGTGCCACCTGATCGCCGCCGACGACGCTGACCGGCGGCGAGACATTGCCGGCCGGATCGGTCGCGGTGACGGTGCCCTTCTGGCCTTCGCCTACCGGATTCGGCGTGACCTGCCAGTTGCCGTTCTTGTCCACCGTGGTGGTGGTGACCCGATCGTTGTCGCCCTTGATGGTGACGGTAGAGCCGGGCTCGCCGATGCCACCCATGCCAGTGCCGTTGTTCACGCCGACGGTCGGTGCGACAGGCGCATGCGTGTCGACCACGAGCTGGAACGGATCGGAGTTGGTGATCTTGTCGCCGGCACCGCTAAAGAGTTCCGCAACGTAGGCATGAGCGCCGTCCGGCACCGTGTCGAGCTTGAATTCCCAGGACTTCTTGTCGGCCAGGATCGTCGCGGTTCCCAGCAACACACCGTTCTCGTGAATGAGGATGGAGTCACCTTGGTCCGGCCCGGAGAGCACGCCGTGGAGCACCGGCTTGGGGTCGTTGGTGGTTTTCCCGTCCGTGAGCATGCCGGTGTTCGGCGCCACGTTGTCTTCGAACCCCGTGATCACGACCACGAAGTCGCCCGAATCCCCCTCGGGAGCGGCCACCGTGAAAGAGAAGTCGGCGGACCGCAGCCCCTCGTTGCCGGCCGCGTCCACGACGATGGCGTGGAACGAATGGGCGGCATTGTTGGACAGCTTGTCCAGCTGATAGCTCCATGTGCCATCGGCCCCGACCTTGGCGTTCCCCAACAAGGTCGTTCCCTCGTAGATGTGCAGGAAATCGCCAGCCACCAGCCCCGACGAAGTGCCCTTGAGCAACGGCGTCTGGTCGTTCGTGATGGTGCCCTGGCCGAAGTCGCCGGTCTGCGCTTCGACGTTGTCGTAGTAGGAAACGACGGCCACCTTGTAGCCGTCCACCGGGCTGGTCGTGTCGACGACGACCTGCTTGGTCACCGAGCTTTCGTTGCCCGCGATGTCCTTGCTCTTCACGGTGACCGCGAAGGGGCCGTCCGTCGAAGGTACCGGGAAGTCGATCGACACCGAGCCACGGGTCACGTCGTCCGCGCTCAGCGTGACGGTCTTGGTGGTGCCGCCGCCGGTGGCGGTGATGACATCGCCCACCGCCGCGCCGGACACCAGCGTGACCTTCACGCCAATGCCCGAGCCGAGCTCGGCCTTGTTGATGAAGCCGTCGCCATTGGCGTCGGCAACGATGGCGATGCTGACTTCCGGGGCCTTGCCGTCCACCGTGACGGTGGCGGGCGTGCTGGCGTTGCCGGCCTTGTCGGTGGAAACGACGCTCAGCGTGTCGCCGTCGTTCGAGGGCGTGCCCGGCTTGATTTCGTAGTGGCCGTTGACATCGGCCACGGCGCTGCCGATGGCCTTGCCCGCGCCGTCGCTGACGACGACGCTGCTGCCGGCTTCGGCCGTGCCGCTGACGACGGTGCCGTTGGTCGGGTCGACCGTAGGCAGTGCGGGAGCCTGCACATCCACAGTCAGCGAAAAAGCGTTCGAGGTGATGCCTTCGTTGCTTGCGGCATCGACGATCCTGGCGCTGTAGGTGTGCTCGCCGACCGACGTTGCTGCCAGCGCGAAGCTCCATGTCTGGCCCGTCACGCTGGCCGTGCCCAGCAGGGTCGTGCCCTCGAAGACTTGCACCACGTCGCCCTGGACCAGGCCCGCAACCGTGCCCTTGAGCACCGGCTTGGTGTCGTTGGTGCTCGTGCCCGTGCCGAAGTCGCCGGTGGCCAGCGGCACGTCGTCCGTGTAGGCCGTGATGGCCACGCTGTAGCCGTCCGCCGCGCTGGGCGCATGCGTGTCGACGACGAGGGCGAACGGCGTGGACGTGGCCAGCTTGTCACCGGCGCCGTCGAGATATTGCGCAACGTAGGTATGCACGCCGTCCGCCGTGGTGCCGAGTGCGAACTCCCAGCTCTTGTTGTCGGGCAGGATGCTGGCGGTACCGAGCAAGACATCGTTCTCGAAGATGCGAATGATGTCGGCATGGCTCGGACCGTCGAGCGTGCCCTTGAGCACGGGCTTGGCATCGTTCGTGGCCGCGCCCGACTGGAACGTGCCGGTGCCCGGGTCCTGGTGGTCTTCGAAGGCCGTGATGGCCACGCTGTGCTCTTCCAACGCTCCACCCGCGACGAACACCGAGAACACGAAGTTGTTGGACCGCAGGCCTTCGTTGCCCGCGGCATCCACGATGGCCGCCTGGAAGGAATAGCCGTTCCTGTTGGCCAGCACTTCCGACTGGTATGTCCACGTGTCGTCGGCCGCCACCTCGGCGCTGCCGACCAGGACCCCGTCCCGATAGATGCGCAGCGAATCACCCGCAACGAGGCCCGACGACGTGCCCTTGAGCATGGGCTTGTCGTCGTTGGTGACGGTGCCGGCGCCGAAGTCGCCGAGCCCCACACCGAAGTTGTCGTTGTAGGCCACGATGGCCACCTGGTAGCCATCGACCGGGCTGACGGTGTCCACGACCACGGATTGCACGGCGGCCGTGCTTTCGTTGCCTGCAAGGTCCTTGCTCTTCACGGTGACGACATACGGGCCGTCTGCCGTGGGCGCCGGAAGATCGATCGACACCGAGCCACGGGTCACATCGTCCGCGGACAGCGTGACTGTCTTGGTGGTGGTGCCGCCGGTGGCGGTGATGACATCGCCCACGGCAGCGCCGGACACCAGCGTGACCTTGACGCCGACACCCGCCTTGACTTCGGTTGCATTGAGCAGCCCGTCGCCATTCGTGTCGGAAGTGAAGGCAACGCTGATTTGCGGGGCCTTGCCGTCAACGATGACGGTGGCGGGTACGCTGGGGTTGCCGGCCTTGTCGGTGGCGGTGACGCTCAGCGTGTCGCCGTCGCTCGAGGGCGCGCCCGGCTTGATGCTGTAGTGGCCGCTGCCGTCTGCCGCGCCGCTGCCGATCGTCTGGCCCTTGCCGTCCTTGACGGTGACGATGCTGTCGGCTTCCGCGGTGCCGGAAACGATGCTGCCGTTGGTGGGGGCCACGGTCGGGGCGCCGGGCGCCACGTGGTCGCCACCGACAACGCCGACCGGCGGCGAGACATTGCCTGCCGGATCGGTGGCGATGATGGTGCCGCCCTGGCCCTCGCCCACCGGGTTGGGAACGATTTTCCAGTCGCCGTTGTTGTCCACCGTGGTCGTCGTGGTGTGGCCCTTGTCGTCCGTGACGGCAACGGTCGAGCCAGGCTCGCCCTTGCCGCCCAAGGCCGCTCCGTTGTTCACGGTAACGCTCGGCGCCACGGGCGCATCGATGTCGCGCATGACGAACGGAACCACCGTGTCCGGCCCCTGGTTGCCCGACGGATCGGTGGCATGCACCACGACATTGCCGCCCGGTTGCCGGCCAGCGGCCGACGTCGCGCTGAAGCTGCCGTCGCTGCCCGCGATCACCTTGACGACGGTGCCGTCGGGGAAGTTCACGGAGACGGTGCTGCCGGCCTCGGCCTGGCCGGTGACGACGACGGCGCCCGTTGCGTTGGCCGTGACCTTGACGGTGGGTGCCGTTGGCGGCGTGGTGTCGGGCGTCACGGGCTGGAGCAGAGGCAGGGGACCAGCGCCCCCCTTTCCACCGCCGCCGCCGCCACCCACCGCACTGGCCAGAAGGCCCGCGCCCGCGATCCACGGCAACATGCCGAGGTCGAAGCTCTCGTGCAGCAGCAGCGGCTCGATACTGTCGATGCCCTGGAAGCCCGCCACCAGTTCGCCCTGCGCGTCGGACAACGACGCCAGCCAGAGCGCGCCGTTTGCGTCGGAGTCTTCAAACACGAGGTCGTTCTTGCCGCCGCCGAACGCGGTGAAGAAGCCATGCACCGTGATGACCTCCCCGGCCACCGAAGTCACGACGAGATCGTCGCCCACGCGCTTCATGCCCTTGATCTGGCTGCGCGGCATGCGGATCTGCACCACGGAGGCCTCGACCAGCTGGATATCGTTCAATGAAGAAGTGCTGCTGGCTGCGCTTTTCTTGGCGGTAATGGTGATCGTCGTCATGAATTTCAGATGAATTGAATTGCTGATGGCCGGACGTGATGCGCCGAACGGCCAAATAAATCTGGCGTTCGATTCGGATCGGTTTTGGGGTCGGCGGGGACCGCCAGATTTGCCACCGCTGCTCTGTTGTGCGTTGCACAAACGGGAACTAAAGTGGCAACCTGGAAATTGCCGAACGGTGATTCTTTTCTTTCGGCTTGGCTGCCAAAAGGTTCCTTCGCGACACGCCTCGGTTAAATTGCGAGTGCATAGGTGCACCGCAGCAAGCGTTTTCAAATTCCGGGCATTAATTCCGAGGGTTAATGCCCAGTCGAATAGAAAACAACAATTAACTTCGCGCCTGATTCATGCCGTTTTCGTGCAGAAATGTGATTTTTTGCGCCCGAAGGTTAATCTTGCGCATGCGAAGTCTGTTTTTAATCAAGGCCCGCGCAAAAACATCGGGCTGTACGCCCTTCAAATCGCATCCACCAACGAGGCCCATCAGGCGCATATGAGGTTCGGAAACCGCCGCAGCCTGATCACCAGGCTGGAAGACCGCTGCTTCCCGATGCACGGCACGGCCGCGTGCGTGATGGCGTTGTCGCAAAGCGGCGCGTCCCCGGCCGAAATGCTGCGGGGCACCGGCATCGACGAAAGCGAGCTGCTGTCGCATTCGCGCAAGGTCTCGTATGCGCAGATGCAGACCATTCTTCGCAACTCGGTGGCGCTGTCGCCCGGGCCGGAGGCGGCGTTCCTGGCGGGGCTGCGGGTCAGCCTTGCCTCGCTGGGCGTGTGGGGCATGGGCATGACGAGCGCGCGCACCTACCGTGAGCTGTCGGAGTTCGTGGTCAAGTACCAGTGGGTGCTGGGCCCGATGGTCGCGTTCGACTGCCACGAGGGCGGCGGCAACGCCTGGTGGACGTACACGCCACTGCTGGTTTCGGACCCGCAAAGCGCCGAATACCAGCTGTCGATGGAATTCACCATCTGCATGGCGTACAAGCTGTCCGAAATCGCCTTCGGCCCCGAGTTCAGGCCGCGCTTGGTTTCGCTGCGGTACGACGCGCCCGCGCACGCGCACCTGTACACGCGGTTCTTCGGCTGTCCCGTGCGCTTCGGCCAGCCGGCGGACAGCTTCTATTTCGACCCCGCGTTTCTCGAGCGCAAGCTGCCGAATGCCAACGCCATCAGCATGACGATGGTGCGCATCGGCTGCGACGTGCTGCTGAAAAAACTCTCGGCCCGCGGCAGCATCGAGTCGCGCGTGCGCGAGCTGCTTCGGGAGCAGTCGGCGGAAAAGCCCGCGCTCGACGTCGAGGAGGTCGCGGACGAACTCGAAATGAACCCGCGCACGCTGCAGCGCAAGCTCAAGGAGGCGGGCACGTCGTTTCGCGGACTGCGCTCCGACGTGCTGATGGACCAGGCCATTGCCTACCTGCGCGACACGGACATGACGCAGGAAGAAATCGCGGCCCGGCTGGGGTTCAGCGACGGCTCCAACTTCAGGCAGGCCTTCAAGCGCTGGACCAACCAGCAGCCCGGCGCGTTCCGCTCGAAGGGCGAACCGGACGCGCCGGACACCGACCCCGAGCACGTGTAGGCACGCGCCCACGCGCTTGTCTAGCTTTTTCCCGCATGTGTGGGCCGCGTGGGCGGCCACCCTTCAGGCTTACCTATTCACCGGAGACCTGAATCATGAAAAGCATCATCCTTTGGCTTTGCGGCGTGCCGTTGATCGTGATCATCGGACTGAAGGTCTTCGGCATTCTCTGAACCCGACCACTCGCCCCTCGGCCAGGCAACCAGCCAGCAAACGGTTCCTCCTCACGGCGCATCCGCGCCGTTCAGCGCCCCTCTTGCGGGGCGCTTTTTTGGCCCGGCCGGTGATGGTGCGTCAGTGCGTTTCGCGGCGCAGCTGCTGCACGTCTTCATGCAGCGACTGGGCCCATTCGCGGCGGTCGCGGCCATGCGAGTCCTGCGGCTCGCCGAAGCGCACGATGGCCAGCAGCGGCGGCGCGCGCAGCGTGTTCCACAGCGAGGCCACGAGGCTGTCGTCGTCGATGTAGCGCGGGGCCTGGCTGGTCTCGCCGGTGGCGGCATCGGCAAAACGAAGCGCGGCCGGCAGCACCGGCGCGCCCGACGAAATGGCGGCCTGCAGCAAGTTGGCATGGAACGGCAGCAGGCCGCGCCCGTCGCTGGTGGTGCCTTCGGGGAAGACGCCGATCAGGTCGCCTTCGCGCAGCGCCTCGGTCATGTGATGCACCACGCGCAGTGCGTCGCGGCGGCGCTCGCGCTCGATGTAGAGCGTGCCCGAGCCGGTGGAAAGCGTGCCGATCAGCGGCCAGTTCTTGACGTCCGACTTCGACACGAAGCGCACGTGGCGCGCCGCATGCAGGCAGGTGATGTCGAGCCACGACAGGTGGTTGCAGATGAGCAGCACCGGCCCCTGGGCAGGCGGCGTGCCCTGCACCTTGAGCGTGATGCCCATGATCTGGAGCATGCGCACCGACCACGCCTGCACGCGCGCATTGCGCTCTTCCTGCGGCAGGCTGGGAAAGGTGCGGCGAATGGTCCACCAGCCGACCAGCGCGTGCCCCACCGCGTGCAGCAGACGCGAGCAGGCTTTCAGTGAATGAAGCATCTGGACGTGCGCCCCGGGGGCCTCAGCCGTGCACCACGCGGCCGGCCACCAGCGTGTGGCGCGCGCGGCCTTGCACCGGGTAGCCGGCGAACGGCGTGTGCTTGCCCTGGCTCTTGAGCGCATCGGGCCGCACCTGCCACTCCAGCGTGGGATCGAAGATGCACAGGTCGGCCACGCCGCCTTCGGACAGCCGGCCGATGCCGGTGCCCGCGTCGGCGGCCGCCAGCAGGCGCGCCGGCGCCGAGGTGATGACTTCGACCGCGCGCGCCAGGCCGACGCCGCTGCGCTCGCCCCACTGCAGCGCGAGCGGCAGCAGCAGCTCGAGCCCGGTGGCGCCCGCTTCGGCTTCGGCGAAAGGCAGGGTCTTGGCGTCGGCCTCGACCGGCGTGTGGTCGGACACCAGCGCGTCGATGGTGCCGTCGGCCAGCGCGGCCGACAGGGCCTCGCGGTCGCCGTGCTGGCGCAGCGGCGGGTTCAGGCGGGCACGGCTGTCGAAGTAGCCGATGTCGGTGTCGGCCAGGTGCAGCGAGTTGATGCTGACGTCGCAGGTCAGCGGCAGGCCCAGCGCCTTGGCTTCGCGCACCAGCGCCACGCCGCGCGCGCTGGAAATGCGGCACAGGTGCACGCGGGCGCCCGTGCTCTTCATCAGCTCGATGATGGTGAAGATGGCAATGGTCTCGGCCGACACCGGCACGCCGGCCAGGCCGAGCCGCGTGGCGAGCGGGCCGCTGGCGGCCACGCCCTTGCCCAGGTCGCGGTCTTGCGGGCGCAGCCACACGGTGTAGTCGAAGGTGCTGGCGTAGAGCAGCGCGCGCTGCAGCACCTGCGTGTCGGCCAGCGCCACGTCGGCCTGGCTGAAGCCGATGCAGCCGGCTTCGGTGAGCTCGGCCATTTCGGTGAGCACGCCGCCGGCCAGGCCGCGCGTGAGCGCACCCAGCGGGAACAGGCGCGCGCACTGCAGCTTCTCTGCACGGAACTTGAGCATCTCGACCAGGCCGGGCTCGTCGAGCACGGGGTCGGTGTCGGGCGGGCACACAAGGCTGGTCACGCCGCCGGCAATGGCCGCGGCCATTTCGCTTTCGAGCATGCCTTCGTGCTCGTAGCCGGGCTCGCGCAGGCGCGCGGCCAGGTCGACCAGGCCGGGCGCGACGACGCAGCCCGTGGCGTCGATGGTGCGCTCGGCCTTGAAGCCGGCGGGCACATTGCCGCCGATGCCGGCGATCTTGCCGTCGGCGATGGCGATGTCGGCCTTCCTGTCGGTGCCCGATGCGGGATCGACGACGCGGCCGTTGGTGATCAGTGTGTTCATGCTTCGTTTCCTGCCACGATGCTCATGACGGCCATTCGGACCGCGATGCCGAAAGTGACCTGCGGAAGGATCACGCTCTGGCGGCCGTCGACCACGGCCGAATCGATTTCCACGCCGCGATTGATCGGCCCCGGGTGCATCACGATGGCGTCGCTCTTGGCCAGCTGCAGCTTCTCGGGCGTGAGGCCGTAAGTCTTGAAGAACTCCTGCGACGACGGCAGCAGCGCGCCGCTCATGCGCTCGTTCTGCAGGCGCAGCATGATGATGACGTCGCAGTCCTTGATGCCCTCTTCGAGCGTGTGGCACACGCGCACGCCCATGCCGGCCATGTCGCTCGGCACGAGGGTCTTGGGGCCGACCACGCGCACCTCGGCGCAGCCCAGCGTGGTCAATGCATGGATGTCCGAACGCGCCACGCGCGAATGCAGCACGTCGCCGACGATCGCGACCGTGAGGTTCGCAAAGTCTTTCTTGTAGTGGCGGATCGTGTACATGTCGAGCAGCCCCTGCGTGGGGTGCGCGTGGCGGCCGTCGCCGGCGTTCACCACGTGCACGTGGGGTGCCACGTGCTGCGCGATCAGGTACGGCGCGCCCGACTCGCTGTGGCGCACCACGAACAGGTCGGCGGCCATGGCGCTCAGGTTGGCGATGGTGTCCAGCAGCGACTCGCCCTTGGTGGCCGAGGAGCGCGCGATGTCCAGGTTGATGACGTCGGCACTCAGGCGCTTGGCCGCGATCTCGAAGGTGGTGCGGGTGCGCGTGCTGTTCTCGAAGAACAGGTTGAACACGCTCTTGCCGCGCAGCAGCGGCACCTTCTTCACCTCGCGGTCGCTCACGCTCGTGAAGTTGGCGGCCGTGTCGAGGATGTGCGTGACGATGTCCTTGGGCAGGCCCTCGATCGACAGCAGGTGAATGAGCTCGCCGTTCTTGTTGAGCTGCGGATTTCGCTTGTAGAGCATCAGCGGTTCTCCTCGACCTTCAGGCTGAAGGCGCCGTCGTCGGCGCGTGCGAGTGCCAGCAACTGGGTGGCCGGCAAGGTGAGCGTGGTGGCGGCGAAGTCGGCCGCCACGGGCAGTTCGCGACCGCCACGGTCGACCAGCACCGCCAGGCGCACGCACGCCGGGCGGCCGAAGTCGAACAGTTCGTTGAGCACGGCGCGGATGGTGCGGCCGGTGTAGAGCACGTCGTCGAGCAGCAGCACGTCGGTGCCGTTCACGTCGAAGGGCAGCGCGGTCTGCGCGCTGGCCGACAGGCCCCGGCGCGCGAAGTCGTCGCGGTGCATGGCCGACGAGATGACGCCGGGCGCGCCGCCCAGGCCCAGGTCTTTTTGCAGCCGCTCGACCAGCCAGGCGCCGCCGGAGGTGATGCCGACCAGCTTGGTTTCGGGGCGCATCAGCGTCTTCACGCCGGCAAGCAGCTGGGTGTAGAGCGCTTCGGCATCGGGAATTGAACTCACGTGAGACTCCTCAAGAATTGCTCCAGGATGATGCAGGCCGAAGCAGCATCGGCATCGCGCGCGCCCGACGACAGGGCCTCGGTGGTGCTGTAGCGCTCGTCGACCTCGAACACCTGGAGATTGAAACGGCCGCGCAGCTGGCGCGCGAACTTCTGCGCGCGGCGGGTGTTCTCGTGCGGGGCGCCGTCGGGGTGGTAGGGCACGCCGATCACCAGCGCGTCGGGCTGCCACTCCTTGATGCGCGCCTCGACCTGCGCAAAGCGGGCGTCGCCCTCGGCCTTGATGGTGGCCTGCGGGGTGGCCGTGCTCAGCAACCGGTTGCCGCTGGCCACGCCCGTGCGCTTCAGGCCGAAATCGAAGGCCAGGAAGGTCTGGAAATGGGCCGGAACGGGAACCGGAGCAGGGACGGCAGGAACGGAAGCGGGAGGGGATGCGGGCGCGTCGGACATGACGTCGCTCATGCGTGGCCCGCGTCGGGCGACAGCTTCCAGGCCTCCAGGCCCAGCAGCATCAGCGCCTTGTCGTAGCGCTGCTCGACCGGGGTGTCGAAGATCACGGCCGGGTCGGCGCCGACGGTGAGCCAGCTGTTCTCGGCCAGTTCCGACTCGAGCTGGCCCTCGCCCCAGGCCGAATAGCCCAGCGAGACCAGCACCTTGCGCGGGCCGGCGCCGGTGGCCAGGGCCTCCAGCACGTCCTTGGAGGTGGTCATTTCGAGCCCGCCTGGGATGCTCATGGTCGAGGCGTAGACCGACTCCTCGGGTTTCTCGGCCTGGGTGAAGACCGGCTCGTGCAGCACGAAGCCGCGCTCGGTCTGCACGGGGCCGCCCTGGAAGACGGGGGCCTCGCCCAGTTCGGGGCGGGCCAGGTGCAGCTCGATTTTTTCGAACAGCACCTTCAGGTTGATGTCGCTGGGTTTGTTGATCACCAGCCCGAGCGCGCCGCGCTCGCTGTGTTCGCAGAGGTACACGACGCTGCGGTTGAAAGTTTTGTCTTCCATCCCGGGCATCGCTATCAAAAAGTGATGCGTGAGGTTCATCGGGGCAGAATCGGCAGCCATATGCCCCCGATTTTACTGGCCGTCGACAAGACCTATCCCAAAGCTCATGTGGTTCCGCCGCGACCTGCGCGTGGACGACAACGCCGCCCTCTACCGTGCCCTTCGCGCCTGCCGCCAGGTGGTCTGCGTTTTCGTCTTCGACAAGGCGATTCTCGATGCGCTGCCCACGGTCGACCGGCGGGTGGAATTCATCCGCGAGTCGCTGGTGGAGCTCGAAGCCGAGCTGCGCGCGCTGGGCGGCGGGCTGATCGTGCGGCACGGCATCGCGGCGCACGAGATTCCCGCGCTGGCCCACGACCTGGACGTGCAGGCCGTGTTCGCCAACCGCGACGACGAGCCCGACGCGCTGGAGCGCGACGCCAAGGTGTTCGGCGCGCTGGCCAATGCCGGCGTGACCTTTCACACCTACAAGGACTCGACCGTCTTCGACCGCGACGAGGTCATGACCAAGACCGGCCAGCCCTACACGGTGTTCACGCCCTACAAGCGGGCCTGGCTGGCCAAGGTCGACTCGTTCTTCCTCAAGTCGTACCCGGTGCGCAGCCATGCCGACGCGCTGGCGCCCTCGCCCCAGGCCTACGGCGAGCCGGTGCCCACGCTGCGCGAAATCGGCTTCGAGAAAAGCAACCTGTCGACGCTCGAGATTCCCACGGGCACCCAGGGCGCGGGCACGCTGTTCGAAGACTTCTTCGAGCGCATCGACCGCTACGACGAGGCGCGCAACTTTCCGGCGGTGCGCGGCCCCAGCTACATGGGCGTGCACCTGCGCTTCGGCACGGTGTCGATCCGGCAGATGGCCAGCCTGGCGCACCAGCTCTCGCTGCAGGGCAATGCGGGCGCGGCGACCTGGCTCAGCGAGCTGATCTGGCGCGACTTCTACTTCCAGATCCTGATGCACTTTCCCCACGTGCACACGGGCGGCGAGTCGAAGAGCTTCCGCCCCGAGTACGACAAGATCCAGTGGCACCACGGCAAGCACGCCGACCAGCTGTTCGAGGCCTGGTGCGAAGGCCGCACCGGCTACCCGCTGGTGGACGCGGCCATGCTGCAGATCAACCAGAGCGGCTACATGCACAACCGCCTGCGCATGGTGGTCGCGAGCTTTTTGTGCAAGGACCTGGGGCTGGACTGGCGGCGCGGCGAGGCCTACTTCGCGCTGCACCTGAACGACTTCGAGCTGGCGTCGAACAACGGCGGCTGGCAGTGGGCCAGCTCCAGCGGCTGCGACGCGCAGCCCTATTTCCGCATCTTCAACCCGGTGACGCAGAGCGAGCGCTTCGACCCCGAAGGCAAGTTCATCCGCCGCTACCTGCCGCAGCTGGCGGGGCTGTCGAACGCGGCCATCCACGCGCCGTGGAACGCCACGCCGGTGGAGCTGGAGGCGGCGGGCATCAAGCTCGGCGAGAACTACCCCAAGCCGGTGGTCGACCACACCGAGGCGCGCGAGAAGACGCTGCAGCGCTACGGGGTGGCGCGAGCGAAGGCGCTGCAAAATAAAAAGGGGCCGCGAAGGCCCCTTTTGCATGCACGCGCGCTGAACGCGCGAGGTGGCGCCCGACAGATGTCAGGCCGCGGCCGCCAGCGCCGGCTCGCTCGTGTAGGCACGCACCAGGCGCAGCAGCTCTTCTTCCGAATACGGCTTGCCCAGGTAGTGGTTCACGCCCAGCGTGCGCGCGTAGTCGCGGTGCTTCTCGGCGATGCGCGAGGTGATCATGATGATCGGCAGCTCGGCCAGGGCCGCGTCGGCGCGGATGTTGCGGGCCAGGTCGAAGCCGTCCATGCGCGGCATCTCGATGTCCGACAGCACCACCGCCGGGCGCTCCTGCTGCAGGCGCTCGAGCGCCTGCAGGCCGTCGGCCGCGAGCGACACGCGATAGCCTTCGCGCTGCAGCAGACGCTGCGTGACGCGGCGCACGGTGATGGAGTCGTCCACCACCAGCACCAGCGGCACTTGCGGTGCCACGGGGGCCAGCACCGGCAACGGCTCCTGCGGCGCGCCGTGCTCGGCCGATGCGGCATTCGCCGGTGCTGCGGCCAGCGCGGCGGCCTGGCGCTCGCGCGCCTGCTCGCCGTGCACCGCGGCCAGCGCCACCGGGTTGTAGATCAGCGCCACCGCGCCCGAGGCCAGCACCGAGATGCCGGCCAGTCCGGGCAGCCGCGCCAGCTGCGGGCCGAGGTTCTTCACCACGACTTCCTGGTTGCCCAGCACTTCGTCCACGTGCAGCGCCACGCGCTGTGCCGCGCTTCGCACGACGACCAGCGTGTTGTTCTTGGGCGCCGCGTGTTCGCCGCGGGTCGAGGCCTGCAGCAGCGCGCCGGCCCAGTAGAACGGCACCTGTTCGCTGCCGAACGGATGGCTGTTGTGCAGGTAGGCGGCTTCCAGGTCGGAGCCGCTCACGCGCTGCACCAGTTCCACCAGGTTCGACGGCACGCCGATCGACACCTCGCCCGCGCGCAGCATCACCACGTGCGTCACGGCGGTGGTCAGCGGCAGCACCAGCTTGAAGGTGGTGCCCTGGCCCGGCGTGCTGTGCGTTTCGATACGGCCGCCGAGCGCCGCGATCTGCGCGCGCACCACGTCCATGCCGATGCCGCGGCCGGCCAGCTCGGACACCTGTCCGGCGGTCGAGAAACCGGGCTTGAAGATCAGCTCGGTGGCTTCTTCGGCCGACAGTTCCTGGTCGTGGCCGAGCAGGCCCAGAACGCGGGCGCGCTCGGCGATGCGCTTCTGGTCGAGGCCCGCGCCGTCGTCGCGGAAGCTCACCGAGACGTCGTTGCCTTCATGGTGCAGGTCGATGACGATCAGGCCGCTGGCGTCCTTGCCGGCCTTCTCGCGCGCCGCGGCGTCTTCGATGCCGTGGGCCACGCAGTTGCGCAGCAAGTGCTCGAAGGCGGGCGTCATGCGGTCCAGCACGCCGCGGTCCATTTCGATGGAGCCGCCGACGATGTCCAGGCGCACCTGCTTGCCGGTGTCCTTCGAGGCCTGGCGCACCACGCGGTAGAGGCGATCGGAAATGCCTTCGAACTCCACCATGCGCGTGCGCAGCAGGCCGCGCTGCAGTTCGCGCGTCTGGCGCGCCTGCACGCTGAGGTCGTCTTCCGTGGCCTGCACCGTCTTCTGCAGGGTGCGCTGCACGGTGGCCACGTCGTTCACCGACTCGGCCATCATGCGGGTCAGTTCCTGCACGCGGGTGAAGCGGTCGAACTCCAGCGGGTCGAAGCTCTGCTGCGAGTCCTTGGCTTGCGCCAGGCGCGACTGCATCTGGCTTTCGGCCTGCACTTCGATGTCGCGCAACTGCTGGCGCAGGCGGTCCAGGTTGCCCGTGAGGTCGGACAGCGAGCCACGCAGCTGGCCCAGTTCGGCCTCCAGGCGCGAACGCGTGATGATGACCTCGCCGGTCTGCGCGACCAGGCGGTCGAGCAGCTGGGTGCGAATGCGCACGGCCTGGCCCGATGCGGCGCGCAGCGGTGCGAGCAGCGCGGGCGCCGGGCGCGGTTGCAGCGTCGTGGGCGCGGCGTGTGCGGCATCTTCGGCCGTGTCGTCTTCGTTGCCGAAAACAGGCGCGGCGGTTTCATCGTTCGCCGGCAGGCCGGCGTCGGGCGAAACATGCACCAGCTGGGCCGCCGGCGCCGAGGCGCTGGCCGAAGCCACGAGCTGGGCCAGTTCGACCTGCGTGGCGTCGTCGGCCGCGCGCAGCGCGTCGAAGGTGGCCTGCAGCGCGTCGAGGCGGCCGAGCAGCTTTTCGATGTCGGCACGCTCGGCGCCCTGCGAACCCAGGAGTTCGATCTCGGACTCCATGCGGTGCGCGCGTTCGCCCAGGCGCATGGCGCCGGCCAGGCGCGCGCTGCCCTTGAGCGTGTGCAGCGTGCGCAGCACCGAGGCGCGCGGCGCGCTGTCGTCGGGGTGGTGCGCCCACTGGCGCAGCGATTCGCCCAGCTGGGGCAGCAGGTCGGCAGCCTCTTCCTCGAAGATCGGGAACAGGTCGACGTCGACCGCGTCGGCCAGGTCGATGGCGTCTTCGGAATCGTCCAGCGCCACGTCGGCGATGGTGTCGCTCGACACCACCTGGTGCAGCGGCCGGGCTTCGGCGCGCATGGCGATCTCGGTGGGCATCGGCGAATTGGCGATGTCGCGCAGCGCCTGCAGCGTGCCTTCGGCCGGGTCGCGCAGGAAGCCGACCGCGAACTGGTGCAGCAGGCGGCGCAGCTCGTCGGCGGCGGCCACCAACACCATGCCCTGCTCACGCGTGCCGCTGCCCTGCATCTGCAGGTGCTGCAGCGCCGATTCGAGCAGGCGGGCCATGCCCGACAGGCTGTGGAAACCGACGGTGGCCGAACTGCCGGCCAGCGAGTGGGCCAACGCCACGGTCGAGTCGGGCAGGCGCTCGTGCGATTCGAGCGCCCACTCGCCCACGTCGGTGGCCAACTGGCGCGACCATTCGTCGGCTTCGTTGAGGTAGACGTTGTAGAGCTGGATGCCGATGCGCAGCGGACCGATCACCTTGACCTGGTCTTCGGCGCTGGAGGCAACGGCGATTTCCTGGACGGCTTCCGGGGCCGGCACGGGCGCCTCCGAAACCTCGGGGGCCGCATGCTCCGCATGGGCCACGACGGGTTCGGGCACGTCGTCGGCGACGAGGATCTGCGGCTCGACGGGCGCGGCGGGCGCTTCGACGATGGGCGCGACCACTTCGGCGATCACCGGTTCGGGTGTGGGTTCTGGTTCGGGTTCCGGCGCGACTGCCAGCTCGGACGCGGGCTCCGGCTCGGCGACCGCCAGTTGCGGTTCGGGCTCGGGCTCGGAAACCGGCGCTTCTTCTTCATGCACCGGCGGTGCCACGGCTTCGATGATCTCGGGCTCGCCCGGCTGCACATGCAGCGGCTCGGGCTCGGGCTCCCAGGCGAGGTCGGGCAGGCTGGTCGCGGTCGGCAGCGCGGCTTCGATGCCGGGCGACGGTTCGGGTTCGGTTCCGGTTTCGGGCACGACGAACTCGAGCGGGTCGGGTTCGGCGGCAGCCACGGGTTCCGCGCGCGCCGGCATCTTCACCGGCGCCAGGAAGTCGTACTCGTCGCCGCTGGGCAGGCTCAGCAGCGGGGCCGGCTCGGTGGTCTGCTTGGCGTCGAAGTCGATGAAGTCGGTCGACGCGAAATCGTCGTCGGCCTCGGGGCGCCGGACGGCGCCGGGGCATGCCAGTCCAGCGGCTCGAGCGCGGCGGGCGGCACGGGGCCCGACGCGAGCGTCAGGTCGGGCAGGTCGGGCAGGTCCGGCAGTTCGGG
>NZ_MOWM01000170.1 GCF_016082275.1 Variovorax sp. E3
GCGCGATGGTGAGGCCGCGCGCCCCCACCCCTGCCCTCCCCCAGCGGGGGAGGGAGAAAGACGAGACAGGTGCTTGCGTCATGCAGCTGCAATCATTTCGTAGACCTCGTCCTCCGAACTGCCCCCCGGCAGCTCCCCCACCTTCTTCCGGTCCCTCAGCACCACGATGCGATGCGCCACGCGCACCACCTCGCTCATTTCCGACGAGATGAAGATCACCGCCATGCCCGCCTTCGCGAGCCGCAGGATTTCTTCCATGATTTCCTGCTTGGCCGCCACGTCGATGCCGCGCGTGGGTTCGTCCAGGATCAGCAGGCGCGGCTCGGTCGCGAGCCAGCGCGCGATCATGGCCTTCTGCTGGTTGCCGCCGGACAGCAGGCCGATGGGGGTTTCGACGCTCGCCGTCTTGATGCCCAGCGACGCAACGAAGCGCTCGGCCATCGCAGTCTGTTCGGCATGCGAGAGAAAACGCTTCGTGCCCAGCCGCGCCTGCAATGCCAATGCGATGTTCTCGCGCACCGAGAGCTCGGCGACGATGCCGTCGGTCTTGCGTTCTTCGGGACACAGCGCCAGCCCTTCACGTATCGCATCGGCCGGGTTCGAAAAACCGACGCTGCGGCCGTCGACCTTGAGCACGCCGCGGTCGGGCGATTCGAGGCCGAACAGCAGGCGCGCCAGCTCCGTGCGACCCGCACCTAGCAGACCCGCGATGCCGACGACTTCGCCGGCGCGCACGCGCAGGTCCGTCGCCTGCAACTGCCCGGCCTGCCCCAGCCCTTCGGCCTGCAGCAACGCGGGCGCCGCCTCGTCGAACGCGGGCAATGCGGCAGGCCTTGCCGACTGCGCCGCCAGCTCGCGCCCCAGCATCGCGGCGATCAATGCCTGAGGCCCGAGGTCGGCGGCCTTCCACTCGCCGATCCAGCTGCCGTTGCGCAGCACCGTGATGCGGTCCGACACCGCGTACATCTGGTTCAAAAAGTGCGTGACGAACACGATCGCCAGCCCCTCGCCACGCAAGCGCCGCAGCACCTCGAACAGCTTCTCGACCTCGTCGTCGTCCAGGCTCGATGTCGGCTCGTCGAGGATCAGCACCTTCGACGACACGCCCAGCGCCCGCGCGATGGCGACCATCTGCTGCACCGCCACCGAGTAGCTCGACAGCAGCCGCGTCACGTCGATGTCCAGCCGATGCGCGCCAGCAGTTCTTCGGCGCGCCGATTCACCGCCGCCCAGTCGATGCGAAAACCCTGCACCGCGCCGCAGCGCGGGTAGCGGCCCGCGAACACGTTCTCGGCCACCGACAGGTTCGGGCACAGGTTCACTTCCTGGTAGACCGTGCTGATGCCCAGCTTCTGCGCGTCCAGCGGCGAGGCGGGGCGAATCGGCTGGCCTTCGAGGCGCATCTCGCCGCCGCTCGAGGGCAGCACACCCGTCAGTACCTTGATGAGCGTCGACTTGCCCGCGCCGTTCTGCCCCATCAGCGCGTGGATCTCGCCCGGGTACAGATCGAGCCGCACATCGCGCAGCACCGGGATGCCGCCGAACTGCTTGTGGATGCCCCGCAGCGCGAGCACGGGGCCGGGGGTGCCGTCCGTCATGGGTGGGTGCCGCTACTTGTTCTTGTTGTACACGTCGACGAACACCGCCGCCAGCAGCACCAGGCCCTTGATGACCTGCTGGTAGTCGATGCCGATGCCCAGGATCGACATGCCGTTGTTCATCACGCCCATGATGAAGGCGCCGATGACCGCGCCCATCACGCGGCCCACGCCGCCCGAGGCCGAGGCGCCGCCGATGAAGCAGGCGGCGATCACGTCGAGCTCGAAGCCCAGGCCCGCCTTGGGCGTGGCCGTGTTCAGCCGCGCCGCGAACACCAGGCCCGCCAGCGCCGCAAGCGCGCCCATGTTCACGAAGGTGAGGAACGCGAGCCGCTGCGTCTTCACGCCCGACAGCCGCGCCGCCTTCTCGTTGCCGCCCAGCGCGTAGATGCGCCGGCCGACGGTGGTGCGGTTGGTGACGAAGTCGTACACCACGATCAGCACCGCCATGACGATCAGCACGTTCGGCAGGCCCTTGTAGGTCGAGAGCAGGTAGCTGAAGAAGACGATCACGGCCGCGAAGAACAGGTTCTTCACCAGGAAGAAGGCATAGGGCTCCTGCTCCATGCCGTGCGCCGCCAGCTTGGCGCGACCGCGCAGCTTGAAGAACACCAGCGCCGCCGCGGCCACCACGCCGACCACCAGCGAGGTGGTGCGCAACGCATCGCCGCCCAGCGGATCGGGAATGAAGCCCGAGCTGAGGCGCTGGAACGCCTCGGGGAACGGCCCCACCGACTGCCCGGCCAGCAGCGCCAGCGTGAGCCCCTTGAACACCAGCATGCCCGCCAGCGTGACGATGAACGACGGGATCTTGCGGAACGCCACGAACCAGCCCTGCGCCGCGCCGATGACGGCGCCCGCCACGATGCTCACGATGGCCGTGGGCACGAAGTGCCATTCGTACTCCACCATCAGCACCGCCGCCAGCGCGCCGATGAAGCCGCACACCGAGCCCACCGACAGGTCGATGTGCCCGGCCACGATCACCAGCAGCATGCCCAGCGCCATGATGACCACGTAGCTGTTCTGCAGCAGCAGGTTGGTGAGGTTGAGCGGGCGCAGCAAGGTGCCGTCGGTCAGCACCTGGAACAGCACCATGATCGCGACCAGCGAGATCAGCATGCCGTACTCGCGCAGGTTGTTCTTCAGGAAGCCCGCATGCAGTTTCGGCGCATCGGCCAGGGGGACGGCGGTCTTCACCGCGTTGACTTCAGGCTGCGACATGGACGGAACTCCCTGCGCTCACGATGGCGTGCATGATGCGTTCCTGCGAGGCTTCGGCCGCCGTGAACTCGGCCACGAAGCGGCCCTCGTTCATCACGTAGATGCGGTCGCACATGCCGAGCAGTTCCGGCAGTTCAGAAGAAATCATGAGAATGCCTTTGCCCTCGTTCGCGAGCTGGTCGATGATGGTGTAGATCTCGTACTTGGCGCCCACGTCGATGCCGCGCGTGGGCTCGTCCAGGATCAGCAGTTCGGGCCTGGTGAAGAGCCATTTGCTCAACACCACCTTCTGCTGGTTGCCTCCCGACAGGTTGACCACCAGCTGCTCGACGCCCGAGCAGCGGATGTTGAGCGCCTTGCGGTACTCGTTGGCCACCTTGAATTCGCGGCCGTTGTCGATCACCGAGCGCTCGGCAATCGCGTCGAGGTTCGCCAGGCTGATGTTCTGGCGGATGTCTTCCTCCAGCACCAGCCCCAGGCCCTTGCGGTCTTCGGTGACGTAGGCAATGCCATGGTCGATGGCCTTGCGCACCGTGCTCACGTCGACCGGCTTACCGTGCATGCGCACTTCGCCGCTGATGCGCTGGCCGTAGGAGCGGCCGAACACGCTCATGGCCAGTTCGGTGCGGCCCGCGCCCATGAGGCCCGCGATGCCGACGATCTCGCCCTGGCGCACGTTCAGGCTCACGCCCTTGATCTGCTCGCGGTCGGCGTGCAGCGCGTGGTGCACGCGCCAGTCGCGCACCTCGAGCACGGTCTGGCCGATCTTCGGCGCGCGCTGCGGATAGCGGTGCGCCATGTCGCGCCCCACCATGCCGCGGATGATGCGGTCCTCGCTGATCGGCTGGTCGCGGCAGTCGATGGTCTCGACCGTGGCGCCGTCGCGCAGCACGGTCACCGAGTCGGCCACCTTCGAGATCTCGTTGAGCTTGTGCGAGATGAGGATCGACGCAATGCCCTGGCGCTTGAGCTCCAGCAGCAGCATCAGCAGCGCGTCGCTGTCCTTCTCGTTGAGGCTGGCGGTGGGCTCGTCGAGGATCAGCAGCTTCACCTCTTTCGCGAGTGCCTTGGCAATTTCCACCAGCTGCTGCTTGCCCACGCCCAGGTCGGTCACGAGCGTGGTGGGCGGCTCCTTCAGGCCGACCTTGGCCAGCAGCTCGCGCGTCTTCGCATAGGCGGCGAACCAGTCGATCACGCCGCCGCGCGTGATCTCGTTGCCCAGGAAGATGTTCTCGGCAATCGACAGCAGCGGCACCAGCGCCAGCTCCTGGTGGATGATGATGATGCCGAGCTTCTCGCTGTCGGCGATGCCCTTGAAGCGGCGCACCTCGTCCTCGAAACGGATGTCGCCGGTGTACGAGTCGCACGGGTACACGCCGCTCAGCACCTTCATGAGCGTCGACTTGCCGGCGCCGTTTTCTCCCACCACCGCGTGGATCTCCCCCGCGCGCACCGCGAGGTTGACGTTGCTCAGGGCTTTCACCCCGGGAAACGTCTTGGTGATTCCGCGCATCTCGAGAATCGTGCGCTCTTCGTTGTTGTTTTTCACTCCCTGGGCCATGCTCACTTCACCTGGCTTTCCTTGTAGTAGCCGCTGTCGATCAGCACCGGCTTCCAGTTCGATGCATCCACGCTCACCGGCTTGAGCAGGTAGGAAGGCACGACCTTGATGCCGTTGTTGTAGGTCTTGGTGTCGTTCACCTCGGGCTGCTTGCCCGAGAGCATCGCGTCCACCATGGCCACCGTCACCTTGGCCAGTTCGCGCGTGTCCTTGAACACGGTCGAGGTCTGCTCCTTGCGCAGGATCGACTTGACCGAAGGCACCTCGGCGTCCTGCCCCGAGACGACGGGCATCGGCTGCGAGGCCGAGCCGTAGCCCACGCCCTTGAGCGACGAGAGAATGCCGATGGAAATTCCGTCGTACGGCGACAGCACCGCGTCGATGCGGTCCTTGGTGTAGTAGGCCGACAGCAGGTTGTCCATGCGCGCCTGCGCCACCGCGCCGTCCCAGCGCAGGGTGCCGACCTTGTCCATGCCCATCTGCTTGCTGCGCACCACGAGCTTGCCGCTCTTGAGGTAGGGCTCGAACACCGACATCGCGCCGTTGTAGAAGAAGAAGGCGTTGTTGTCGTCGGGCGAGCCGCCGAACAGCTCGATGTTGAACGGGCCCTTGCCGCTCTTCAGGCCCAGCGCGTTCTCGATCGATTGCGCCTGCAGCACGCCCACCTGGAAGTTGTCGAAGGTAGCGTAGTAGTCGACGTTCTTCGAGCCCTTGATGAGCCGGTCGTACGCGATGACCTTCACGCCCTTGTCGGCCGCCTTCTGCAGCACGTCGGACAGCGTGGTGCCGTCGATGGCCGCGATGACCAGCACCTTGGAGCCCTTGGTCACCATGTTCTCGATCTGCGCGAGCTGGTTGGGAATGTCGTCGTCGGCGTACTGCAGGTCGGTCTTGTAGCCCTTGTCCTTGAAGTACTTGGCCATGTTGGCGCCGTCGGCGATCCAGCGGGCCGACGACTTGGTGGGCATCGAGATGGCGATCAGGCCCTTGTCCTGCGCATGGGCCAGCAGCGGCGAAAGGCCCGTGACGGCCAGCGCGATGCCGGCCAGCGATGCCTTGAGGAAGTTGCGTTTCATAGGATGTTGTTCTCAGTACTTGCGGTTGGGAAACTCTTTGGCCGCGACTTCCATGGGGAAGATGCTCTCGACCGTCACGATGCGCTTGGGCAGCGTCTTGCCGTCCTTGATGTCCTTCACCGCCTGCATGAGCTGCGGCCCGAGCAGCGGGCTGCATTCGACCGACACGTTGAGCTTGCCGGCGATCATGGCTTCGAAGGCGCCCTTCACGCCGTCGATGGAAATGATGGTGATGTCTTTCGCGGGCTTCAGGCCCGCTTCCTCGATGGCCTGGATGGCGCCGATGGCCATGTCGTCGTTGTGCGCGAACAGCACGTTGATCTTCTTGCCGTCGGCCTTCAGGAAGGCTTCCATCACCTCCTTGCCCTTGGCGCGCGTGAAGTCGCCGGTCTGCGAGCGGATGATCTTGAACTTCGGGTCGGCCTTGATGATTTCCTCGAAGCCCTTCTTGCGGTCGATGGCCGGGGCCGAGCCCACGGTGCCCTGCAGCTCGACGATGTTCACGTCGCCCTTCTGGTCCTTCATCTTCTCGACCAGCCAGCGGCCGGCCTTGCGGCCTTCCTCGATGAAGTCGGAGCCCATGAAGGTGACGTAGAGCGTGTCGTCCTTGGTGCTCACCGAGCGGTCGGTCAGCACCACCGGGATCTTGGCGGCCTTGGCTTCGCGCAGCACGGTTTCCCAGCCCGACTCGACCACGGGCGAGAACGCGATCACGTCGACCTTCTGCGCGATGTACGAGCGGATGGCCTTGATCTGGTTTTCCTGCTTCTGCTGCGCGTCGGAGAACTTCAGCTCGATGCCCGCGTCCTTGGCGGACGACTTGATCGACTCGGTGTTGGCGGTGCGCCATTCGCTCTCGGCGCCCACCTGCGCAAAGCCCAGCACGAGCTTCTTCTGCGCGAAGACCGAAACGGGCAACATGCCGCCCAGGGCGGCGGCGGCGAGCGCGGTGTTGAGGGTGCGGCGATTCATGGTCATGGGATGTCTCCTTCTCTGTTGGCTTGCTTGTTTGAGGACCGTCTCTTGTGTCGGCTCAGGCCAGCATGTAGCCAGTCTTCACCGTCGTGTAGAACTCCGCGGCGTGGCGCCCTTGTTCGCGCGGCCCGTAGCCCGACCCCTTGCGGCCGCCGAAGGGCACATGGAAGTCCACCCCCGCGGTCGGCAGATTGACCATCGTCATGCCGACCACGGCATGGCGCCTGAAATGCATGGCGTGCTTCAGCGAGTTGGTGCAGATGCCCGCGCACAGGCCGAAGGGCGTGTCGTTGCACAGGGCCAGCGCGTCGTCGTAGTCGTCGGCGCGCAGCACGCAGGCCATCGGGCCGAAGAGCTCTTCGCGCGCGATGCGGTGCGAGGAGCGGGCCAGGAACAGCGCGGGGCTCATGTAGTGGCCGGTGGTGCTGCGCTCGAGCGCCTCGCCGCCCCACACGTGCTCGGCCCCTTCTTCGCGCGCGATGTCGACCCAGGCGAGGTTGTGCGCCAGGCGCTCTTCGTCGGCCACGGGGCCGATGTCGATGCCGCGCTCCAGCGCGTGGCCGATCTTCAGCGCCTGCAGCCGCTGGCGCAGCTTGGCCACGAAGGCGTCGTGCACCGGCGCCTCGACGATGAGCCGGCTCGACGCGGTGCAGCGCTGGCCGGCGGAAAAGTAGGCGCCCTGCACCGCGCAGTCGACCGCGCGGTCAAGGTCGGCATCGGCCAGCACCACCAGCGCATTGCGCCCGCCCGTTTCGAGCTGCACCTTGGCGCGCCGCGCGGCGACCGCCTGCAGGATGCGCTCGCCGTTGGCCATGGAGCCCGTGAAGCTCAGCGCGTCGACCAATGCGCTGTCGACCAGCGCCTGCCCCACTTCGCGGCCGCTGCCCATCACGAGGTTGAAGGCCCCGGCGGGCAAGGCCGCGCGGCTGATGATCTCGGCCAGCGCCCAGCCGCAGGCCGGCACCAGCTCGGCCGGCTTGAACACCACGCTGTTGCCGTGGGCCAGCGCGGGCGCGATCTTCGAGGCCGGAATGACGAAGGGCGAGTTCCACGGCGTGATGAGCCCGACCACGCCGACCGGCTCGCGCGTGACGTCGACCTGCACGCCCGCGCGCACCGAGGCCACGTTCTCGCCGCCACCGCCGCGCAGCGCCTCGCCCGCGAAGAACTTGAAGACCTGGCCCGCGCGCGCCGCCTCGGCCACGGCCTCGGGCAGCGTCTTGCCTTCTTCGCGCGCAAGCAGCAGGCCCAGCTCGTCCTTGCGTGCGAGCAGCTCGGCGCCGATGCGGTCGAGCACGTCGGCGCGCCGCTGCGGCGTGCTGTGGCTCCAGTGGGGAAAGGCTTCGGTGGCCGCGCGGATGGCGAACTCCGCCTGGCGGCGATCGGCGCGGGCGTACTCGGCGACCACCTCGCTGGTGTCCGACGGGTTGGCGCGCACACCGGTGGTCGCGCTGGTTTCCCAGCGGCCATTGATGTACTGCCGCACCTGCTGATGGATCTCGCCGTGAATCACCGTGGCGCCGACCTTGTCTCTGTTGTTCTGGATGTGCGGGCCAGTCTAGGAACAAAATCGATATCGATCCAATCGTTTTTTAAGCAAAATGCATATCGATCGCCGGATTCTGGAAAACCCCATCAGTCCTTGGTTTCAAGAAAAATGACCAACTACAACCACTGGTTCATTCGTGCACGCCTGAAGACCCGGCAACTGCTGTTGCTGGTGGCGCTGGCCGAGGAAGGCAACATCCATCGCGCGGCGCAGGTGCTCAACATGACGCAGCCCGCGGCCTCCAAGTTGCTCAAAGACCTGGAAGACGTGCTGGAGGTGTCGCTGTTCGAGCGCCTGCCGCGCGGCATGCGCCCGACCTGGTACGGCGAGACCATGATCCGCCACGCCCGCGTGGCGCTCGCCAGCCTGAACCAGGCGCACGACGAGCTCACGGCACTGAAGGCCGGGCGCTTCGGCAACGTGAGCGTGGGCGCCATCACCGCGCCGGGGCTCACGCTGCTGCCGCCCGCCGTGGCGATGGTCAAGCGCGAGCAGCCCGACCTGCGCGTGGCGCTCGAAATAGAAACCAGCCCGGTGCTGATCGAGCGGCTCGAGCAGGGCAAGCTCGACATCCTGGTGGCGCGTCTCTTCGCCGAGCACGACAAGTCGCAGCTGCGCTACGAGGCCTTGAGCGAAGAGCCCGTGTGCGCGCTGGTGCGCCCGGGCCATCCGCTGCTGGGCGAGAGCGGGCTCACGCTGCGCGACGTGGTGAGCGCGGGCTGGATCGTGCCGCCCGCGGGCAGCGTGCTGCGGCACCGCTTCGAGCTGATGTTCCAGGAAGAAGGCCTGGCGCCGCCGACCAACATCATCGAGAGCTCGGCCCTGCTCTTCATCACGCGCATGCTGCAGCAGAGCGACATGGTGGCGGTGCTGGCGACCGACGTGGCGCGCTACTACGCGGCGCACGGCATCGTGTCGCTGCTGCCGCTGGACATGCCCTGCCACATGGACGCCTTCGGCATCATCACGCGCACCGACCGGCTGCTGTCGCCGGCGGCGAAGGTGATGATGAAGGCGCTGAAGACGGCGAGCATGAGCGTGTACGGCAAGCGGCTCGACGCCAACTGACGGCGCGCTTTCGGCGGGCGTTCAGGTCCAGCCGGCGTCGACCGTGAACTCCTGCGCGGTGCACATGCGCGCATCGTCCGACGCGAGGAACAGCACCATGCGCGCGATGTCCTCGGGCAGCAGCTTGTCGGGCAGGCACTGGTTGCGCTTCAAGGCCTGCTCGCCCTCGTCGTCGAGCCACAGCTTGACCTGCCGCTCGGTCATCACCCAGCCGGGCGACACGGTGTTGATGCGGATGCGGTCGCGGCCCAGGTCCACCGCGAGACCGCGCGTGAGGCCGTTCACCGACGACTTGGCGATGGCGTAGCAGGGGTAGCCCGAGCCCTTGGTCTGCCAGCCCGTGGAGCCCAGGTTGACCACCGAGCCGAAGCCCAGCCGCTTCATGCCCGGCACCACCGATTGAATGGCGAACAGCGCCGGCCGCTCGTTGATGGCCATGCGGTTGTCGTAGTAGTCGGGCGTGACTGACTCGAGCGTGTGGCGGTCGTCGCTGGCCACGTTGTTGACCAGCACCGCGAAGTCGCCGAGTTCGGCCGCCGCGTCAGCGATGGCCTTTTGCAGCGCGCCGATGTCGCGCACGTCGCAGGCGCGCCACCACGGCGCCGCATGGCCGGCCTCGACGATCTGCTTGGCGAGTTGCGCGCTCGCGCCCTCGGCGATGTCGATGAAAGCCACGCGCGCGCCCTGCGCCGCGAACGCGCCGACGATGGCCGCGCCGATGCCGCTGCCGCCACCGGTGACGAACACCGTGCGGCCCTTCAGGCTCGGATGAATGGAAAGCTGGGGGGAATTCAAGAAGTGTCTCCAGGTGCCCCGGCATATGACATTGCAAAACGCATATCAATTGATGCCAGTATTTTCAATTTCTATTATCAATATGCCTTGATACGATCCGCGGCGTCAAGATGACGTGACGAGGAACAACAATGAACAAGGCAGAGACAAGCACCCCTTCCCATTCCCCCTCTTCTTCTCCCTCGCTTGCGGTGCCCACCGTGGCGGGCGAGGCCGAATGCATCTGGCCCGCCGGCGCCAACCTCGGCGAAGGCACGCTGTGGTCACAGCGCGAGCAGGCGCTCTACTGGATCGACATCCTCACGCCGCGCCTGTTCCGCTACGACCCCGTGAGCGGCGCGCAGCGCACCTGGACCTTCGACGAAGAGATCACCGCCATCGCCGAGCGCGCCTCGGCCCCCGGCCTCTTCATCACGCTGCGGCGCGGCTTCGCGCTGTTCGACACCACCGCGCCCGGCGACACCGCCAAGCCGCGCTACCTGCACCAGCCCGAGACCGAGCGCACCGGCAACCGCTTCAACGACGGCAAGTGCGACAGCCGCGGCCGCTTCTGGGCCGGCAGCATGGACTTCGATTGCAAGGCGCCCACCGGCGCGCTCTACCGCTACGACGCCGACGGCCGCTGCACGCGGCACGACGACGGCTTCGAGGTGACCAACGGCCCGACGTGGTCGGGCGACGGCCGCACCATGTACTTCAACAACACGGTGCTCAACAAGCTCTACGCCTACGACTTCGACATGGACGCGGGCACCGTGTCGATGCGGCGCGAGTGGCACCGTTTTCCCAAGCCCGACGGCCTGCCCGACGGCATGACCACCGACGCGGGCGGCCGCCTGTGGATCGCGCACTGGGGCGGTTCGTGCGTCACCTGCCACGACCCGGTGAGCGCGGCCGAGCTGTGCCGCATCGCGCTGCCCGCGAGCCACGTCACCGACTGCGCCTTCGGCGACGCGACCTGCGCACGCTCTACATCACGACCGCGCGCAACAGCCTCACGCCCGAACAACAGGCGGCCGAGCCGCTCGCGGGTGGGCTCTTCAAGGTGCGCATCGACAGCCCCGGCGTGCCGGCGGCGCTGTTCGCAGGCTGAGGGCTGCTCAAGGCGTCAGCCGACGCTGAAGCGGTGCTCGGTCGCGCTGTGGAAGCGCTCGCCCGGCCGCAGCACCGTTGACGGAAACTCCGGCCGGTTCGGCGAATCGGGAAAGTGCTGCGTTTCCAGGCACAGCCCGTCGCCCTGCCGCAGGCTCGCGCCCGCGCTGCCGAAGAGGCTGCCGTCGAGAAAATTGCCCGAGTAGAACTGCACGCCGGGCTCGCTGGTGTGCACTTCCATCACGCGGCCCGAGGCCTCGTGCTCGAGGCGCGCCGCAAGCGCCAAACCTTGCTGCACGTTGCCACGGTCGAGCACCCAGTTGTGGTCGTAGCCGTGCGCGAGCAGCAGCTGTTCGTGCCCTTCGCGGATGCGATCGCCGATGCGCGTGGGCGTGCGAAAGTCGAACGGCGTCGCGGCCACCTCGGCCAGGCCGGTCGGGATCAGCGTGGCGTCGACCGGGCAGTAGCGGCTTGCCGGCAGCGTCAGCCGGTGGTCCATCACCGAGCCGCTGCCCGCGAGGTTGAAGTAGTCGTGGTGGCTCAGGTTCAGCACCGTGGGCTTGTCGGTCAGCGCGCTGTAGTCGATGCGCCAGGTGTTGGCGGTTGCGCTCAACGTGTAGCGCACCGTGAGCCGCAGCTCGCCGGGGTAGCCCTCTTCGCCGTCGGCGCTGGTGTGGCGCAGTTCGATGGCGATGTCGCCGCCCGCGTCTTCGGCCGCGAGCGGCACGATGTCCCAGTAGCGCGTGCCGAAGCCCTTCGCGCCGCCATGCAGCGAATTGACACCGTCGTTCAGGCCGACCTGGTGCGCCGTGCCTTCGAGCGTGAAGCGCCCCGCCGCGATGCGGTTCGCGAAGCGCCCGACGATGGTGCCGAAGTGCGGATGCGGCTTCCGATAATCCGCCAATGTCGGCAGGCCCAGCACCACGTTCGCGGCCTGCCCGTGCCGGTCGGGCACGTGCAGCGCGGTGACGATGCCGCCGAGGTTGATGGTGCTCAGGCGCAGGCCCCGGCCGTTGTCGAGCGTGTACTCGGTGACGGCGCGGCCGTCGGGCATGCGGCCGAGGTCGCGCGAGGTGATGGGGCTGCTGCTGTGCATGTGCGTTCGTCCTGCGGGCTGGCTACGGAAACAGCGCCTCGCGCGCGCACAGCGAGGCGGTGCGCAGGCCGATGCGGTCCGTGAGGTCGTGAAACTCGGGCGGCTCGGCCGCGTGCGTGCGGATCTCGACGCGGTGCCCGGCCTTGCCCACCGCGTCGGCAAAGCGCTGCTGCAGCGCGAAGGGCGTGTTCTGGTCGTCGCGGTTGCCGATCAGGACGATGCGCCGCGACGGGTCGCGCGCGATGCCGCCCACGTGCTCGAGCGGGTCGTAGAACTGCGCGCTGCCGGTGGTGTCGGTGCGCCCGCCGTTCGAGCGGCCCAGCAGCTTCGCGCGCTCCAGCAGCCCGTAGGCGCCCGATGTCAGCACCGCGCAGGCCACGCGCGTGCGGCCCAGCGTGAGCAGCGCGGCGCCCGCCGTGGCGCCGCCGCTGTGGCCCACGATGACGATGCGCTGCAGCTTGTGGCGCTGCATGAGCGCGTCGAGCGCGGCGTCCAGCGCATGGAACTCCACCAACTGCCGGCGCTGGCGGTGGTCGCCCGACGAGCCGTAGGTGCCAGGCCGCGCGACAAAGATCCACGGCACGCCCGCGCGGTCGCGGCTGCGCTGCGCGTCGAGCGTGCGCAGCGGCTCGGTGTTGCCTGGAATGCGTGTGGGCGCCTGGTCCATCACGCTGTCGCGGTCGCCCGAGAACTGCACGATGGCCATGCGCGCGCCGTCGATGTCATCGCTCGCGAAGTAGCGGATGCAGGCCGGCCCTTCGACCGGCCGCACCCACAGGAAGCCGGGCCGGTCGGGGCAGCTCGCGCGGTCGGCGGGCTGGTTCCAGTGCAGCACCTCGTCGTTGCTCGGGACAAAGGGGCGCGGCACGTCGGGGCCGGTGCGCTGGGCGCAGGCCGTTTGCGCCAGCGCGCACAGCAACAGCAGCACGCCATGCGCATACCGGCGCAAGAAGGCCAGCGCGGTCATAGCTTCTGCAGCAGGCCCGGCACGCTGCCGAAGTCGGAGCCGATGCGATCGCCCTTCACCAGCACCAGGTCGCCGTCGCGCAGGAACGTGCCGAGGTAGCCCGCGAGCTGCGCGGCGTCGTCGAAGTGCGGGCCGAGCAGCTCGGCGGGCACCTCTTCGCGCAGCCAGCGCATTTCGTCGCCGTGCGTGACCACGTGCGCAATGCCCGACTGCAGCAGCGGCGCGGCCAGGCTGCGGTGCATGGCCTCGGCGTCGTTGTCCAGGTTGATGATGCGGCCCAGCACGCCGATCTTGCGCGTGACCGGCCCGTGCGCCGCGCGCTCGAAGCCGCGCACGAACTCCATGGCGTTGCGCATCGACATGACCTCGGCGTTCCAGCTGTCGTCGACCAGCGTGGCCTGCACGCCGGCCTGCGTGCGCAGCGGGTGCACCTGCATCACCGACGCGGGCAGCCGCACGTGCGGCATGCGCGCGCAGGCGGCGTCGGCGTCGAAGCCCATCGCCAGCAAGGCCGCGAAGGCCAGCGCCGAATTGCGCACCAGCCCCGCGCTCGCGAGCGGAAAGACGTATTCCGCGGTGCGCCCCTGCATCGCGATGCGCACGCGGCAGCCGCCGCCGGGCTCGGGCCGTGTATCGACGATGCGGATGTTGGCGTCGGCCCCCGTGCCCACCACCCAGATGGCGCCCGCCGTGCGCGCCGCCGCCTGCACCACCTGCTGCAGGCAGGCGATGTGATCGGGCACGATGGCCACGCCGCCGGGCTCCAGCCCCAGGAAGATGCGCGACTTGTATTCGGCCGTGAGCTCCAGCGTCGAGGCCTGCCGGGTCTGCGACAGGCCGATCTCGGTGATGACGGCCACGTGCGGCCGCGCCATCAGCGCGATGGGGCCGCGCTCCATCCACAGGCCGCTTTGCGCCATTTCGAGAATGCACACGTCGGCGTCGGCCGCGAGGTTGGCCAGCATGGCCGGCACGCCGACGCGCGAGTTGTAGTTGTCGACCGTGGTGAGCACGCGCGCGCGCTCGGGCAGCAGGTCGCGCAGCATGGCGATGGTGGACGACTTGCCGACCGTGCCGGTCACACCCACCACGAAGCCCCGGTAACGCGCCCGCGCGGCGGCACCGAGCGCGAGCATCGCGCGGATCGGGTCGTCCACTTGCAGCAACGGAAAGGCCGCGTCGAGCCCGTCGACCGCATGCGCGACCACGGCGCCGGCCAGCGCGTGCTGCAGGCCGGCCAGCTCGAGGTGGCGGTCCCAGTTGTCGGCGCGCGGCTTGCTGTAGCTCTCGTGCACAGCCAGCGTGCGGTAGTCCGACGCGATGAACAGCGACGGCGCCCGCAGCATCGACATGTGGGTCGGCCCGCGCACCACCGAGTTGACCGACCAGCCGGGCGGCGGCTCGACCAGCCAGCGCCCGCCGGTGATCTGCTGCAGTTGCGCGGCGGTCCACACGGGTCCGGGCCCGGGGCCTGGGCCGGCATCGGGCCGGTCCGCCATGAGCACGGGCGCGGGGCGCTCCGGCAGCGGCACCGGCAAGTCGGGCATGCGCAGGCCGCACCACACATGCAGGCGGCGCGCGGGCGGCAGGTCGGGCAGGTTGCCGCGCACGCGCACTTCGAGCTGCAGCACGTCGCTTTCGAGCAGGCCGGGGCGCGGCGGACGCAGGCCGTAGCGGTCGCGGTAGATGCGGCCGGGCTCCCAGCGGCTGGTGGGCCACATCCAGTCGCAGGGTCGTGGTCCATGCCCTCGCCCCAGGTCGGCATGGTGGCGCTGCGCATCGGCAGCGCGCGGAACTGCAGGCGCAGGTCGGCCGCCACGGGCGCGTCGACGGACCAGAAGGACTCGACCCACAGCATGCGGCGCCCCACGATCTGCCGGGGCGCGACACGCAGCCCCACCAGGCGCAGCGGGCCGAGCTGCAGCGGCGGCATGCGCGCGTCGCCCGGCACGGCGTCGACCCACCATTCGGGGCGCGGCGCGCGCACCGGGGCGATGACGGGCACCGCGCGTGGCACCGACACGGCGGCCGCCGCCGTGGAGTCGGGCTGAAGCGCGGGCCGCTCGGGCGGCGACAGCCGCAGGGTGCAACGCCCGTCCTGCACCGCGACCATCCCGGTGCCGAGCGCGCGGCACTGTTCGGCAAAGCGCGCGCTCAACGCCACGGCCTGCTCGCCCGCGAGCTGCCGCGAGAAGCCGTAGCCGACACCGACCGGCGTGAACATCACCGCCTCGACCCCGTGCAGCCCCAACGCCAGCGTGAACACGCCCGAGTCGCCGAAGTCGTTGCGGATGGAGTCGAACAGCAGGTCGCCCGCGTCGTGCAGGATCGGCCGGCCGCGATAGACCTCGATGCCCTGCAGCACGTGCGCCGAGGTGCCGAGCACCGCGTCCGCGCCGGCATCGACGATGGCATGGCCGACCGCGATTTCGGCGGGCGACGGCACGGTCTCGAGGTTGTCGCCCCAGTGCACCGCGACCAGCACCACGTCGGCTTCGCGGCGCGCGGCCTCGATGCGCGGCGCGAGCACGGCGGTCCACTCGGCCGCGTTGTCCAGCGGCAGCCACGCCGCGCCCGCGCGCTCGGCGGTGGCGGCAAAGTGCGGCTGCGTGGCGTCGAGCGAGAACAGCGCCACGCGCACGCCGCCCGCGCGGCGAAAGGCCGGGC
>NZ_MOWM01000171.1 GCF_016082275.1 Variovorax sp. E3
CACTGGATGCAGTCACTCAACTTCGTCCGGCTCTACGACTGCTATGCAAGCTACACCCAATCTTCAAGGAACGAGCGACGAAGAATTTGTTACGGCAGAAGCTCAAGTGGCATCGAAGAGCGCCTTCACTCCGGCAAGGAGCGCTAGCGCAAGTCCTTTGTCTGCATCTTCATACTTGAGCTGCCGCATCAGATAGGCATACGCGGTCACCGCGATTTCTCGGTTGCCAGCAGCTGTGCGACCTGCCCAAGCCCGGCACTCCCGCACAAACGTCTCGGCGGGACATCCCTGGACGTATTGATCCAGATTGCCCCAAGAGGCGGCCTGCGCATGTGACGGCCATGCGCCGCCTCGAAGCGGACCCTTAGGATGGAATACAAGACTTAGTTCAAGAGTGATGGGATCAAGGCTTGCCGTCGCTTCACCTACGTCACCGTAGTCAATGATGACGGCGGACCCGTCCGCTGAAACGAGAACGTTCTCCCCATGCATGTCGCCGTGGGTGCAGCACCATCTGGTTTGAATCGGTGCTTTCTCAAATTCTCCTACCCATTCGAGATCGTATTGCCGAAGTAGCGCTTCAAGGCGCTCGTCCTTCAGCAGCCGACGCCGGATCTCCTGCACGGTACGTCGGGATTGATTGACCCCTTCTCCCCACTGTCGGATGCTTCTTTCCACGCTGCGTACTGCCGCTGTTGCGTGGTCAGGGGCTCCAGTGGCTGCCTGGAACGCCGTCTCGTCAAAGCCTGCCGCGAGGCCGTAAAAACCCCGGCCGAGGTCTTCGCCCCGGCCTCCAGCGTAATCAGCTTGCGCGGCGTGGCTCTAGGTTCGAGGCGAGCCACGTCGTTATCAAAGCGTCTTCCCTCATCGACAACATCTTCTATCGAACCAATCTTAGCAACCGCATCATGCACCGGTGCGCCCTGCGCGTTCGTCACACGTAACCGAAGTACCTTCGCTCCCGACAATCCGCCAAGTAATGATGACACGACGCGCGCCCCACCATAGCGCCTCGCAAAGATTCGAATTAGGCGATCATCCTGCGTGCTCAGATCTACACCACCACGGTCAAGCTCCACGTCAGCGAGCGTATCGATCGACCGCAGGCTCGGTTGTAACGTCGCTGGGAAGCTGTCGAACTTGTATTTGGGCAGGAAATCCACCGTCCGTACGTTGCGGTTCTCTCCCCAAATGTCCACTTGTCGGGCACTGCCGAGCAGTTCCGGAATGAAGTCTTCGGCCGGTGATCCGGTCAGGACTACAACAGGCGTACCGCTTGCTATGGTTTGCGCCCTTCTGAAGACCGCAAAGCCGTGCTGAGAGTCGGCATCCAGAGCACCGTCTGTGGTCGGAATCTTGAGGTCAAGAATAATGATGTCGAAGAACGAGTCGGCCAAAAACACCAGGGCCGCGTCTCTGCTTTGCGCAACTTGGACAGTGGCACCCGGTGACAGGCCTCTCAGCACCTCTTGGATCGCAGCGATGAAGTCTGGGTCGTCTTCCACTACCAATACGTAGGCGGTCATCGCTCCCACCTCAATTCGTACTTGGTTCCGCCATCGGATGCTGCCTGCAGCGTCACCATGCCTCCAAGTGCTTCAATGGCCGAAAGCGCAATGGGAAGCCCGAATCCGCTATGACCCTTCTTCGTCGTCTTGCCGACCCCAAGGACCGCTTCCAAGGGGGCCGAGAGACCAGGGCCTCGATCCAATACCGCCACCCAGTGGTCCACATCGGTAACGCCCCAGGTGATCACGACCGGCGGGAACGAGGGCTTGTTGGTCCCGAGCGACACCGCTTCGATGGCGTTTCGAAGTCCGTTGCAAATGGCGAACCTCAACAGCGCAGCGTCACTGACCAGCAGCAGCGGTTGCGGACCGTGCAGCGCAATTTTGTCCGCGACTTCGGAAAACTCCGTGCTAACAATTTCATTGATGAGCGCTGCCAGATCAAACTCGGCTTGCTTGGGCGTTGCCGACGCCTTCCGCAACTGTTCGATTGCGGCAAACACCATCTGGAGCGTGACGATGTGGCTTTTTGTGCGCGACCCCTCGTAATCCGGAACTTCACGGGACGCCGCATAGGCAAGAAGACCAATGGGCGACGCAAGTTCGTGAAGGAGCAGCCCTGCTACCCACTCTGCGGCGCGAGCCTGAATCTGGCGCCGGCTGCGCAACGATTCTTCCGTTTCTTCCGGCACGGGCGCTTCGACTGAAGGAAGCGCGTTGGTCAGCCGAGCCAAAGCGCGGTCAAGGCTGTTCCGTGCGTAAGAGTCAGCCTCGTTCGCGCGAGCAGAGCGTAGCGCGGGGAGATCATCCAGTTGTGCATCCCGCACCAGAACCCGAGCCGCCTTTCGACGGAGGTGCGTCGATCCCGATGCCAGTTGTTGAAGTGCTTCGCCCCTGTTCACGTGCTCTTGTGCCGTCCATAGAAGGACCGCCTCTTTTCAAATGCCTGTAGGCCTCCTTCCATCACGGAAGTAATGGCCTGCACAATCGCCGGCGTTTCTAAGCTCGCAGAGGCAAGCGGGAAGCCTCGCTTTCCGTCTGACCCAAGCTGCACCACGTGATTCGCGCCCCCGAGCACTGGAATGTTGGCGTTGTGAGACGTGAAGATGATCTGGCTCGCCGGGTCACGAGCTAGCACCGACAAGATCAAGGTATCAGCGATAAATGCGTTGTCAATGTGATCTTCAGGCTGGTCCACGATCAGCATCCGATCCGTGTGTCGCAACACAATTGGCAATACCACCGTGCAGCGCTGACCCGTCGACAGTTCGCTGATGTCTTTGTAGTCGGCTCCGTCAAGCAATTGGAAGTCAACAAGATCCTCAACACTAGCCGTGCCAAGAGCACCAAGATCAGCTTCGCGAAGATGAGCAAGAAGCCTGGCCGTGCGATCCAGCGTGATTCCGGTCGCGTCTGCTATGAAGGCAACGTCATCCGATTCCGCCGCCTCCAGCAACTCGCGTGGGCTGATCTTTTTTGCCAAGGCCGGTGCAAGGTCGCCATAGCGCAAGCCACTGCCCTTCAACGCGTCGGCGATGGCGGAACTGAAGGCGTCGAACTGACCCGCCTGGCTGACCGCGATGCGTATCCGGGGGGCGAGAACCTTGTTCAAATTGCTGGCGACCAACGCCCTGGCGTGGAAGCGGGCGTCGCGGAGCTCTTCCAGCCGATCCAGTACCGTCCCGCGTTTTCCAACCAGCGTCGTGAGGTCCGCCGTTCTCTGCGCGAGCAAATCCCTCAGCGCCTCCAACTGCGCCTTTCGCTCGCGAAGCTGTATGCCCTGGCGTGCAATGTTGCCGGCCCCAGCCTGAAGCGCTTCAAGTTCCTTCCGCAGCTGACGCGCGCGATCATCGAATGCGAGGCGTGCTGTGTTTCTTGAGTCCGACAAAGTCCCAACATCGGCCTCGGCTTGACCCAGCTCATCCAAGGCAAACCTCAGGTGTTCTTGCGCTTTCGCAATACGGGCTTGAACAGCTGCCAGCGGATCAGCGTCGGCACTCGCCGGCCACTCCTCTGGTCTCGGCACTTCCCGTGCCGCTGCTGCGATTGCCGACCGCCAGCGAACCACACCTTGCTTGAACCGGTCGAGAACTACCTGACCAACCGATTTTGTCGACATGTCAGCCGCAAGCGCATCGAGCTCGTACTTACGCTTGGCGGCCTCCGCCGACAACGCCGAAAGCTGCTGCTCTGAGGGGGCCAATTTCTCCAGCTCTGCATCGATGGCCGGAATCTCGGCAACGCGACGCTGCAGCTCCTCGATCTCGCGCCTGAGCGTTGCGACTGTGCCGTCAATGAGCGCGCCTCGGCCGCAGCGTCGCCCTCCGCCGCGCTGTCGGTTGCCACACCGGAAAATCCGCTGAGCAGGCCGAGGCGCCCGCTGGCCTGGAGCCCGACACTCTCGATCTCCGTCTGTGAGAAAACGAATGGGGCAACGTACGGCTCGGACGCGCGCGGTTTTATATCAGACGCCGTTCGGCTAACCACCACCTTGCGGTTTCCGTCGGAAATAGTAACGGTGACTTGGCCATTACCAAGCACCGAAAGCGCATGATCAAAACTGCGCCGGCTGGTTTCCAGCGTGTGGCCTTTGACATCCAGACAGAACTTGACGAGTTCAATTAGTGATGTCTTGCCGGTCCCGCGCGCCCCGATAACAACGTTTAAACCAGGTAAAAACGTAACGTCAAGGCCATCAAGGAAGCCTTCTTCGATCTGAACGCGTTCAATGTACATGTGCCAGTTGCTCCGCTTCACTGCGCGTGTCCGCCGCTGTAGTAGTCAATCTGACTCTCTCCGATTTATCCGGCCCTCTGTGACGAGGTAGCGCCTTACCCGACATTTACCTGCACCAGCGTCGTCGAGTCGTGCCGAAGACGCCGATGACTTTGATCGCCACCATGTACCGGTCCGAACGATCATCGGCATGCAACGCTGTCGTCAGTTCCAGGTGGTTTCCGGCGATGAGTAGGTCTGCTTCAGTCCTATTGTGCCTTGTGCTTCGGATGACGCCGCAGGAGTCACCATCCGAGCCTCGGCCGGCGCGGATGGATGGATGGGAAGCGCCGCGGATCTGCCTTGGGGCGAACGACCGGTCCGCAGCCGAAAGTGGCATTTCTTACCAACGACGTCGAACGACGGCAGCCGCTGCATAGCGGACGAAAGAACTCCAGTCTTGGCTGAATAGATGCACCACACATGCGTGCCAGCCATATGGGTGCTTATGCAGCCTCCCTACCCCCCCAAACACCCCTGCACCAACTCCTCCACCTCTTCCGCCATATCCGCAGCAATCCACATGATGTGATCCCTCCGCATCGGCCCTATCTCTTCAAACCATTCGCTGCACTCCCCATAGCAGCACCACAGCAGCGTGCGCAGCTGCGTGGCTTTGTTTTCGAGGAGGGATCTTGCGGCGTCGCCTGTCGGGGTGGCAGCTCTTGGGGTGACTGCCCGGCGAAATTTGGGCGTGGAACGCCGGGCCATAATTCGAGTAGCCATTGGTGTGCTCTCTTTCCAAAGTTGGTGCACGTCATTGGTCAGACGGTCAGGGTGTTGACGCACCCTGGCCGTCGCCTTTTGATACCCCGCATTCGCGTCAACGCACAAGCGCATCGACAACCCGCCGCGAGGCAAAGCGGTTCACTCATTCATTCAGTCATTCGTCAGTCCGGGGAAGCGCATTCCTTTCACGTGTTCGTCGCCCACATGGCGGGGCGCCTTGTCGCTGGGGCATTCACTGTAGAGAACAGAAGCCGCGTAGGGAAAAAGAATTCGTCGAGAAATTCTCGAATCGAAGCGCTATCTGCCGCAGCGCGGCGGCGAGACACAAAGCACTGACAGTCGGCGGTGATTGGCTCGTCAGGCGCGCACGAAAACAAATTCAACGTCGAGGCGGTTCGACGCAAAGCGCCGGACCAGAGTGGCCGAATCAACGATGAAGATCGGCTCGCGAACAGGCACAACGTGCGGGCTGAAAACCGTCGCCACCTCCACACCCGCAACGCAACAGCGCATGGCTGTGTGCGTCGACGAAAACTGCAGAAAGCGCGAGGCGATGACGGCGCGCAGCAGTTCCTCGACGCTGCATCGGTCGGGCAGCTCGTACGCCATCGACAGCGGCCCGAGCTGGTCGTCTTGCGAGGAGCACGCTTGCCGGTGGACTTCGATCTTCATGAGCAGTCCGGTTCAGCCCTGGCCCAGCATGGCCGCGAACTCGTTCGCGAACCGGTGCGCGTCACCCGGCCAGCGTGCCGACAGGTAGTTGCCGTCGCGCACGGTAAAACCGGCATCGAGGCTCGATGGGGTGTCGCGCCTCGTGCTCACCGGGCCGGTGACGAAGTCATCCGGTCTGGCAAGCGCCGCGCTCACTTCGTCCTGCACGGTGACGGGGTAGGTGCGGTAGTAGCGGCCGAGCCACAGCGCCGTGAGCGCCCAGGCCATGAGCTCCATTTGCCGGGTGAGCGCGGTCGTCCTGCGCCCATGAAGCACCGACTTGCCGTGGGCGTCGCTGGCCCGCGCGGCCAGCACCACGCCATGGCAGATCGCCCCGACCGGCTTGCCCTGCGCGAACGTGGCGGCGACCAGCGCCTGCAGCTCGCGCGATTCAAGGTAGGGCTTCATTCCCGGTGCATGGCCGCCCGGCAGCAGCAAGCCGTCGAAACCCTCCGGGCCCTGCGCCGCATGGCGACCGGGGTGCAGGAAGGCCGGGCTTTGGGCCATCTGCGCGTAGGCGTCGCGTCCGTTGGCATCGGCCTTCATCATGGGCGCAAGAACGCCAAGCCCCCGGCCGGTGAGCATGCGGTCGTCGGCCCGGCCGGGCTGGCCGTCGGGGGTGGCGAACTTCACCGTGTGGCCGCGCGCGACCAGCACCTGCCATGGCACCGCGGTCTCGGTCGGATCGAAGTCACTGGACGGAATCGGAATGAGCACGGTCGCCAAGACGGTCCTTCCAATGAAAGAAGATGAGCAGCGCAGCAGGCCCTGAACTGTGCGACCCTGCCGGAAAACGCAAGCGCCCCGCCGCCGGGGCTGCTTGCTCGCCGGGGCTCAGCTCAGCGGATCGAACCCGGGCGCCGAAGTCATTTCGGTCGCCTTGTAGATCTTGTGCTGTGCCGTCGGGCCGAGCACGTCCATCACCACCAGCAGGCGCCAGAGCTGCTCGCGCACGGAGCTCGCGCGCTCTTCGCTGGTGACCTGGAAGCTGGGCGTGCCCGCTGCGGTGCCCTTGACCGCGACCTTGAGCAAGGTCGCGCCCTTGGCGTTCGACACTTCGATGTCGAAGCCCAGGCCCTGCCCGCTCACGTCTTCGGCCTTGTAGCCGTAGCCCTTGAAATGGCGCATGACGTAGTCCATGGCGCCGGCCTGCACTTCGGCCGGCGAGAGCTTCGCGGACGACACGGCGGCGGCACCACCAGCGGCGGCGGCAGGCTCGGGCTCCGCCGGCACGCTGCCGCGCGCCTTGGCGGCCTGGATTTCTTCGGCCGAAGGCTCCCAGCCGCGCGGGCCGCGAACCAGCACGGCGAGCTTGTGCTCGGGCTCCCAGGTGGCAACGTGCCATTCGTCGTCGTCGCGCACGCGGGTGGACACTTTCGCGCCCTTGTTGCTTTCGAGCTCGGCAATGGCCACGCGGTTGGTCTGCACGACGGCGCGGAAGCCCTGGCCGGCGTCGAAGGTGCGCTTGAGCAGCGCCAGGCGGTCCTTGGCGCGCTGGACCTGGTTGGCGCTGCGCTCGCCGCCGCCGGGGCGGTGGTGCACGTCGAGCGACTCGAGCAAAAACCAGCGCCCGCCGGCGCCGACGTTGACGTACTCGCCCCAGATGGTGGCAATGACGTTGTCGCCGGTCGCCAGCCAGGCGTGCTCGAATGGCTTGTCGCGCGCGTCGAACACACCCATCTTGGCGACGATTTCGACCGGCGTGAGCGTGGTCCTGACAGTCGCATCTCATCGATCACGGTGAGTACGCGGGGGTCGACTTCCTTGTCCATTCAGTAGGTTTCTGGCGAGTTTGGGGGGTGGCAGTATGCCGCATCCGGTTGCAGGGCGTGCCTGGGGCGCGCACCGCCTGCATACAGCTGTAACCGAGGCCGGCAAACGCACCCTCGGCGCCGGGAAAATGATAGGGTGAAACCGGCGGCGGGCCGCTCCTGGCCGCGCCATGCGCGAAGGAGGTGTCTTCATGAGGCAGTTTCTCGTGGGTTTGCTGATGGCACTGGCTCCGTGCCTCATGCCGCCGGTCGCGACGGCGCAGACGGTGCAGGCACAGCAAACGGCGCAAACAGCGCAACCGCCGCTGGCCATCCGCAGGCTGGCGGAGAAGACGGTGGCAGACCTGCCGCCCGGCCCGCTCTTCTGGCGCATCGACAACTTCAGCACGCGCGAGCAGGCGCAGGCCGCCGCGGGCCCGTGGGCGCTGGTGGCCGAGTCGGCGGGCAAGGTCTGGCTCTTCACGCTGGGGCCGGCCGGCGGCGCTTCGGCAGGCGGCGGCAGGGTCGCCGAGGTGGGGCCGATTGCGCGGGTCGCCGCGGCGCACTACCTGCTTCGCATCAACGAGGCCAGCGGGCCGCCGGGCAGCACGACGCCCGTGCACATGCACGCCGGGTCGGAGGCGTTCCTGGTGCTGGCCGGGGAGCAGAGCATTCGCAGCCCGCACGGCGTACTGCGCGTGGGGCCGGGGCAGCCCGAGCCGGGTCACGGCGCGGGCATGGCCATGCAGGTTTCAAGCAGCGGCACGGAAGACCTGCACGCGCTGGTGATGTTCGTGGTGGACGCGGACCAGCCCTTCTCGTCGCCCGCGAGCTTTCCGTAGCGGCGCTCAGTCGGTCTTGCGCCACTGGCCGGAATCCGGGCATACGGTGGCCTGCGCGCCGTTCACCCGCACTTGCTCTTCGCTGAGTTGCGAAGCGGTCGAAGGGTCGATGTCGAAGGCGACCTGAAGCGCGCGGCCGACGTCGGCGTGCTCGACGGAAAGCTCCCAGGTCAGGAACACCTGGGTGCAGTCTTGCCCCGGGCCGAAGTCGGCTGCGTCGAAGCCGCTGGCGCCGCGCCGGATCACGGCATGCGGGCGGCCCGTGTCGAAGATCACCACGGTGCCCCGGGTCAGCGCAATGCGGTGGCCTGTCGACGGAAAGTGCAGGTCGAGCCCCTTGTCTTCGCTCACGAAGAGGTTGCAGAAGGCAGCGCCGCCGTATTGCGCCCCGTCGTGGTGGTAGCGCGCGCCGCGGCAGGTCATGAGCGCGACGTCGCTGGCGGCGATGACGTCCGGCAGGCCGGGATCGACCGTGCGCGCCCAGTCGGACACGGCCTGCACGCAGTGCTTGTAGTCGGGCCAGCGCATGCGTGCGCGCGCCAGGGGCAGCTCTTCGACGTCGCCGGGTTCGAGGTCCAGGCGCGAGGCGGTTTCTCTTTCCCAGTCGGCCACCAGGCGCGCGGGAGGCATCGGCACATCGAGCGTGCCTGTCAGCACGACGTCGCTCACGCTTCGGCTGCGGATGGTGTCGCCGCTCCAGAAGTAGGACGCGAGGGGGTGCGGGGTCTGGGCCATGGCCGCGAGGCTAGCAGGCCGCGCACGGCCTTTTCGGCAACGGCCTTCTAGAAGCCGAACACCAGCAGCAGGTTGTTCGCGGGCATTGCATGCCGCTCTTTCAGCGCGAGCCCCGATCGGCGCGCCTCGGCTTCGACGTCCTGCAACTGGCGGATGCCCCAGGCGGCATTGCGGCCGCGCAGGTCTTCGTCGAATGCCAGGTTGCTGGCCGCCGGCGTGCCGCCTTCCTCGAAGTAAGGGCCGTACGTGATCAGCAACCCGCCCGGAAGCAGATGCCGCGCGGCCCCTTCCATGAGCGCCGCGCACGTGGCCGCCGGCGCAATGTGCAGCATGTTGGCGCAGTAGATGGCGTCGAAGCCCCGTGCGGCGAACGCGCCTCCTTGCGAGGGCCACTCGGGGGCCATCACGTCCAGCAGGAGCGGCGGCTGCAGGTTGGGCAGCCCGGCCTGCGCGACGCGGCTTGCAATGGCGGGGAGCATGCGCGCGTCGGCGTCGCTCGGTTGCCAGATCCACTGGCGCATGGCCGCCGCGAACCACGCGACGTGCTGGCCCGTGCCCGAAGCAATCTCCAGGGCCGAGCCGCGCTCGCCCAGGACACGGCTCAATACATCGAGGATGGGTTGCTTGTTGCGGTCGGCCGCGGGGCTGAAAGGAAGATCGGACATCCGGGTACGGCTGAAATGGAATGGTACGTAGCGCTTCGAAGGGTAGCAGCGCCGGCCGCCGCCGCGAGGCCCGGACTGCTAGCGATTACCCCAGCTTCGCGTCGCGCAAGACGCGAATGATTGCTACCGCATCGTCTTCCGACTGCCCCTGCGCCATCGCCACGCCGAACAGCGCGCGGTTGGCCTGCGAAATCGGCAGCCACAGCCCGCGCCGCGCCGCTTCTTCGCACACCAGGCTGATGTCCTTGTGCACGTGGCGAATGGCGGCCTGCGGCTCGAAGTCGTCGGCCAGCAGCTTGGGCGCTTGGTGCGCATCACGTCGCTGGCCAGCGGGCCGGCCAGCGCCATGTCCAGGAACTGGCGCACGTCGAGCCCCATGCCGCCGGCAAAGTGCACGGCCTCGGTGATGGCCTCGAAGCTCGCGATGAGCAGCAGGTTGGTCGCGAGCTTCATGCGCATGGCCGAAGGCACCTCGCCGCAGCGCACGGTCTTCTTGCCGATGGCGTCGAAGACGGGCTGCACCGCGTCGATATGCGCCGCATCGGCGGCGGCCGCCAGCACCACCAGTTGCGCGGTCTGCGCGGGCGTCTTCGAGCCCGACACGGGCGCCTCGACATAGCGCGCGCCCTCCCTGGCGAGCGCGTGGCCCAGCGCCTGCGAATAGGCCGGCGCCACGGTGGCCATGAGGATGATGGTCTTGCCCTCGACCGGCAGCGTCACGCGGCCTTCGGCATCGCGGCCGAGCACCTGGTCGGTCTCCACGTTGCTGGGCAGCATGAGGATGACCGCGTCGCTCGCGGCCATGACCTCGGCGGGGCTGCCCGCGACCTCGATGCCCAGCTGCTTCAGCGGCTCGCAACGCGCGGGCGTGCGGCTGTGCACGGTGACGCGCATGCCGGCTTTTTTCAGATTGCGCGCAATGGGGTCGCCCATGACGCCGATACCGATGACTCCGATCTTCATGTGTTCCTTCTTCGATGATTTCAATGGCTGGGCACCGAGTCTGGGTCTGCAGAGCATTCTCATAAAATGAATTATTCAGAACGAACGATTCGGAAAAGGCGATGCCATGGAACTCTCCGACCTGCAGGTTTTTCGGGCAGTGGTGCAAACGGGCGGCATCGTCCGCGCGGCCGAGTCGCTGCACCGGGCGCAGTCGAGCGTCACGGCGCGCATCCAGGCGCTTGAAGAAAAGCTCGCCGCGCCCTTGTTCATCCGCGAAGGGCGGCGGCTGCAACTGGCGCCGGCCGGTCGCGTGCTGCTGCAGTACGCCGACCGGCTGCTCGACCTGGCGAAGGAAGCCACCGAGGCCGTAAAACTCGACCAGCCTTCAGGCGTGCTGCGGCTGGGCGCGATGGAAAGCACGGCGGCGGTGCGCCTGCCACGGCCGCTCGGCAAGTTCCACGACGCGCACCCCGACGTGACGCTGGAGCTCTACATCGGCGACCCGACCGACCACACGCGGCAGGTGCTCAACGGCGAACTCGACGCGGCGCTCATCGCCATTGCGGCGTCAGACAAGCGGCTGGCCTCGGTGCCCGTGTACGAGGAAGAGATGGTGCTGATCTCCGAAGCCAAGCACCCGCCCATTGCGTCGCCGCGCGACGTGCAGGCCCGCACGCTGCTGGTGTTTCACCCGGGGTGCCCGCACCGCAAGCGCTTCGAGGACTGGTTCGCGCGCGCCCATGTGGTGCCGCGTCAGATGGTGGAAGTGGGCTCGTACCACGCGATTCTCGGGTGCGTGGCCATCGGCATGGGCGTGGCGCTGGTGCCGGCGAGCGTGCTCGGCACCTATGCGGAACGCGCGCGGCTCGGGGTGCACGCGCTGAGCGCCAGGTTCCGGTACGCGCACACGCGGCTGATCTGGCGCAAGGACGCACCGCAGGCCAAGATCACGGCGCTGCGGCAGGTGCTGGCACCGCAGTAATAAAAAAGGGAGACGGGCTCCGCGCTCGACCAAGCCCTGCAGCGGCGGGCGGCACGGCGGCCGGGAACGCGCGGGTGGTGGTCGCCAGACTCAGTTGCCGCCCATGCGCGCGACGTTCGCGTCGAGCCGCAGCAGCAGCGCGGTCAATTGCTCGATCTCTTCGGCGGAAAAGCCGGCCAGCGCCTGCTCCACATGCGCGTCCATCAGCGCCTTGGCCTTGGGCAACCGCTTGGCGGCCGACGGCGTGAGCGAGACCAGGCGGCTGCGCTTGTCTTGCGGGTCGGCCACGCGCTCGACCAGCCCGTCGCGCTCCATGCGCGCCAGCAGCTGCGCCATGCTGGGCTGCTCGACCTGCGCGATGCGCGCCAGCTCGGCCTGCGACAGCGTCTTGCTCTTCTTGAGCGACACCAGCACCGGCAACTGCCCCGCCGCCAGGCCCAGCTCGCGCAGGCCGCCGTCGACGAGGCGAATGAACCCGCGGGTCAGGTGGCCGATGAGCTTCAGGGGATGGGTGTCGGGAATTTCTGCCATGGACGGCATTCTACTTTCATAGGCTCCTATGTTAATATAAATAGGAACCTATCTTTCTCGCGGAGCAACCCGAATGCATTCCCACCCTCGCATTGCCATCGTCGGCGCCGGCCCCGGCGGCCTCACGCTGGCGCGCATCCTTCATCTGTCCGGCATCCGGGCCACCGTGTTCGAGCGCGAGCACAGCCCGCTCGCGCGCCCCCAGGGCGGCACGCTCGACCTGCACGAAGACTCGGGCCTGCTTGCCGTGCAGCGCGCCGGGCTCGACGCCGAGTTCAAGCGCGTCGCGCGCTACGACGACCAGGGCTCGCGCCTGCTCGACAAGACGGGCCGCGTGCTCTTCGAGGAGCCCGACGCCTCTGCCGGCAACCGCCCCGAGATCGACCGCACCGCATTGCGCGACATGCTGCTGGCCTCCTTGCCGACCGACTGCGTGCAATGGGGTTGCACCCTGCGCGACGCGCGACTGCAGGAGGGCGGGCGCTGGAACCTGCTGTTCACGGACGGCGAGGCCGGCCCCTTCGACCTGGTGGTCGGCGCGGACGGCGCGTGGTCGCGCGTGCGTCCCCTGCTCTCGCCCTACAAGCCGCAGTACAGCGGCCTGACCTTCGTCGAGTTCGGCATCGACGACGTGGACCGCAGCCACCCCGCGCTCTCGACGCTCGTCGGCCGGGGCAAGCTCGACGTGGAGGGCGACGGCAAGATGCTCATCGCGCAGCGCAACGGCAATGCGCACATTCGCGGCTACGCGATCTTCCGCGTGCCGCCCGACTGGGCTGAAAAGCGCTTCGACTTCGCGTCGCCCGCTGCGGTACGCAGCGCGCTGATTGCCGAGTTCGCGGGCTACGCCGACACCCTGACCGACCTCTTTCGCGCCAGCAACGACCTGTTCGTGCCGCGCCCCATCTACGCGCTGCCGGTCGGCCATTGCTGGACACCGAGGCGCGGGCTCACGCTGCTGGGCGACGCGGCGCACGTGATGTCGCCCTTCGGCGGCGAAGGCGTGAACGCCGCGATGCGCGACGCCGTCGAACTGGCCGCCGCGCTGACCGAGCCGGGCGACTGGGCTGCAGCGGTGACGGCGTACGAGGCCGCGATGTTCGAGCGCGTGGCCGAAGCGGCGGAAGGGTCGGCCGAAGGCGCGGCCGTGCAGATGTCGCACGTCGGCCTGGAACTGTCGATGGAACACCTGCAACGGCACCGGGCCAGCCACGCCGCCTGAAACCACGCCCGTGTCGTGGGCTCCTGGTGTATATCGGTTTGACTTTGTTTTAGATATATCTAAAATAATTCCGATACACATCACAAAGGATGCCCACCATGAGACATTTCCATCTCGGCCATCACCACTGCCGCACCGCCCGCGGCGAGCATGAAGACGGTCTTTCCGGCGGTCGCGGACACCGTGGCGGCGGACGCGGCGGCGGTGCCGGCGGCCGCGTGTTCGGCCACGGCGGCCTGCGCTTCGTGCTGCTGCAGCTCATTGCCGACAAGCCGGCGCACGGCTACGAGCTGATCAAGGCCATCGAAGACCGCCTGGGCGGCAGCTACGCGCCGAGCCCCGGCGTGGTCTATCCCACGCTCACGCTGCTCGAAGAACTGGGCTACCTGAGCGTTGAAACCGCCGACAACGGCGGGCGCAAGCGCTACAGCGTCACCGACAGCGGCCGCGAATTCCTCGCCGCCAACCGCGAAATGGCCGACGCCATGATGGCCCGCATGAGCGGCGGCGTCGACGGCGCCGGCCCGCGCGGCGGACGCCCGCCGCAGGTCACGCGCGCCATCGAGAACCTCAAGCTCGCGATGCGCATGCGCCTGTCGGGCACGCCGCTGACCGAACAGCAGGCGCACGACTTCGCGGCCGTGCTCGACGCCGCCGCGCAGCAGATCGACAAGATCTGAAGGCGCTCTCCACGGCCTGCGCCCTCCCCGAATCTCAACCCGCCCTGTAACCCAGGAACCTGCAATGACTGACTTCAGTACTTCATCTGCTTCCACCACGCCCGACCGCACGCCGCGCCGGGTGCGCCACGAACTGCGCTTTCGCCGGCTCGCGGTCAAGACCGTGGCGCGCGTGACGCCGCACCTGATCCGCGTGACCCTCGCCGGCGACGACCTCGCGGGCTTCAACAGCCCCGGCTTCGACGACCACGCCAAGATCTTCTTTCCCGACGCCGCCACCGGCAAGCTCACGCTGCCGACCGCCGGCCCCGACGGCCCGGTCTGGCCCGAAGGCCGCCCGACCATGCGCGACTACACGCCGCGCCGCCACGACGCCCAGGCCGGTACGCTCGAAATCGACTTCGCGCTGCACGAAGCCGGCCCCGCCACGCAGTGGGCCGAGCAGGCCAAGCCCGGCGACATCCTCGGCGTGGGCGGGCCGCGCGGCTCGTTCATCGTGCCGACCGAATTCGATTGGCACCTGCTGATCGGCGACGACACCGCCCTGCCCGCCATCTCTCGGCGACTGGCCGAGTTGCCCGCTGGTGCGCGCGCGGTGGTGTTCGCGGAAGTCGACGGCGAGGCCGACGAGATTCCGTTCGAGACCCGGGCCGAACTCACGCTGCACTGGGCACACCGCAAGGGCGCCGAGCCGGGTACCAGCCCTGCGCTGCTCGACGCGCTGAAGGCCGCGAAGCTGCCGGCCGGGGACTTCCATGCATGGGTGGGTTGCGAGTCGGCCGTGGCGAAGGCGCTGCGCGCGCACTTGGTGGGCGAGCGCGGTGGGAATCCGAAGTGGACGCGGGCCTCGGGCTACTGGCGTCGCGGCGCGGTGGCAACGCACGACTCGCACGACGAGTGACCTGTTGGTATTGCTCCTTCCCCTTCCGGGGGAAGGCCGGGATGGGGGCAAGCGGCGCATCCAGAGCCGACGGCAATT
>NZ_MOWM01000172.1 GCF_016082275.1 Variovorax sp. E3
TCGGCGACGGCGCGCTTGCAAAGGCCTGCCCCCATCCCGGCCTTCCCCCAGAGGGGGAAGGCGCAAGACCGCACCCCATCCCTTCCAGAGAACAACATGTCCGCCATCAGCTGTCACAAGATCATCAAGCGCTACGGCGACACGCAGGTCGTCCACCAGTTCGACCTCGACGTGGCCGACAACGAGTTCGTCGTGTTCCTCGGCCCCTCGGGCTGCGGCAAGTCGACCATCCTGCGCATGCTCGCGGGCCTGGAAGACATCTCGGACGGCGACCTGCTGATCGGCGGCCAGCGCGTGAACGACCTGCCGCCGCAGGAGCGCGGCATTGCCATGGTGTTCCAGAACTACGCGCTGTACCCGCACATGAGCGTGCGCGACAACATCGCGTTCGGCCTCAAGCGGCTGAAGGTGCCCAAGGCCGAGATCGACGCGCGCATCAAGGAGGTGTCCGACACGCTCGGCCTGGAGCGCTACCTGCAGCGCAAGCCCACCGAGCTGTCGGGCGGCCAGCAGCAGCGCGTGGCCATTGCGCGCGCGATGATCAAGACGCCCAAGGTGTTCCTGTTCGACGAGCCGCTGTCCAACCTCGACGCCAAGCTGCGCAACCACATGCGCATCGAGATCGCCAGGCTGCACCAGGCGCTGAAGACCACCACCGTGTACGTCACGCACGACCAGCACGAGGCCATGACGCTGGCCGACCGCATCGTGCTGCTGCGCGACGGGCGCATCGAGCAGGTCGGCTCGCCGCGCGAGATCTTCGAGCGCCCGCGCTCGGCCTTCGTGGCCGGCTTCATCGGCACGCCGCCGATGAACCTGGTCGAGATGGCGGTGCGCGACGTCGGCGGCCACTTCGAGCTGTCGGGCCGCGAGGGCACGGTGTGCGTGGACGCGCGCCGCTTCGCGCTCGAGGGCCGCGAACGCGTGACGCTGGGCGTGCGGCCCGCGCACCTGCAGGTCGACACGCAGGGCGGGCGCGACGGCGGCTTTGCCGGCGAGGTGCAGCTCATCGAATACCTCGGCAACGAGGTGCTGGTGAGCTTCGGCCGGGGCGAGAGCGAAGTCGCCGCGCTGATGCCTTCCGCGCAATGCCCGCGCCTGCGCGACGCGGTGCGCTTCGTGGCCGACCCGGCGCAGGTGCACCTGTTCGACATCGACACCGGCGCCTCGCTGCTTCGCACCGACGGCCCCTTGCACTGACTCACACAAACACACTCCTTCAAGGACGAAAGAAATGAAAGCACTGGTTCTGGAAAAAGCGCACGAGCTCACGTTGCGCGACATCGACATGCCCCTGCACATGGGCCCGCGCGACGTGAAGATCCGCATGCACACCGTGGGTGTGTGCGGCAGCGACGTTCACTACTACCAGCACGGCGGCATCGGCCCCTACATGGTGAACGAGCCGATGGTCCTGGGCCACGAGGCCTCGGGCGTGGTGGCGAGGTGGGCGCGCAGGTGACGCACCTGAAGCCCGGCGACCGCGTGTGCATGGAGCCCGGCATTCCGCGGATGGACTCGCGCGCCACGCTCGAAGGCATCTACAACCTCGACCCGGCCGTGCGCTTCTGGGCCACGCCGCCGATCCACGGTTGCCTCACGCCCTTCGTGGTGCACCCGGCGGCCTTCACCTTCCGCCTGCCCGACAACGTGAGCTTCGGCGAGGGCGCCATCGTCGAGCCGCTGGCCATCGGCCTGCAGGCCGCGAAGAAGGCGGCGCTGAAGCCGGGCGACGTGGCGGTGGTCATCGGCGCGGGCACCATCGGCGCGATGACGGCGCTGGCCGCGCTGGCGGGCGGCGCGGCGCGCGTGATTCTTGCGGACCTCGTGCCCGAGAAGCTCGCGCTGTTCGCGCACAACCCGGCGGTGACCACGGTGAACGTGCGCGAAGCCGACCTTGCCGACACCGTGAAGACACTCACCGACGATTGGGGCGCCAACGTGGTGTTCGAGGCCAGCGGCAGCACGCGCGCCTTCGACGGCATCTTCGAGCTGCTGTGCCCCGGCGGCTGCCTCGTGATGGTGGGCATACCCGCCGCCCAGGTGCCTTTCGACATCGTCGCGATCCAGGCGAAGGAGGTGCGCATCGAGTCGGTGTTCCGCTACGCCAACATCTTCCCGCGCGCGCTGGCGCTCATTGCGTCGGGGCAGGTCGACGTGAAGCCCTTCATCTCGCGCACCTTCGCGTTCGAGGACGGCATCCAGGCCTTCGAGGAAGCAGCCGCGGGGCGCGCGACCGACGTCAAGATCCAGATCGAGTTTCCGGAAGCTGCCGGGGCCTGACGGCTTCAGCAAGCCTTCAGCGAGCGGCGCCCAGGCAAGGGGAAATGCCGGGGGGCGCGGCGCGCATGCGCGGCTAAAGTGGCCGGGTTTTGCCACCCGGAGCCATCGCGTCCATGCCCGTGCCTCTGCCGTATCGCAACGTCGTCCTCACCGGGGCCTGTGGTGGCCTGGGCCAGGCACTGGCGCGCGAGCTGATCGGCGCGGGCGCGAAGGTGGCGCTGGTGGGGCTCGACGCGGGCCGGCTCGCCGAACTGGCCGCGCTGGCACCGACGCCGGCGCAATGCACGGCGTACACGCCCGACGTGTCTTCGGGCCCGGCCATGCAGGCCATGGCCGCCGACTGGATGGCGCGCGCGGGCGTGCCCGACCTCGTGATCGCCAACGCGGGTGTCGCGGGCGGCTACGACACGGCCGAGGCCGACGACCTCGCGGTGTTCCGCCGCATGCTCGAGATCAACCTGCTGGGCGCGGCCACCACCTTCCAGCCCTTTCTGGCCGCGATGCGCGCGCAGCGGCGCGGCGCGCTCGTGGGCATGGCCAGCATCGCGGGCTGGCGCGGCATGCCCGGCAACGGCGCGTACTGCGCGAGCAAGGCGGGGCTGATCCGCTATCTCGAAAGCCTGCGCGCGGAACTGCGCGACACCGGCCTCACCGTGCACACGGTGAGCCCCGGCTACATTCGCACCGCGCTCACGGCCGGCAACCGCTTCGCGATGCCGGGCCTGCTCGAGGCCGACGAGGCTGCGCGCCAACTGCTGGCCGCGCTGCGCGCGGGCCGCGAGAAGGTGGTGCTGCCGCGCCGCATCGGCTGGCTCTCGAAAGCGCTCGACCTGCTGCCCGAGAAGCTGCACGACCGCGTGCTGCGCGGGCAGCCGCGCAAGCCGCGCGTGGGCGAGGAGGGCGCCACCGCCATTCCCGGTCTTTCGAAGGAGCCTCCCGCCCGATGACGTCCAGCACTGCACCGACCCACGAACAGATCGCGCTGATCGGCGCCGGCCCCTCCGGCCTGGCCGGCGCGCGCAACCTGCACAAGCACGGCGTGCCGTTCCAGGGCTTCGAGGCGCACAGCGACGTGGGCGGCCTGTGGGACATCGACAACCCGCGCTCCACGGTCTATCACTCGGCGCACCTGATCTCCAGCAAGCGCACCACCGAGTTCGCGGAATTTCCGATGGCCGACACGGTGGCCGACTACCCGAGCCACCGCGAGCTGCGCCGCTACTTCAGCGACTTCGCCGACCGCTTCGGGCTGCGCGAGCACTTCCGCTTCAACACGCGCGTGCTGCGCGTCGAGCCCGTGAGCGACGCGCCGGACACGCGCTGGCGCGTGAGCGTGGAAGGCGCCGACGGCCGCGTGGAGACCGCCGAATACAAGGGCGTGGTCATCGCCAACGGCACGCTGGCCGAGCCCAAGCGGCCGAGCTTCGAGGGCCGCTTCGACGGCGAGCTGCTGCACACCAGCGACTACAAGCACCCCGAACTCTTCAAGGACAAGCGCGTGCTGATCGTCGGCGCGGGCAACTCGGGCTGCGACATCGCGGTCGATGCGGTGCACTACGCCAGCAGCGTCGACATCTCGGTGCGGCGCGGCTACTACTTCGTGCCCAAGTACGTGTTCGGCAAGCCGGCCGACACGCTCGGCGGCAAGCGCCCGTTGCCGCCGTGGCTCAAGCAGAAGATCGATTCGACCGTGCTCCAGTGGTTCACCGGCGACCCGGTGCGCTTCGGCTTTCCCAAGCCCGACTACAAGATGTACGAGTCGCACCCGATCGTCAACTCGCTGGTGCTGCACTACGTGGGCCACGGCGACATCGGCGTGCGCGGCGACATCGCGCGGCTCGATGGGCGCACGGTGCATTTCAAGGACGGCAGCGCGCGCGACTACGACCTGATCCTGGCGGCCACGGGCTATGCGCTGCACTACCCGTTCATCGACCGCGAGCTGCTGAACTGGCAGGGCATGGCGCCGCGCCTGTACCTGAACATCTTCTCGCCGCGCTTCGAGAACATCGCCGTGCTCGGGATGATCGAGGCCAGCGGCATCGGCTGGCAGGGGCGCTACGAGCAGGCCGAACTGGTGGCGCGCTACTTCCGCGCCAAGGCCGGCGGCTCGCCGAAGGCGCGGGCCTTGCGCGCGGCGGTGCAGGGGCCGCCGCCCGACCTGTCGGGCGGGTTCAAGTACCTGCAGCTGGAGCGCATGGCGTACTACGTGCACAAGGACACCTACCGCGCAGCCGTGCGCAACGCGGCCGCCGCGCTGGCCGAGCCCGGCTGAAGACGAACAAGAGCAACGACGACAACGAACGAGGGAGGCCCCACGCATGCTGCCAGTCGACGAGATACGCCTGCACTTCAACCCCGCCTCGCTGGTGCTGCTGAACGTGGTGCTGGGCTTCCTGATGTTCGGCATTGCGCTGGACACGCGCATCGAGGACTTCAGGCGCGTGGCGCGCATGCCCGGCGCGATGGCGGTGGGCGTCGGCGCGCAGTTCGTGGTGCTGCCGGCCGTGACCTTCGTGCTCACGCTCGTCCTGCAGCCGGGGCCGAGCATCGCGCTGGGCATGATCCTCGTGGCCTGCTGTCCGCCGGGGAACATCTCGCAGATCCTCACGCACCGCGCGCGCGGCAACGTGGCGTTGTCGGTGTCGATGACGGCCATCTCCAATGCCCTGTCCATCGTGGTGATGCCGCTGAACTTCGCGTTCTGGGGCGGCATGCATCCCACGGCCGCGCCGCTGCTGAAGACCATCGCGCTCGACCCGCTGGACATGCTGGGGCACATCGTGATGATCATCGGCATTCCGTTCGTGCTGGGCGTGGCGTGCTCGCACCAGCTGCCGGGGCTCACGGCGCGCATCAAGAAGCCGGTGGGCGTGGTGAGCTTCGTCGCGCTCATCGTCTTCATCGTGGGCGCCATCGCGGGCAACTGGCGCTTCTTCCTGGACTACGTGGGGCTGGTGCTGCTGGCGGTGGTGATCCACGACGCGCTGGCCTTCGGCACGGGCTACCTGTGCGCGCGGCTCTCGGGGCTGGGCGACTACGACCGGCGCGCGGTGGCCATCGAGGTGGGCATCCGCAACTCGGGGCTCGGGCTGGTGCTGATCTTCAGCTTCTTCGGCGGGCTCGGCGGCATGGCCGTGGTGGCGGGCGTGTGGGGCTTCTGGGACATCATCGCGGGCCTGGCGCTCGCGGGCTGGTGGGGGCGCAAGCCCGTGAAGCCATGAGCGAAGGGCTTGTTGCACGGCGCGTGCTCGTGACGGGCGGCGACGGATTCCTGGGGCGCGGCGTGCTCGCTGCACTGGTGGCGCAGGGAACGCTCGAAGCCCTGGTCGCGCTCGACGTGCGCGAAGTGCCGCCCGAGCGGCAGTTGCCCGGCGTCACCTACCTGCGGCAGGACGTGCGGGACGACGGCATTGCCGCCGCCATGGCCGGCCACGGCATCGACACGGTCGTGCACCTGGCCTCGATCGTCACGCCCGGCAAGGACTCGAACCGCGCGTTCGAGCACTCGGTGGACGTGGGCGGCACGCGCAACGTGCTCCAGGCCTGCATGGCCAACGGCGTGCGCCACATCGTGGTGTCGTCGAGCGGCGCGGCCTACGGCTACCACGCGGACAACCCGGCATGGATCGACGAGTCGCAGCCCCTGCGCGGCAACGCGGTGTTCGCCTATGCCGACCACAAGCGGCAGGTCGAGGAACTGCTGGCCGACTGCCGCGCGCGGCACCCGGCGCTCGCGCAGACGGTGCTGCGCATCGGCACCATCCTCGGCGAGCGGGTCGACAACCAGATCACCGCGCTGTTCGAGAAGAAGCGGCTCATTGCCATTCGCGGCAGCGCGAGCCCGTTCGTGTTCGTGTGGGACGAGGACGTGACGGGCGCCATCGCGCATGCGCTGGGCGGCGCGCCGCCCGGCTGCTACAACCTCGCGGGCGACGGCGCGTTGACGATCCACGAGATTGCCGCGCGGCTGGGCAAGCGCGCGACCGACTGGCCGGCCGGCGTGCTGAAGGCCGCGTTGTCGGTGGGCAGCGCGCTGGGCGTGAGCCGCTACGGGCCGGAGCAGCTCGACTTTCTGCGTTACCGGCCGGTGCTGCGCAACACGGCGCTGAAGACGCGCTTCGGCTACGTGCCGCGCAAGACCAGCAGCGAGGCCTTCGACGCTTTCGTGGCGGCGCGGGCGCGGCAGGGGCGGCCGGTCACTTCTTCGCGGCCGTAGGGGCCTCGGCAGCAGCGCCTTCGACCGGCGCGATCAGGTGCTCCAGCATGCGCCGGGCATTCAGCGGCAGGTCCTCCGACGAGCGCACGCAGGCCATCAGCGTGCGTTCGGCCCACTGGTCGGCGAGCGAGGCGCGCGCGATCTTCATCGAGCGGGCGCAGCGCTCGGCCGCGGTCTGCGGCACGATGCCCACGCCGATGCCGTACTCGACCATGCGGCACACGGCCTCGAAGTTGCGCACGCGCACCCGGTAGGCCAGGTGCTTGCCGAGCGCGCGCACGTGCTGCGTGATGAGCTGCTGCAGCGCGCTGTCGGCGGGCAGGCCGACGAATTCGTTGTCGACCACTTCGCTCAATCGCAGGCGCTTGCGCCCGGCCAGTGCGTGGCCGCGCGGCATGACGAGCACGAGGTCGTCGCGGCGGAAGGGGTGGCACTCGAGGCCTTCGCTGTCGATGGCGTCCGACACGATGCCGATGTCGCACAAGCCGGCGCGCAGGGCCTCCACGGTGTCGGGGCTGGCGCGCTCCTCGAGGTCGACCGAAATGCGCGGGTGCTGCGCCAAAAAGCGGCTCAGCACTTCGGGCAGATGCTCGGTCAGCGCCGAGGTGCCGCACATGAAGCGCACGTGGCCCTTCAGGCCCTGGCCGTATTCGCCGAGCTCGCCGCGCAGCCGCTCCATCTGCTGCAGCACGACGCGCGCATGGTGCAGCAGCGTGCGGCCGGCCTCGGTGGCGCGCACGCCCTGGGCATGGCGCGTGAGCAGCGGGGTGCCCAGGGCGTCTTCCATGCCGCGCACACGCTGGCTGGCCGAGGCCAGCGTCATGTGCGAGCGCCCGGCGCCGCCGGTGAGGCTGCCCGCTTCGACGACGTTGAGGAAGAGCCGCAGGTCGGTGAGATCGAATCGCATGATCCGCCGGAGTGTGCACCAGGAGCCTCAGGCCCAGCCTGAGGCCCGCTCTGCGAACGCCGCATTTTCAGGCGCCTGCTTCGCCGGCAGACTCGCCGCGATGACGATGCCAACCCACGACATGATGATTTTCTGGACCGCCGTGACGGCGGTGTACCTGCTGGCGGGGGTGATCAAGGGCGTGATCGGCCTGGGGCTGCCGACGGTGTCGATGGCGCTGCTTGCCGTGTGGATGTCGCCGGTGCAGGCGGCCGCGCTGCTGATCGTGCCCTCGTTCGTCACCAACGTCTGGCAGACCGGGCCGCGCACGAGCTTCATGGCGGTGTTGCGGCGCATCGGCGGCATGCAGGTGGGGGTGGTGATCGGCACGCTGGGCGGCGCGCTGTGGCTGGGCGTGCCGGCCGGCGCTTGGGCTTCGGTGGCGCTGGGGGTGGCGCTGGGGGTCTATGCGGTCTGGGGGCTGACAGGGCGGCAACTGCACGTGAGCGACGCGCAGGCGCGCTGGATGGGGCCACTGGTGGGCATCGTCACGGGGCTGGTGACGGCGGTGACGGGTGTGTTCGCGGTGCCGGCGGTGCCGTACCTGCAGGCGCTGGGGTTCCAGCGCGATTCGCTGATCCAGGCGATGGGGATCTCGTTCACCACCTCGACGGTGGTGCTGGCCATCGGGCTGGCGGGGAACGGGGGCTATCCGATGTCGGCGCTGGGCGGCTCGGTCGCGATGCTGGCGCCGGCCATCGGCGGCATGGTGCTGGGGACCTGGCTGCGGCAGAAGCTGTCGGTGGCGGTGTTTCGCCGCTGCTTCCTGATCGGGCTGGCGCTGTTGGGGCTGTACATGGTCGTGCGCGCCCTGGCGTGACGGCCGGCGGCAGCGGCGCCGCAGCGCCGGCTCAGGCCGCGAGCAGCAGGGCCGCGCGCACGCGCTCGATGCTCTGGCGGTAGGGCAGGGCGAAGTCGTCGAGGGGCTCGCCCGCTTCGAGCCAGTGGAACTGGAAGACCAGGCCTTCTTCTTCGGGGCTGCCGGTGGCCGTGTGCGCGAAGATCTCGGGCAGATGCCTCGGCGCGCATCAAGAACAGGTGCCACAGCTGCGGGTGGCGGTGCGTGTTGCCTTCGACGCCGGCCTCGCATTCGCGGTCGAGCGTGCCCAGCGATTGCAGCGGGCCGGTGAAGTCGAGGCCCGACTCCTCGAGCAGCTCGCGCCGCACCGCCGCCTCGGGCGATTCGCCGGGCTCGATGGTGCCCTTGGGGAGCTGCATGTTGCCATCCTCGGGATGGCGGAACACCAGCAGCCGGCCCCGTGCGTCGACCAGGCAGGCGCAGGCCTTGAGGATCGGGGCGCTGGGGCTGCCGGTGCCCATCATCAGGCGCCTGCCAGTGCCGACTTGACGGCGGCGCTGACCTGGCCCATGTCGGCCTTGCCGGCCAGGCGGGTCTTGACCACGCCCATCACCTTGCCCATGTCGCCGGGGCCGCTGGCGCCCAGCTCGGCCACGATGGCCTTCACCGCGGCCAGCGTTTCCTCGGCGCTCATGCGCTGGGGCAGGTAGACCTCGAGCACCTTGATCTCGGCGGCTTCCTTGTCGGCCAGGTCGATGCGGCCGCCGGTGGTGAAGGCGGCGATCGAGTCCTTGCGCTGCTTGACCATCTTGTCGACGATGGCCACGACCATGGCGTCGTCGAGCTCCACGCGCTCGTCGACTTCCTTCTGCTTCATGGCGGCCAGCAGCAGGCGGATGGTGGCCAGGCGCTCGGAGTCCTTGGCGCGCATCGCCGTCTTCATGTCTTCGGTGATCTGTTCTTTGAGTGTCATTTCGCAACCTTTCGGAAAAACAAAAGCCGCGGCAGGTTTCCCTGGCGCGGCTGAGGCAACGAGGCGCTGGCTGTGACTTTCGTCGAGGGCCAGTCGCCTGGAGCGTTGCTTAGTACAGCTTCTTGGGGAGCTGCATGCTGCGCACGCGCTTGTAGTGGCGCTTGACGGCCGCGGCCTTCTTGCGCTTGCGCTCGGCGGTCGGCTTTTCGTAGAACTCGCGGGCACGCAGGTCGGTCAGCAGGCCGAGCTTTTCGATGGTGCGCTTGAAGCGACGCAGAGCGACGTCGAAGGGCTCGTTTTCTTTAACGCGGATGGTGGTCATTGATGAATCGTTGAAATGAAGTTGGCTCGGGGAGATCGAGGCCCAAAGCCGGGGTTCCTCAACTGAAAATCTTTTGCGGCCGTTGAGGGGAGGCCAGAGTTAGCCCGCGATTATAGCGCGATTGCGCACGCTTGGGCACTCGCCCAGGCCCATTGGAAGTTATATCCGCCGAGCCAGCCCGTCACATCGACCACTTCCCCGATGAAAAAGAGGCCCGGCTGCTTCGACTCCATGGTCTGGGACGACAGGTCGCGGGTGTCGACGCCGCCTGCCGTGACCTCGGCCTTCTTGTAGCCTTCGGTGCCGCTGGGGGTGATCTGCCAGCGGGCGATGCGCTCCGACAGGGCGGCCAGCGCCTTGTCGGCGGCTTCGTTCACGGGGCGCTGCAGGGCCGGGTCCTGCCCGACCCAGGCGTCGGCCAGCCGGGAGGGCACCAGCGCGGCCAGTTCGTTGGCAATGCGCTTTTTCGACCGCAGCTTGGCTTCGCCCAGTGCCTCGGCCACGTTCACGCCGGGCGCGAAGTCCAGTGTCAGCGGGGCGCCGGGCTTCCAGTAGCTCGAAATCTGCAGCACCGCCGGGCCCGACAGGCCCCGGTGGGTGAACAGCAGGTCTTCGAGGAAGGCCGTCTTTTCCTTCTTGGCCCCGGTCTCGATGCGCACCGGCAGCGCCAGCCCGGACAGTTCGGCGTACGGCGCCCAGGCGTCGCCGCCGAAGGTCAGCGGCACCAGCGCCGGGCGGGGCGTGACCACGCGCAGGCCGAACTGCTCGGCGATGCGGTAGCCGAAGTCGGTCGCGCCGATCTGCGGAATCGACAGGCCGCCGGTGGCGACCACGATCTTGGGCGTTTCGATCAGACCCCGGCTGCTCTCGATTTGATAGCTGCCCGAGCCCGTCGATGCGATGTTTCCGATCTTGCAGGGCTGCCAGCGCTCGACGCCGCCCGCCGCGCATTCGGCCAGCAGCATGTCGACGATCTGCTGCGACGAGCCGTCGCAGAACAGCTGGCCCTTGTGCTTCTCGTGAAAGGCGATGCCGTGCTTCTGCACCAGCTCGATGAACTGCTGCGGCGCATAGCGCGACAGCGCCGAGCGGCAGAAGTTCGGGTTGTCGCCGATGAAGTGGCGCTGCGGCGCGCGCACGTCGAGGTCGCGGTTGGTGAAGTTGGCGCGCCCGCCGCCCGAGATGCGGATCTTCTCGCCCACCTTCTCGCTGTGGTCCACCAGCAGCACCTTGAGCCCGCGTTGGCCGGCCACGCCGGCGCAGAAGAGCCCGGCCGCCCCGGCGCCGATGACGACGACGTCGAAGCGGGACACTGTGCCCGCGCTCAAGGGCCGTCGGCCGCCAGCAACGGCGGCGGGTTGTACTTGAGGTGGCCCACGTAGCGCAGCGGCTGCGTGGCCGCGATCGAGGGCACGTCGCCCTCGCGCATGTGCAGCAGGTCGGCCGGGCTCACCCAGCGCGGGTCGGCGCTGGTGATCGGCAGGCCAGCCTGCTTGTAGGCCTCGAGCACGAACTGCGAGCAGAAGAACTGGTCGTCGCGGCTCGCGCCCAACTGCACCATGGCCATGCCGCTCATGCAGTAGTGGCTCACGGCGGCAGGCACCAGCGGCAGCTCGCACAGGCGCCGGTTCAGCACGAAGGGCGCGTTCAGCAGCACGCCCACGGTGTTGTAGCGCACGCCGACCTGCGACATGGCCCAGGCGCGCATGCGCCCGGCGTTTTCGGCATCGACGCCGGGCACGCGGAAGGCCACCACCATTTGTTCTTCGTCGACCACTTCCATCAGCGGGCGGGCGCGCACGCCGGTGCCCACGGCCTCGGCGATCTGCCCGTCGCCGAGGTACAGCACCGCATGGCTCACCGGCGAGAAGGTGCCCAGCCGGATGCCGAAGGAGTTGACCGTGGCGATCGAGGTCAGCAGGATGTCGCCGGGCTCCAGCGCGCTGGCCGCGATGAGCTCGCCGCCGTTGCCCGGCGCGATGACCGAGCTCTGCACCCGCAGGCGCAGGCCTGCGTCCTTGGTCGGCAGGTCCAGGCGCGTGGCGCAGGCCGAGAGCAGCAGCGCGGCGCTCGCGGCAACGACGACCGCGAGGGTCTTGAACGCGGCGCGCATCAGCCCTTCCAGACGAACGGAAACTTCAACTGCTTGAAGAAGCCGTTGGGCACGTAGTCGCCCAGCACGCCGTACTTCTCGGGCCAGAGCTTGGTGCTCTTCACGGCCGTGCCGAAGATGTAGTCGAGGAAGGCGTAGTGCGCCGCGTAGTTCTTGTCGAGCGCCTCGATGTCCTGGCTGTGGTGCCAGTGGTGGAAGTTGGGCGTGACGATGATGTAGCGCAGCGGGCCCAGCCGCACGCTCACGTTGCAGTGGTTGAACACCGCCTGGAAGCCCACCACCACGATGTACGCGTCGATCACTTCCTTGCTGAAGCCCAGCACGTAGATGGGCGCCAGCACCAGCGTGCGCGTGATCAGCAGCTCCAGGATGTGCTGGCGCGAGCCCGCCATCCAGTCCATGCTCTTCACGCTGTGGTGCACCGCGTGCAGGCGCCACAGCACCGGCACCTCGTGGTAGGCGCGGTGCGTCCAGTACTGCACGAGGTCGGCCACCAGGATGATCAGCAAAATGCCCGCCCAGAACGGCAGGTTGCCGATCCAGCCGCGGATGCCGTCGTTGGCGGCCCAGCCGAACAGCTTGTGCACCATCAGGTTGGTGGCCAGCAGCACGAAGCCCACGATCATGTGGTTCACCACGAAGTGGTGGAAATCGGTTTGCCACTCTTCACGGAACACCGGCTGGTCTTTGCGCAGCGCGAACAGCTTCTCGATGAAGATGAAGATCAGCGACGAGCCCAGCAGGTCGAGGATGAACCAGTCCAGCCCGATGTACGGCGTGTTGTCCGCGAAGTCGTGCACCGGCACCTTGTGCCCGCCCAGCAGCGCCGAGGCCGCCACCAGCAGGAACGCGGCCGACGACAGCCAGCGCGAGCGGTTGAAGATGATGTTGACCAGCGACAGCCCGCCCGAGATGACCAGGGCCGCCAGCAGGATGAAGCGCATCACGTCGACGTTGTAGCTCTTGCGCAGCTCCGGCGTCGTGAGGTACTGCGGGAAATGGAAGGCCAGCACGCCGAGGAAGCAGAGGATGCCCAGGCTCAGCGCGATGGTGCCCGTGACGAGCCCGCGGCCCCGGCGCAGCTCGCCGTGGCTTTCGGTGAATTCATTGAGTTTCTCGAGCAACTTTTTTCCCTCTGTCTGTTTCTTTTGCAGATGTAAGAATCCGCACATAACGAGGCGGAATTATCGGCGGCATGGACCGATGGGTGTTGCCGGCAATTCCGAAGAACAACGAATTGTGCGAGGAAGAGGGAACAACATGGCGGATCAACTTTATCCAGCGGGCCCCGCTGGCGCAGGGAGTCAACTCGCGAAGGCATCGCCCGCCTACCGGCGGCAGGCCTGGCTGGCGATGGTGGCTCTGCTGGTCTTTGTCGGGGCCTACCTGCTGTTCTCGGGCTGGCTGGCCTGGAAGGCGTACATGTCTTTCCGGGCCTCGTTCTACGGTTCGCGCGACGGCATGCTGCTGACGCTGGTGGGCTTCGGCGCCGCGTTCCTCGCGGTGTTCATGTTGAAAGCTTTGGTATTCGTGCGGCGCGGCGAAATGGGCGGCCTGACCGAGATCACCGCGGCCGAGCAGCCCCGGCTCTTCGCCTTCCTGCATCGGCTCGCGGACGAAGCCCGGGCGCCCCGGCCGGCCAAGGTGTACGTGTCGTCGCGGGTCAATGCGGCGGTGTTCTACGACCTGTCGCTGCTCAACTTCCTATTGCCCTCGAAGAAGAACCTGGAGATCGGGCTGCCGCTGGTCAACGTACTGACGGTTTCCGAGTTCAAGGCGGTGCTCGCGCACGAGTTCGGGCACTTCGCCCAGCGCAGCATGGCGGTGGGCCGATGGGTCTACCTGGCGCAGCAGATCGCGGCGCACATCGTGGCCAAGCGCGACGGGCTCGACCGCTTTCTCGAAGGCCTGTCGCGCACCGATGTGCGCATTGCCTGGATCGGCTGGCTGTTCTCGCTGCTGGTGTGGTCCATCCGCTCGGTGGTGGACAGCCTGTTCCGCCTCGTGGTGCTGGCCGACCGCGCCCTGTCGCGCGAAATGGAGTTCCAGGCCGACCGCGTGTCGGTGAGCCTGGCGGGCAGCGACGCGCTGATCGACGCGCTCTACAAGATGCAGGCGGCCGATGCGGCCTGGGACCGGACGCTGGAGTTCGCCAACCAGCAACTGCACAAGGGCCGCGCCGTGCCCGACCTCTACGACATCCAGTCGGGAATCATCGGCAAGCTGCGCGCGATCTACGACGACCCGGGCTATGGCGTTCCGCCGCCCGCGCCGGCGGACGGCCCGGCGGCGCACCGAATCTTCAAGCGCGACAGGGTGTCGGTGTCGCGCATGTGGGCCACGCACCCGGCCAGCCATGAGCGCGAGGAAAACGCCAAGAAGATCTACCTCCCGGCCGAGACCCGCGAAAGCTCCGCATGGGAACTGTTCGACGACGCGCCGGTCTTTCGCGAACGCGCCTGCGCCGCCCTGATCAGCCACGTCGTTCCGACGCCCGAAGCCCTGACCCGCGAAGCCGCGGCGCAGCGCTCGACGCGGAGTACGACCGCGAGTCGTACAAGCGGCGCTACCGCGGCGTGTACCTGGGGCGGGCCGTCACGCGCTCGCAGCACACGGCCGAGCAACTGTTCGACCGCATCAGCGCCTCGGAGGCGGCCGCGGCGCTGCCGACGCTCTATCCCGAGTCGCTCTCGGGCACGCTCGAGCGGCTCGACGCCCTGCGGCACGAGAAGGCCGCGCTGGAGGCGGTGCAGCACGGCATCGCCAAGAGCGAAGGCCCGCGCCTGGAGCATCGCGGCAAGGCCATCAGGAAGCGCGACCTGGTGGGCGCGATCGGCGAGGTGGCGCGCGACATCGCCGCCGTCGAGCAGGCGCTCGAAGCGCACGACCGCCGCTGCCGCTCCACGCTGCGCGCGCTGGCCTCGGTGCTGGGCCCCGAGTGGGAGGCCGGGTGGCTGGCCCAACTGCGCCTGCTGCACTACGCCGAGCACGTCGAGGCGAACCTCGTCGACCTGCAGTCGGCCATGCTCAACACGCTGGCCATGGTCACGGCCAAGCGCAAGACCAACGAGGCCGAGGCGCAGCGCGTGCTGGCCAACGCCAGCGCGCTGTTCACCGGCATGGCCGAGATCGCGAAGGACGCGCCCGGGATCCAGGCCGGCCCCGTCGCGCTCGCGCTGATGGGCCGCGAGAGCTGGGCGGCGATGGTGGGCGAATTCGAGTTCGGCTACCCCACGCGCGAGAACATCAACGAATGGCTCCGGGTTTCGGACAGCTGGGTCCGGCCGATGGCGCGCGCGCTGGGCAGCCTTCGCCGGGCCGCCCTCGACCAGTTGCTGGACACCGAGGCCCGCGTGGCCGGCGTCGCGCTGTCGCA